>CP059430.1:318456-636913 GCA_013874835.1 Carnobacteriaceae bacterium zg-84 | reverse complement strand
GCATTTTAGTAGATGGTAAACCTAAAAAAGTTTGGGTTTCAGCTCGTGCATTAAAATCTGGAAAAGTTGAACGTGTTTAATCACACAGCAAAACGCATTGTCCTACAATGCGTTTTTTCTTTTTAGTAGCAAAAAAAGCTCTCCACCAAGACGATTTATTATAGAGCCAAAAATAAACGTCATACCTTGACACCTTCAGATGTCGAGGTATGACGTTTTTATTTTTTCCCATTGAAAAAATCAATAACACCATTCCATAAATTTTCAGCACCTTTTTTCAATGTTTCTCCCAAATCTTTCACACCACTTAACCAATCTTGTTTTTTCTGTTCTTGTTCTGCTTGCTTTTCAGATTGGATAGATGTTGTTTCAAAAGATGTTTTTGGTGAAACAGCAATGATATTATTCACAGCAACATTAAAAAATGGGTGAATGCTATTTTGATAGTCAATACTTAAATGATGTGTATCATCTGTCTTATCAAATCCCATCCACGAAGTAAACACAAAATCAGGTGTATAAGCAACAGCCCACTGGTCTTGTACGCCTTTATCAGCAAACTCGGTTGTACCTGTTTTACCTGCTATTTGTAACCCAGCTGGTAATCGTACTTGACCTGTCCCCTCACTTGTATAAACACCTAACATCATACGTGTCATATCTGTAGCAATTTTCTCACTCATCACACGCTGACTATCGGTATGCGTTTTATTCACAATTACCGCTCCGGTCGCATCAACAATGCGTCGAATAAAATAAGCATCTTGTCGAACACCTTTATTAGCAAAAGCTGTATATGCACTTGTTAAAGCAAGAGGAGTTACTCCTTTTGTCATTCCACCTAAAGCAACACCCAGATAATGATCTGCCTTTTCTGTTTCGATACCAAATTGATGCAATTTATCAATCCCTTTTTTTAGACCAATTTTATCCAATAGCCAAACAGCACTAGTGTTTTTACTCAAGGCTAATGCTTGATACATCGGTAATGTACCTACTGTTTGATGATCCCAGTTTTTAGGCGTGTAATTATCTGTTCCATATGATAATTCTTCATCAATCATCATCGATTCTGGTGTATATCCATTTTCTAAAGCTGGTGTATACACTACTAAAGGCTTTAATGTTGAACCCGGTTGACGATACATCTGTGTCGCACGTGAAAATCCTTGATACACATAATTTCCCCGTCCCCCAATCAACGCCATAACACCGCCTGTTGTTGGGTCAGCTAAAATCGAAGCACTTTGAACAAGTGTGCCATCATCTGCATTTGGAAACAACTCTCCTCTTGCATACGCATTGTCTAATTGATTTTGATACGTCTGATCTAATGTCGTGTATATTTTATAACCTTTCGTTAAAATATCTTCCTCATCTAATCCATACTTTTCTTTTGCCTCACGAATAACCGCATCAAAAAAATAAGGATATTTATAAGATGTTGCCGTTTCATAGGCATCTTTTAATACAATCGGTTCTTGAGAAGCTGTATCTAAAATGTCCTTTGAAATCTTGTCATTATCAGCCATTAACTGCAATACTGTATTTCGTCTATTTTTTGCTTGATCTTCATGATCAATTGGATTGTAGTATCCCGGACCTTTTAACATCCCCGCAATAACTGCTGCTTCTGAAACACTAATATCTTTTGCCGACTTTCCAAAATATTTTTTCGAGGCATCTTCAACTCCCCAGACCCCATGTCCAAAATAAGCGTGGTTTAAATACATCGTTAAAATCTCATCTTTGGTATAGTGTCTTTCGATTTCCAAAGCCAAAAAAATTTCTTGAGCTTTTCTTAAAAACGTTTGTTGTTGCGTTAAATATGAATTTTTTGCTAATTGTTGTGTTAAAGTACTGCCACCACCAGTTAGCTTAAACCCATGTGTAACAAAACCTACCAAAGAACGCGCAATACCCATATAATCTATGCCTTGATGATCATAAAAACGTTTATCCTCAGTTGAAATAACGGCATTAACAATATTCTCAGAAATTTGTTCTAAAGGGACATATGTCCCTTTTTGACTAAACAATTCCCCCGCTTCTTGATCGTGTAAATCATATACTTTTGTCGTTTGTTCCAACCCAGCTTTTAACGCTTTTACATCTGTTGTACGTGCTAAAAACAAAAGATAGCTACTAAAAACAAAACTGATACAAAGCATGATAAATACTGCCCATTTTATCACATGATACTTTTTCAAAAAAGCATTGATAGATAGCACACGTTGTTTCAATACTTGACTATTTATTTTCATAAGCACCTCACACTCATGTCTTTACTCACGATTTTCTTTCACAAAACGTGTTAGTTCCTCTTTATCATTTTCCAACACACTATGCAATACATTCACACGTATTTTCTCAATCAATTCTCCTAAATATTTTCCACCCGTTTCTTTTTGTAACAATGCCATAATTTCTTTACCGTTTAACGCTAAATCTTTTACAGTTTTTATAGGTAAAGCATCATACAAGTCTGCCACCTCTGTTTTTTCTGACGTCAAACATAATAAATATGCCAATGTTTCTCCTTGAACAGACAATCTTTTCCCGATTTGGAACAAATCATCAACCGTCCAATCTCTTTCTTTTCTAAAAAACAAAATACGTAACAAAATGCTCACATCATCAATTAGTTGATTGGATAATTTCCAACTTTTTAATACTTGTTTAGCATCTATATCTTTGATACCCATATAGTATAATAAAATTGCCCAATACATAGCATCCGTCTCAAGTACGAATACATCATTTCCCAATCTTTGTAACGCATCTTTATGTTCAGCAAATTCTGGACAATATCTATATAACCCTGTTTTAAGAAATATATCAATCCCATTCTTTTTAAACGAAGACATCATCAATTTTTCCCATTCCACTTGAATACGTTCCACGGCTATTTTCTTTAATAGATGTGCATTTTTTTGAATACCCTCTTGCGTTTTATCATCAATCTCAAATCCTAGTTGCCCAGCAAAACGCACGGCTCTCATCATACGTAACGCATCTTCATGAAACCGTTCATGTGCACATCCCACGGCACGAATACACTGATGATGTAAATCAACTTGCCCGTTATGAAAATCATACAAATGACCTCGTCTATCCATTGCCAATGCATTGATTGTAAAATCACGTCGTTTTAAATCTTCCTCAAGAGAACGTACAAATTCTACCTTATCTGGTCGTCTAAAATCTTGGTACGTTGACTCCGTACGAAACGTCGTCACTTCATAAGTGTTGTCGTTAAATAACACCATTACTGTTCCGTGTTCAATACCAACATCTACTGTCTTTTTAAAAATATGTTTCACTTCTTGTGGAAAAGCACTCGTGGCAATATCCACATCAGAAATATCCTTTCCTAATAAAGCATCTCTCACACAACCGCCGACAAAATACGCTTCAAAACCCGCTTTTTCGATTTGCTCAAGAACAGGTAATGCTTGCTGAAATAAATGGTGTTTTAACATATAATCTCCTTAATATATTTCCCACAAAGGATCTAATTGCTTAATTTTAGCAATCATCTGTTTTGCCTTATCTCGCTGACCAATTTCACGTAAATATAATGCATACTCTTGTAAAAAAGTAATCTCTTCTTGATAGATTGGATAGGCGTACTCATAATATTTTTGTGCCTTATCATCATCTTCTAGCTTACCGTAAGCATAGGCTAGTAACCAATACAACTCACTATCTTCCTCATCTGTCAATAATGGTTCCACATACGCTACAAGCTCTTCATAATCTTCCAACTCTTTTAGACGATGTGCATATAATAATTGTACTTGAATATCATCCGGTACATATACAATCGCTTCTTTTAAAACGTCAATATCTTTTTCAATCTGATATAATTGTATGTATAACGCTGCTTGATAAGGATTTTCTTTCAACGCTTTTCTTAATAACGCTTTTGCTTTATCAAACTGTTTTAATTTTGTATACACATCTGCCATATAATAATGTGCTGATAAATAGTCTGGATCTCTCACTAATAAAGCATCAAACCATTTTAATGCCCGCTCATATTCTTCTAGCTGATAATACGATAATGCCAACTCAAATAACGATTCTGAATGATGATTTGTCATATCTATTTTTTCTAAATACGAAATTGCTTCTTCAAATTCTCCTAAAGCAATCAATGACTTACTTGCTTTATAATAAATATCCACCATATCATACTCATCTTCTTGTTGTAGTACCACTTCATAGTGTTGTAACGCTTTTTGGTGTTCTCCCATAAATTGATACAAGGTTGCCAATGCTAAATCAATAATTGGTTCATTTGGCATCATATCTTTTGCCAATTCTAATTTATACTGTGCAACCTCATACACACCTTGAATTTGATAAATCTCAGCAATCATTAACAAAGCATTAACATACAATGGTGACTGCTCAGGTATCATCAATAACTGCTCCAGTGCTTCATCTAAAGCATCTATCTCCACTTTTAATTCGGCTAACAATAATAACCAATCTTCGCTTTCCCAAAGTTGATAGGCATGCTCACAATTTTCGATTGCATGTTCCACAAACCCTAGTTGTGCAAAAGAAACAATAACATCATACGCATCACTTTCTTCATTATCACTCATAGCTTGTAATACTGATTTTTCAAATAATTGTACTGTTAGTTCCATTTGGTTATCTTGTATAGAGTTTAATGCTTTATATCCTAATTCATTCATGTCATCTACCTCATTTTATATAGATATCATGTTTATTCTATCATATTCAACATGAAAAATCGTCTATTTTACATTTGCAAGTAATGTTTAAAAGTTGTATCATAAAAAACAAGTAAGCGGTATCTTTATCATATTAGGAGAGATTTTATGGGACGAAAAATGATCTTTGCAGCTATTCTTTCATACTGTTTAGTATGTTCAGGTTGCGATAACACAACAAAAACAGAAAAGACAATAGAAAAGACATCTGAAATAAATACGACAATATCAACATCAACAACACATCGTACAACCACGACTACTTCCAAAACAACAACACAAATGACAACGACTACACAAAGTACTACGCATCATGCGAGCGATACAGAAAATACTGAATCAAATACACCACATCATACAAAAGAAAACAAAACGAAACAAAACATATCAAATAATAATATACAACCCTCTCAAAATACGAACAGTGGACAAACAAATATCGTGCCTCCTCAAACCGAAGAAACTCAAGAAGTTCAAGAAGAAACACAACCTAATATCTATTATCGTAATTGCAAAGATGTATGTGAAGCAGGAAAAGCTCCCATTTACGCAGGACAACCCGGATATGCTAAACATTTAGATAGAGATGGCGACGGCATCGGCTGTGAAATCTGTCCCAAAAAACGCCGTTAATCATTTATCTTTCTCCTAACCGAGCAAGACTGAGCATAACATAAAGAACCGACACAAATACATGTATCGGTTTTTTATTATTGTTACTCATCAAATAAACTAGTAGATGAAACATATTAGTCTATCTTGTTGAATGAAACATTGACTAAGTATCCCAAACTCAATATAATATACATACAACATAATATTATAATAATACAAAAAGAAGATAGGATTATGACTACATCAAGAAAAGCGTTATACAGTAAAAGAAAGAAACAGAAACCTTTTTATAAAAGTAAATGGTTTATTATTGTTTGCGCACTTGTTATTATTGGAGGAATTGGTTCACAATTAGCAAAAGATAAGCAAAAAGATACTTCTAGCAAAACAGAAACAGTACAAAAAGATAATCAAAAAGACACCACAAAAGTAGAAAATACAACGACAACAACTATGGCTGCTAAAAAATCATATAAAATAGGTGATACCATTACATTTGAAGGTGTTGCTGAAATCACCATAAAAAGTGCAGAATTTACGGATCAACGTAATCAATTTGATAAATCAAATCCTGAACGTGTTTTAAAAGTAATATATGACGTCAAAAACCTATCAGATAAAGATTATTTAGTAAGTAGTGAACTATCTCTATATGTAGGTAGTAAAAAAATGGAGTCTTATCCAAATGAAAATACTATTCAAAATATATCTTCAGGTAGAATTTTTGAAAATGCAATTTCCCATTTTGGTGTAAACGGTTCTGGAAGTTTTGAATTAGAAGTTGTTCCTTCTTTCTCTTTTAACGCCAAAAAACAAATTGTTCTTTTAGATTTAAACTAATGATATAAAACCCGTCAAAGTTTTAATTACTTCAACGGGTTTTCTTATCTTAGACCTGATATTATAAAAAACGAATCCCCTTAAAACTTAGTAAACAAGTTTTAAGGGGAATATTATTCATTATTTAACAGCATCTTTTAATGCTTTACCAGCTTTAAATCCTGGTACTTTGCTTGCTTTAATTTCGATTTCTTCACCTGTTTGTGGGTTACGTCCTTTACGAGCAGCACGTTCACGAACTTCAAAGTTACCAAAGCCGATGATTTGTACTTTTTGACCAGCAGCTAAAATTTCTTGGATTGATTCGAATAATGCATCAACTGTAATAGCTACATCTTTTTTTGTAAAACCAGTTTCATTTGCAACGCGTTCTACTAATTCTGCTTTATTTGCCATGTTTTCACCTCCGTATATGATTTCTAACGAAATCAACTAGATACATTTTGAATACAAATTATTCAAAATACTCTTTAAAAAGAATAACACACCGCTATGATTTATGCAAATATTTTTATAATTTTTTATATATATTTTTGTAAAAATATGGCGTTTTATGTACGTTCTCGTGTAATTAAACGAATAGGTGTTCCTTCAAACTCAAATGTTTGTCTTAATTGATTTTCTAAGAAACGTTCGTAAGAAAAATGCATCAATTCTTTGTCATTTACAAAAACAACAAAAGTTGGTGGTTTTACTGCTACTTGTGTTAAATAATAAATTTTTAATCGTTTACCTTTATCTGTTGGTGTTGGATTTGTTGCCACTGCATCTAATAAAACATCATTCAATAATGATGAAGAAATGCGTAATGATTGATTTTCATTAACGTGTTTTATCAATGCTGGTAAAGTATGCAAACGTTGTTTGGTTTTTGCAGACACAAATACAATAGGTGCATAAGACAAGTATAAAAAATGTCCTCTGATTTCTTCTTCAAATTTTTTCATTGTATGATTATCTTTTTCAATGGCATCCCACTTGTTCACAACAATAATAACACCTTTTCCTGCTTCATGGGCATAACCGGCAACCTTTTTATCTTGTTCTTGAATACCTTCTTCTGCATTTAAAACCATTAGCACGACATCAGAACGATCAATAGCACGCATCGCACGTAAAACACTATATTTTTCTGTTGTTTCATAGATTTTACCACGTTTTCGTATACCGGCAGTATCAATCATTTGGAATATATCACCATCTTCATCTGTAAACTCTGTATCAATCGCATCTCTTGTTGTTCCAGCAACATTCGATACAATTACTCGTTCTTCTCCTAAAATAGCATTTACTAATGATGATTTACCAACATTTGGTCGTCCAATAAAACTAAAACGAATTTTGTTCTCTTCGTCCTTATCTGTATCGTCAACTGGAACTTTTTTAAAGACTTCCTCTAATAAATCTCCCAATCCTAATCCATGACTTCCAGAAATTGGAAATGGATCGCCTAATCCTAGACTATAAAATTCATATACTTCATTTCTTTGTTCTGGATTATCTGCTTTATTAACCGCCAAAATAATCGGTTTATGAGAGCGATGTAAAATACGTGCAACATATTCATCTGCTTCAGTCACACCTTCACGTACACTCGTTAAACAAATAATCACATCTGCTTCATCAATCGCAATTTCTGCTTGATGTTTAATTTGTGACATAAATGGCTCTTCACTCAATTCAATACCACCCGTATCAATGACATTAAATGGCTTATCTAGCCATGTTCCTCTTGCATAAATTCTATCTCTTGTCACACCAGAAATATCTTCAACAATTGAAATTCTTTCTCCCACTAAGCGATTAAAAATGGTTGACTTCCCAACATTTGGTCTACCTACTATCGCAATCGTCGGTATTTTCATTCTCTCACCTCTTTTGTTTTTCTTTGTTATTATAATGGTATATTTTCACTCATTCAAACAAAAAGATGAGAGATGTTCTCCCATCTTTTCGCTCATATTATTCGTTTTCTAAAGACGCTAATTGTTCTCCTAATACATCACCTAATGTTACTGTTGTGTTATCTGCAGTCACATCATATGGTACTTCTTCTTCAACAACTTCTTCTACGACTTCTTTTTCTTTTACTGGTTTTTCAATTAAATCTTTAATGTTTAATGAAATACGTTTTTCATCTTCTTGAATTTCTCTAATTTTCACATCGATTTCTTGGCCAACTTGTAACACTTCATGCGGTACAGCAATATGTTCATGTGAAATTTGTGAGATATGAACTAATCCTTCAATACCAGGAAGTAACTCTACAAACGCACCGAAGTCAACTAAGCGTTTCACAATTCCTTTTACAACATCGCCTTGTTTAAATGTTTCTAAAGCAATATCCCATGGACTAGGTACTGTTTCTTTAATAGATAATGAAACACGTCCTTCTTCAGTAATATCTAAAATTTTTACTTTTACTGTTTCACCGACTGTTAATGCATCAGACGGTTTTCTAATATGACCGTGTGCTATTTCAGAAATATGTACTAAACCATCTACGCCACCCAAATCAATAAACGCACCAAATTTGGCTAAACGAGATACTGTCCCTTCTACAACACTTCCAACTTCTAATGTTTCTAAAGCTTTAGCCATTTTTTCTGCTTTTTCTGCTAAAACAACCTCTTTACGAGATAAAATCAATTTATTCTCGCTTGGTTCACATTCAACAATTTTAAATGTTAATGTTTGCCCTTTAAATTGAGATAAGTCTTTCATAAAGAATTCAGACACTAAAGAAGCTGGTACGAAGCCACGAACACCTAAATCTACCGTTAAACCACCTTTTACAGTGTTTTTAACAGTCCCTTCAACTAATTCATTATTTTCAAATTTTTCTTGAATTTCTGACCAAATTTTTCTAGCATCAACACGACGTTTTGATAGTAAATAGCTACCGTTTTCTTTATCTTTAATTGTTGAAATAACAACTAAATCTAATACGTCTCCAACTTTTACAATTTCTTCCAATCTATCAATTGGTTCAGTTGATAATTCTTTCGCAGGAATAACACCTTCAACCCCTGCACCTAAAATACCAACAATCACTTGTTTGTTGTCTTGAAGTGTCAACACTTCACCTTGTACTAAATCGCCAACCTTAACATCTAAAACATTATTTAATGCTTCTTCCATGGCATTTAAAAATTCTGACATGAATATAAACCTCCTATAATCGAGCACTGCTCAAACGTTCTTAAAAAAGAACAATATTTACGAACATTATACCACTTTTTATTAAGACAGTCTATATTTTAAAAGGTTTTTCTTGAATTTAAGGGGTAATATACGTTTATGGGGGACTCAATTTAGTATCATTTCAATATATTCAGAAATTTGTTGAATAACTTCATCAATCGTTAATGATGTCGTATCAATCTCAATCGCATCCTCTGCTTTTTTCAATGGACCAATGACTCTTGATTCATCAAGTTTATCTCTTTTTTCAATTTGTTGACATAATTCCCCCAAAGAAGAATGGATACCGCGTTGCTTATTTTCTTCATGACGACGACGTGCACGCTCTTCTACACTAGCAACCATAAAAATTTTCAACTCTGCTTCAGGCATAACAACAGTTCCAACATCTCTACCGTCCATAACAATGCCGCCTTGTGCAATATACGATTTTTGTCTAGCAACCAAATCCGTACGTACACCTTCATAAGAAGCAACTAAAGACACATTTTCCGCCACATTTGGCTGACGGATAGCCGATGTAACGTCTTTTCCATTTAATAAAACAATTTGTTGATTATCTATATTTTTACTAAACCGGATATCTTGTTGTTGACAATGTGCCGATACCGCTTGTTCATCTTGCATATCAATATCATTAGACAATACAGATAAAGTAATACAGCGATACATTGCTCCTGTATCTAAATAAATATAATTAAATTTTTCTGCAATTCTTTTAGCTACCGTACTCTTTCCAGAAGATGCTGGACCATCAATAGCCACACATATTTTTTTTGACATGTTCATTCTCCATAAAAATGCGATAGTTACTAAGTAACTATCGCTTTATCATTAGTTTTCGTAAACAGATAATTTTTGTCCAATACTCAATCTATCAGATGATAAACCGTTTAAAGACATGATTTCATCAACTGTCATACCAAATCTTCTTGCCAAGCTATACAATGTATCGCCTGATTTTACAGAATATGTCGTTGTACTTCTGTTTCCTCTATTATTTGCTTTAGTTGTTTCTTTACGTTCTGTTGCAGTCGTTGTAGTCGTTGTTGTTTTATTATCAGCTGTTGTGGTCGTTGTTGCCGATTCATCAGATTTTTTAGTTGTTTCTGTCGTTGTTGTTTGAATTGTTAATTTAGATACACGTGTTGGAGATGTTGTCACTTCTCCAGCAGGTTTTCCAATACCTAATGTTTTTAAACCAATCCAACCAAGAACAACAACAATTAAAATAGCTAAAACAACAAAAATAATTTTTGTGTATAAAGAAGCTTCTGGGTCAGCATGATTTTTTGCACTTCGTGTTGTAGGTCTTTCTTTTTTCTCAAAGCGATGTGACCAAGGTTCATCTACTCTAGTTGCTGTATCATCTTCTAATTGTTCTAACGCTTCTTGTTCTACTGTTTCTAACGGTTCAAATTCTTCATTATGTTCCACTGTCTATTCCTCCAAATTATATACATATCTTTATTTTTATAGTATGATAAATCCATGATAAAGTAAAGGAGTTTACCTTATGTTTTACGATGTTTGTCAAGAAGACTGTATCGCATGCGGCTTATGCCAACTAAAAGCACCAAAACTTTTTTATTATGATGACGAAGGAATTGCGCATAGTCTGTACGATAGACAGACTCACATACCCGAATCACTCATGTTTTCGTTTAAAGACGCTTATATCAACTGTCCTACTGGTGCTATTAAACGTTTTGATAAATAATATACTACATCATAAATCGTTTACTGTTTTTTACCAGTATACTATTCACGATTGATAAAGCAATTCCTTTAATCAAATTAAAAGGAAGTACTGCTGTTAATACTAACATCAATGTATTACCCAATTCCATGTGAAATACAGTTTCATATAAAGGGATAAACACCACATAATTTAACGCTGATAAACATATCGCTAATGTCAATGTACTACATATACTTGGCAATAAAATATGTTTATTTTTTTTGTAAAGAATATAGAATATTCCTACATATATGATTGTGGCACAAATACTGGCAACAGCACCAATCATATCTGAGCCTGTTAATAACAATAATAAGCCCTTTCCAATAGCTACTGTTAATAATCCAGAATACCCATACAATAATCCCGCAATAAAGACAACAGTATCACTAAAATCTAGTTTCAAAAATGTTGCATACGGTATAATAGGTATCTCAATTTTTGATAAAATAATTGTCACAGCAATCAAAACTGCCAACGTTGTTAATTTTCTTACTTTCATTGTAATCCTCCTAGAAGGATCCATCTTCATAAAAATAATATTTTTTCTTCTCCCATCCAGACTTTAACTGTCGGTACTAGAATTTCACTAGTTCTGCTTGCGCTCGCGGACTTTACCGCCGGTTAGGAATTACACCTTACCCCGAAGATAGATCTTTTTTATTTCTTATTTTGTTGTGCCTCTATATCTCATTTTGTATGGTAAAACAATCGCATTATCTTCTACGGTTTCTTTACTCATAATTTTTGTTAATAGACGCATAGATACAGCACCAATATCATATAATGGTGGCATAATTGTACTTAATTCAGGACGTACAATTCGTACCAATTTAGAATTATTACTTGTAATAATTTCTAATTCTTCTGGTACTTTAATACCTCTTGCTAAAGCAGCATTTAAAATACCTACCGCAATTTCATCATCCCCAACGATAGCAGCAGTTGCACCACTTGCTTGTAAATGAGAAATGATTTTTTCACCCTCTTTGTAAGAGTATTCTGATTCCACAACTAATGTATCATCGTAAGGTAATCCCTTTTCTTCTAAAGCTTGTTTATACCCTCTTAGACGATACACACCATTAATTGGTTCAATATGTGGGCCACTCACAAATGCCACACGTTTATTTCCATTATCAATCAATTTCAACACAGCTTCTTTAACTGCTTCAACTGTATCAATATTAACACTACTAATTTGATTTAGTGGATCTACTGAACCGGCAATCACAACAGGGGTTTTTGAACGCATGATTTCTGAACGTAAATCATCATTTAAATCATAGCCCATGTAAATAATACCATCAACTTGTTTCGCTAATAACGCATTTAATACTTGCATTTCTTTTACATGACTTTGATCTGAGTTAGCTAAAATAATATTATATTTATACATTGCAGCAATATCATCAATTCCTCTTGCTAAAGCAGAAAAATATAAATTTGTTATGTCTGGAATAATAACCCCTACTGTTGTCGTACGTTTACTTGCTAAACCTCGAGCAACAGCATTTGGTCTATAATCTAATCTGTCAATAACTTCCAATACTTTTTTTCTAGTCGCTGCTTTTACATTTGGATTACCATTGACAACACGAGAGACCGTAGCCATTGAAACATCTGCTTCTCTTGCTACATCATAAATTGTTACTGTTTCTTTATCCATAGTTATCCCTGCCTTTCGTTATTTACTTTTATAGTATAGCATTCGCTTCTTTTTTGTGCAAGCGTTTCATAGCTGTTAAATCAACTTTTTTCTGAAAATAATTATCATTTTCATTTTTTTATCTTCTCTAATTATTTAATAAACGAAATGGTCAATACTATTCACATACTCTAAATGAAATTGTCCATTTTCATAAATAATTTTGCTTACACTCGCATTCAGTAGCGGACTTGAATAGGTATAGTCTGGAATAATACCTTGCATCATCACATTCAATGCAAAACCATGGCTAACAACTAAAATAGTATCATTTGTTTCTTTATGTTTTTCTAATAAATCATACAGCCCCTTTTCAATTCTCAACCAAAATGTCATATAATCTTCCGCATCTTTTGTACTATCCATTTCGTGCAAAAAATTAAGTTGATTTTCTCTTGTTAAAACGTCAATATCGTATTCTTTTTTTGCATAATGACGTAATGACTGCCACACTTCTGGTGCATATAGTCCTTCAAAACTACCAAAAAATACTTCTCTAAATTCTGATTTTTCAATAAAAGGCATAGACTTAGACACCTTATTTTGAGCCATTATCAATTTTGCTGTATCCTTTGTTCGTTGCAAATCACTCGTATACACTGCATCAAATGATGTCATTGCCAATCCTTTTCCACTCGCTATACAATCTAAAATCCCTTTTTCTGTTAATGGAGCATTTGCCCACCCTTGCATTCGTTCATATTTGTTTAAATACGTTTCTGCATGACGCATAAAATAAAATGTTACTGACATCTACTACCTCACTTTCATCATTCGATCTGTTTCACGTTTTATATCTTTTTGTTTTAACGATTCACGCTTATCATAATTTTTCTTCCCTTTTGCTAATCCGATTAAACATTTGGCATAACCATCTTTTAAATAAACTTTTAATGGGACCAATGTATACCCGATTGTTTTGACATCTTTTTCCAATCGTTTAATTTGTTGCTTATGCAACAATAATTTTCTTGTTCGTAATGGCTCATGATTAAAAATATTCCCCTGTTCAAATGGGCTAATGTGTACATTATGTAAGAATACCTCTCCTTTTTGCACTCTTGCAAAACCGTCTTTTAAATTGATACGTCCATTACGAATAGATTTTATTTCCGTTCCAGTTAGAACCATTCCTGCTTCTAATGTATCTTCAATATGATAATCATGCGTTGCTTTACGATTTGTTGCAACTACTTTTCCTTCACCTTTTGGCACACACTCACCTACTTACGTTTTTTCTTTACAAATTTTTTTGTTTGTTGCTTTCCTTTTTGTTTTTTAGCTTTTGTCATTCTTTTCGCTGTTTTTTTCTCTTTTTCCGATAAAACGACTTCAAAATCAATATCATGTGTATCTATATCAACTTTTGTTACTTTTACCGTTACTTGCTGTCCTATTTGGTACGTTTTACCCGTTCTTGTGCCAACCAACAACAAATGATTTTCAATAAATTCATAATGGTCATCACTCATTTTAGACACATGAATAAGTCCTTCAACCGTATTTTCCAATTCAACAAACATACCAAATCGTGTTACCGAACTAACAACGCCACCAAATTCCTGTCCTATTTTATCGAGCATATATTCTGCTTTTTTCAATGCATTCGTATCTCGCTCTGCTTCAACAGCTCTTCTTTCCATTAAAGAACTTTGATGTGCTATATCTTCTAATCGTTGCTCTAGCATATCATAATCACTTTTTAGCGGTTTTTCTTTTTCATATTTTTTTATAAAACGATGCACAATTAAATCTGGATAACGTCTAATTGGAGAAGTAAAATGTGTATATTCATCTGTGGATAAACCAAAATGCCCTAATGGTGCTGCATCATATTTTGCTTGCTTCATACTACGTAATAATACCGTAGATACAACAGCTTCATAAGGTTCATCTTCAATATCCGATAATACTTTTTGCAACGCTTTAGCATCCACGGTTTCACTTGTACCTTTTATCGTCACACCAAAAGCAGATAAAAATTCCATGAATCGTTGCATTTTTTCCTCTGCTGGCTGCTCATGGACACGATAAATAAACGGATATTTTTTATCCATATAGTGCTTCGCAACCGTTTCATTTGCTACAAGCATAAACGATTCTATCATTCGCTCGGCTAACCCTCTCGTTCTAAGTACAATATCGGTTGGTGCTCCATTGTCATCAACATAAATTTTTGCTTCTTTCGTATCAAAGTCTATCGCACCTCTACGTCTACGTAAATGGTACAAGGCATAATGTAACTCACGCATTTGCTCTAACATCGGTAAAAAAGGAGCATATTCTTCTCTTGCTTTTTTGTTCCCTTCGACAATCGCTGCATTTACTGTATCATAAACCATTCGCTTTTTAGAACAAATGACACTAGGAAAAATCTCGTAATGATGCATGCAACCAGACATATCTATTTCCATCACGCAAGACATTGTTAAGCGGTCTTCATCAGGATGTAATGAACAAATACCATTTGATAAACGTTGTGGTAACATCGGCACCACTCTATCGGTCAAATACACACTCGTTCCTCTGTCATAAGCTTCCAAATCAAGAGGACTATTTTCTGTAACATAGTGCGATACATCTGCAATATGCACACCTAATTGAAAATGCCCATTTTCTAATATTTTTAAAGAAATAGCATCGTCTAAATCTTTTGCGTCTGCTCCATCAATCGTAATAATCGTTTCTTGTCTTAAATCTCTTCTTCCTTTTAAATCATCTTCACTCAATGTTAATGCAATACGCTCTGCTTGTTCTAGCACATCCTCTGGAAATGTTGTAGGAATACCATGTTGATGCAAAATCGTTAAAATATCAACACCCGGAGCATCTTTAAATCCAATTTCTTTTATGATAACTCCCTCTAAACTTTTAGGATTGTCCAATGTTGGATATTGTGTAATGTCAACTACACAAATTGTTCCATCAACCGCATCTAACCCTATCGGTAAAATAAAGCATGTCATATCTGATAAAGTTTTTTCAGTTGGTAAAACATATCCCGTATAGCCATATTTTTCTGCTAAGTGGTTTGAGTAACGTACATATTCTCCCACAACTCTTGTCAACTGACGTTGCTCAATAGAAAGAACTTTCCCCTCCATACCTTTTTTCTCCAACATATCGGCTTCTTTAATAATCTCAATAACAACCCTATCTCCAGAAAGTGCAGTCTGTTGGTATCCTTTTGGAATATAAATATCTTCCATCATCCCCTCAACACTCACAAACCCATAGCCTCTTTCATTTGCACGATAAACACCCGTTAATGTTTTATGCTTAAAAGGTAAACTCAATTTACCGCTATCTAAAAATATTAAATGACCTTTTCTCTCTAATTCAGATAATTGCTTTACCAATGCTTTAAAATCTAAAGCACTTGTTTGGTGCAATACTTCTGATATTTCTTTAACAGTCATTGCTTTTTCTTCTAAAAGAGATAAAATTTTTTCTTTCACCTATATCACCTCCCAATCTAATTTCTCAATAAAATCAATCACACTATTTTGAAATGCCACACGACTTTCACCAATGGTTATAACATGTTTTGCTTTTTCAAACCATACAAATTCAACAGGTGCAAAACTTATTTGACGAACCATATGTTCACTAATACGAGCATCAATCAATTCATCTGCTCCACTTTGAGCAATATACACCGGTACATCAATACGATTTAAATACTGTGCTATCTCTTCAGATAATATCTTAATTTGCTCCAACTGCACCGGTATTTTTTCAACTAAATCAGACAAATATTCCTCCTTATCGGAAATAACTGTTTCATCATAAAATTGATTTGCATAAACCATAAACTGTTCTTCGACTTTCGAGCTGTCATCCAACGGAACAGGAGAATTAAAAGACCCTCCTCCTATAATAAACGGATGACTTTGCGTTAACATATCTAAAGCCAGCATTCCTCCAAGAGATAATCCAAAAATAGCAATTTGTGCGCACCCTTTATCCAAAACAAATTGAACAGCTTTTTTCGTATCTTCTCTCCACATTTTAGGATTTTTGTTTAAAATAGCCCGCATATCTTTTGTACCATGTCCAGATAATAAAGGCATATAGACTGTATATCCTAATTTATGAAGTGCCGTGCCCAAAAGCCTTACATCATTTGGTGTACCCGTATAAGCATGTTGCAAAATAATCGCACGTTTTGAACCTTGTAAAAAAATACCATTTGTCATCACTGAAACCTCTATCTACTATCTTTCTTTTTACTATCTCATGAGGAGCTTTTATCCTATTCTATACATTATACTGTATCTTGTCATCTAATGCCAAAATACCGTTACATTTCCAAAAAAAGATATGTTGATATACCTCAACATATCTTTTTATCATCTATACACTTATTTTTCACATAGATAAATAAGCTGTATAATCTTTACAATGTAATAAGCGATTAGCATTTTCTACACGATCTGGTGTAGGTGGCTCCACATCTTTTAAAGGATACGGAATACCTAGCACCTCATATTTATAGACACCTAACTTGTGATAAGGTAACACTTCTACCCTTTTCACATTTTTCAATGTTTTCACAAATTTATCTAATCGTACTAACAATTCATCTTTATCCGAACCACCTGGTACTAAGACATGGCGAATCCAAACAGGTTGATTTACCTCAGACAAATATGTTGCCGCATCTAAAATATTTTGATTACTTCGTCCTGTTAATATTTTATGCTCTTCATCATCAATTTGCTTAATATCCAATAGAATCAAATCTGTATATTTTAATAATTCATTAAATTTTGAAAAAAATGGCTCATCAAATGTAAATGGAGCTGCACAAGAATCTAATGTCGTATGGACACCTTTTTCTTTTGCCAATTTAAAAAATTCAATTAAAAAATCAATTTGAATTAAAGGTTCTCCGCCACTAACCGTGATACCCCCTCGTTCTCCCCAAAACTCTTTATACTTTAATGCTTCATTCAATAAATCTTCTGCCGTCCACTCACGTCCTCCTTGACCTAGTCGCCAAGTATCTGGATTATGACAAAATTGACATCTCAAATGACACCCTTGCATAAAAACTACAAAACGAATACCCGGACCATCAACAGAACCAAAACTCTCTGTTGAATGAACCCTTCCTAAAACAGTCATGCGCTTACCTCCTTTTTCTTTGATTTCTTTACAATTAGTTTATCATAATAAACAGAAAAGCTGCAAGAAAGACTTACAGCTTTTCATCACACACAGATTAGAATTGATTGTGAATAACACGATTTAAAATATCTGCAATTTGTGCTTTTGTTGCTTTATTTAAGTACAATGCATATCCAGATACACGTAATACAGCATGTGGATTTTCTTCTGGATGTTCTAAAATTTCAATTAGTTTTTCACGATTTAATACGTTAACGTTTAAGTGATGTCCACCTTTCACAAAGTATCCATCTAACATTGTTGCTAAATTCGCACGACGATCACTATCATCACGTCCTAACGCTTTTGGATGAATAGCAAATGTATATGAACTACCGTCTTTTGCATCATCAAATGGAATTTTCGCAACTGATGATAGTGCAGCTAAAGCACCTGATTTAACAGAATTATATTGAGGGTTAGCTCCTGGTGCGATTGGTGTCCATGGTTCACGGTATCCTACGATTTCTGGGTTAGAACCTGTGAATACATTTCCTAAAGATTTTCCATAAACAATATTTGATGTAATTGTTAAAATAGATGTTGTTACCTCTGCATTACGGTATGTTGGTAATTTACGTAAACGTTCCATGAAATCATGTAAGAAGTTTGTTACTAATGAGTCAACACGGTCATCATTATTACCAAATGTTGGGAATTGTTCTCCTTCTACAACATAATCTACTGGGAAACCTGTTTCATCACGAATAATACGGATTTTTGAGTATTTAACAGCTGATAACATATCTCCTACTAACGCTAATCCTGCAATACCTGTTGCAAAGTAACGATGTGGATGTGTATCTAATAAAGCCATTTGACTTGATTCATACGCATAACGGTCATGAGAACGATGAATAATGTTCAATGCACGCATATACGTTTTAGCTGTCCAATCCAATACTTTATCTAATTTTTCCATCAATTCATCATAATCTAAGTAATCTGAGGTAATTGGTTCTAAACCTTCGATAACTTGATCGCGTGTTTTTTCATCAATACCACCTGATACAGCATATAATAATGCTTTTGGTCCAGAGAAACGTGCTCCAAAGTATTGATGCTCTAACCCCATAACAGATGGAGATACACAACATGCAATCGCAGCATCAGTTGAACCTAATCTCATACTCATAACAGCATCATTTTCATATTGAATAGCAGATGTATCAATAGATACTTGTGCACAATATTGACGATAAGCCAATGGTAATTTTTCGTTATAGAAAATTGTTAAATTTGGTTCTGGTGACTCACCCATTGTATACAATGTATGTAAGCAACGGAATGCTGTTTTTGTTACTAATGAACGTCCATCATTATTCATACCTGCAATAGATAATGTTACCCATGTTGGCATACCAGAGAACACATCATTAAAATCAGGCGTACGTGCAAAACGAATCATACGTAATTTCATTACAAAATGATCAATAAATTCTTGTGCTTCTTGCTCTGTAATTAAACCAGCTTGTAAATCACGTTCAATATAAATATCAAAGAATGCATCCATACGTCCTAGTGATGTTGCCGCACCATTTGTTTGTTTTGCTGCTGCTAAGAATGCTAAATAAGTCCATTGAATAGCTTCTTGTGCTGTTTGAGCAGGACGACGTAAATCAAATCCGTGTAAATCCCCTAATTTGATTAAGTCATTTAAAGCACGATATTGTTTTGAAACTTCTTCACGTAATTGCATTTCTTCATCAGTGTAAGTTTCTTTTTCAAGATTTTTCCAATCTTGATATTTTTGTTTCATTAAGAAATCTACACCATACAACGCAACACGACGATAGTCACCAATAATACGTCCACGACCATAAGCATCTGGCAGACCTGTAATGATTTTGTTACGACGTGCTCTACGAATAGAATCATCATAAACATCAAATACACCTTGGTTATGTGTTTGTACCCAATCTGTAAAGATTGATTCTACTTCTTTATCTAAACTATAACCGTACGCTTCTAAGGCTTGTTTTGCCATACGCACACCACCAAAAGGATTTAAACCTTGTTTTAATGGTTTGTCTGTTTGTAAACCAATAATTTTTTCGTAATCTTTTAATTCATCACTAATGTAGGCTTTATCGTAAGCTAAAATCGTTGATACGACTTTTTCTTCCATATCTGCAACGCCATTTTCAACTTCTTTAGCAAGTAAATCTTGGAATACTTTATTTAATTTTTTTGTACCCTCTGTTGCTTCTGCTAAGAAAGACTCGTCCCCTTTATATTCTGTATAGTTATCACGAATAAATTGTGCAACATCAATATTTTCTTTCCAAGCTGTTCCTTTAAAACCAGCCCATTGTTTATCTTCAAATCCAGCTAACAATTCTTTTGTTGTTTGTGCCATTTTCATTCTCCTTCTTGTGATGTTTTTAACAAAAGTATATTACTTATTGATACAGTTATTGTATCACAATTAGTACAGCTATGTAAAATAAAATCAAGTCTTTTATCTGTTAAAAACATATATTTTTTTAGCTTTTTATAAAAAATATAAAAAGTATGATAAATCTGTCACAATTTTTTGTAACAGTTCTATAAACAAAAAACAACCTGTTATATAACGCTTAAATATTTTTAACTTGAATTTACTATAAAAATTCAGTAAACTGATACTAGTCTAGCACCATTAGTGTAATGGATATCACGTAAGATTCCGGTTCTTAAAATGGGGGTTCGATTCCCTCATGGTGCGTAAAAACATTGATAAATCGATGTTTTATCCAATTAAAATCTTCTTTTAAAAATAGGTACCTTTATTCTTTTAAGTTTAATACATATTATATATCTCTACTTTGTACCAACATAACTTTTAACTTTACTCTAAAAGAAAAGAAATGTACCAAATGGTTACTCCACTTGATACACATCATTTTCATCATCTAAACTAATCTTCTTTTTTCACTCTAATTATATACAATAGCCAACTAGTAAATAAAGACAACCAACCTATCTCTATTGGGATATTTTCAGTATTTGTTTTTGGTAATAATTTATCTTTAGATACTTCTTGTTCAACATTTTTTATTATTTTTTTGTTTAAATAAATTTCCTTTTTATCAGACAATACAACTGAAGCGATACTCTCCATAGATACTACTTTTTTTGTTCCAATTCGTACTTTTTCAATTACAGGTTGAATGATAACCTCTTCTTTTTCTACACCATTAACAATATAAGTACGTTTTTTACCAACTTTCCCTACTTGTTCTACAATTCTTGTTCCAATAGTCAAAGTATTATCTTCAATCGTTTCAACCGTAAATGGCATATTTTCAATTATTTCCGATTGGTCTTTAAGTTTTGTCCCCCTATATATAACAGTCGGTACCATTGCTTTTATCACTTCTTCGGTTACAACAGGTTCTCCAAAAGCAACGCTTTTTTTAAAATGTTGTACTTTTCTTACCCGTTTTAATCCTACTTGCCCTTGTTCCGTACGTACTTCATCTGTATACATTGTCGCATCTGCTTCTTCTTTTATCGTAACTGGAATGTCCTCATCTGTTTCTGTAACAGTTTCACTGTCAATTGGTTTTGTTCCTCTATACACAACAGTAGGTACCATTGCTTTTATCACTTCTTCGGTTACAACAGGTTTTCCAAAAGCAACGCCTTTTTTAAAATGTTGTACTTTTCTCACACGTTTTAGTCCGGCTCGCCCTTCTTCCGTTCGTACTTCATCTGTATACATTGTCGCATCTGTTTCTTCTTTTATCGTAACTGGAATGTCCTCTTCTGTTTCTGTAACAGTTTCACTGTCAATTGGTTTTGTTCCTCTATATATAACAGTAGGTACCATTGCTTTTTCAACTTTAGAAACGATGATTGGCTCTCCTAATCGCACTCCGTTTTCGGTTATCCATATTTTTGTAATAAGCTTTACACCTAATTCCCCAACCTCTGTTCTTGTTTCATCTTCCCAAAGGTTTGCGTCTTCACGGTGAGTAATCGTAATCGGAATATCTTCACGAGTTTCTTCAATGTCTTTGCCGTAAACGGTTTCTTTGTAGATAGTATTTCTAAAATCACTCGTGTCGTTTAAATAAAATTCAAATATTTTTTGTTTTAAATCATGAACAGCAGTAACCCCAATCAAAATATTTTGTCCATATTGTTTATTTCTCTTCATCTGCTCTAAATCTTTAACAATTGCTTCATCCATTAATGTCTGTAATTCACTATATTTTTTAAAATATGGCGTTTCTTTTAATTGATCTACTTTTTCAATACGGCGTTTAAACATATCTTTTTTAAATATAGCTAAATTTCCCTGATAAGCATTATCTAAAATAGCTGCCAAAGCTTCTTTATCATTGGCATACTGATTAGATAGATATGGAATCATCCCGTTTTTATACCCATATTCAGCCAACAATTCGTAGGCATAACGTCTAAACGTAACATCACCTACTGAACCGACATCATTTTGAACACCTGCATATATTGGCTCAAAAAGTGGAACAACATGATATCCATTTGGTGTTGCTTCTCCAACAGTTTGATGCCCTTTAAAAGCTAATCGACCGGATACAATACCTTTATCAATAAAATCATTGATAGATGTCAAACTTCCTGCTGTTGTTTCATCAATATTTGAAAAGCTGTCTTTTACTTGGTTTGTTCTCTTTGCATCTGGTATAAGTGTTACTTTATTTAATAAAATTGCTCTATTATCGTTAGATTGTTTGAGTATAGATTCAGACTCTGCATAGTCTAATGTATACAAAACATCCATTATCCCTTGCATATACTCTTTTAAATCAGATTCTTTTTGAAAACGATTAGGCGACTCATTTTGTGTTCGTCCCTCTCCACGTAATTCATACGTGGTATTTAAATTAAAAATTGATTCATAACCAGAAGCACCTTTTGTATTATTTAATGACTCAAATAGACCTCTAGCATAGACTTCAACACCCTGACCTTCACGTCTGGCATATCCATTAAACCAAACTTTTTGATCTAGCATGTGCGTGATTTCATGAGTATAAACAGATTGTCCTCTATCGGTTAATGTTTTTGCTAAAAAATGATTCACTATATCCCCAGTAGCTTGTCCATCTGCTTGTAAAAAATCTAAATGATACCTAAATGGAGCCATAAACTGACGAATACCATCTACACTATTTTCACCATACGACGGCAACCATGATTGTTTCCCTGATTCAGTTGGATTATCACTATATCTTCTCATCGTATCAATAACTAAAATATCATTTCCTTCAAATAATCTATCTTTTTTTTCACTAATACGATACCAAAAATCGACAAAGGCTTCTTGTTTAACAGCTGTTTCTTTCATCATTTCTTTGAAAGACTCAAATGCCACCTCATCTGTTTTATCTTTTAAATATGAATCCAATAAACCGTAAGTAACCGTACTCATAGTACTAATTGCATATAAACTTTTTTCATTAACCGTTAATAACGGAATTAAATGTGAGCGTAACCGTGTATCATGTGACATCTTCTTGAATAAATTAGAATCTGCATAAGGACTCTCAGATTCAACAATTATCACATTTGTATTTTGTTTAAACCAATCGCTCGGTGTCAAGTTTGGTTCAAACATTTTAACATGATTTACAATAAAGTCATAAATTGTATTTTGCTTTGTAATAGATTTGATTCTTTTCTCATATGTTTTATCTGTATTTGATAATTCAACATCAGCATAGGTTAGACGTCCAATATCAATCAATCTATCCAATGGATCGGTTTTTGTACCATATATTTCTGGATGATACAAAATTAAATCTTTTGCTTTTATAGTATCAAATTTAAAAGGATATTGTCTTTCTAAATAAGATAAACCTAATAAAATCTGAGATTTATTCTCTATAATTTTATTCATATCTGTTTGAACAGAACGCTCGACAAGTCCTTTTATCGTATTTTCGATATTATCTTTTACATGTTCAAATTGGTGTCTCATATCCAACTTATCCATATATACTTGTTTAATACGAGCATTCAATTCATTTCCTGTAGGCTCTCGTCCGATTTCTTTTTTTAAATCATTTTGAATTTGAAGTTGTTCTAAAAAACGAACTCTTGGTTGCAATATAGTATATAAATCATCATATTCAACTTCTTTAAACGCTTCAATAGCTGGAACTAATTGGTTATCATCTACAACTTGTTTTGGTTCGTACGCATAAGAACCATTTGCTTCTTCTTTTGTAATTGTTCCATCATTTTTTATCACTAAAACTTTATCCACTGTACCATTACTAATAGTTTCATTAATATTTCCTTCATTATCTAATGGAATAATGGCTTTTACATCATTCACATCCACATTTGCCATTCTAAAAGAAGAATGGTTTTCTAAAGAGGTTTCTAATGCAGTTTCTTTTTCTCTATTCTCTACATCATTTACATTATTATCAATATTTGCAGGAATTTTATCATCATTATTGTGTAAACTTTTTTTGTCTAACAACTCTTTTTCTAAAGTTTTTTTATTTTCAGTATTTTCAGTCACATCAACCATATTTTTTTCAACTGCGTAAACGCATTCATTACACCCTATAAATAAAACCCCAAAAGCTACACAAACCGAAACAACACCAATAGAATATTTTTTTATAGCATACTTACGTACTCTTTCACCCAATACATTCCTCTTTCCGTACATTTTACATACCTCCCACAATATTTATCCATAAATTTATTTACATTATAGCACAACAAATCGTAATTGTTAGAGTTAACTATATAATTTAGGCTGTATAATTTTTAGGGTTGATGGCATAAGCCAGCAACCCTAATTTTATGTAGACAAAAAGGCAATTTTCTCTTAAATTAAAAGTACCACCAAATAATAAGGAGAAATTGCCTATGTCTAATATAACAGAAATCTTACTACAATTAAAGGATAAAAACATCACATTTGATCATGAAAACGTATCAGAGTGTGACATTCGACATAAAAAATCATTAGTCTTATACGGTAAATTAACCTATACACCAGATTGTTGCCCAAATTGTCACACAACCAATGGCATTGTAAAAAATGGGACACGTCAATCACGACTGTCTTTATGCCAAATTTCAGGACTAAACGCCTATTTATCACTCACTAAACAACGTTTTTATTGTAAATCCTGTCAATCATCATTTACAGCTGAAACACCTATTGTGGATAAGCATTGTTTTATCACGAACCGTTTAAAACAAAAGATAATGGACACTTTAACAGAAACCATTTCAGAAACCTACATCGCTAAACAACACAATGTATCTGTACATACGGTCAGACGTATTGTGGATAAGGTCGCCTCTACTTTAAAAGTAAATCACAACACGCAATTACCTCATCATCTATGTTTTGATGAATTCAAGTCAGTAAAATCTTCTGATAGTGCCATGAGTTTTATCTATTGTGATGCACTGACTCATCAACTGATTGACGTTGTACACGACCGTAAATCCAGCACGCTATTAGACTACTTTGCTAGATACGATACCCAGACAAGAAAAGCTGTTAAAACAATTACGATTGATATGTTTCGCCCCTATATTCAGATATCCAAGCAAGTATTTCCTAATGCACATGTCATTATCGACCCTTTTCATATTGTACAAGCATTAAATCGTGAATTAACGAAACATAGAGTGCATGTAATGAAAGCTTTACATCAGAATAATCGCCGTTTATACAACAAAATGAAACGTTATTGGAAGTTGTTTTTAAGTAACACAGATACACTAAGTAGTTATCCTTATCACCGTTTTCCACTGTTTGATTGGATGACGCATACACAAGGGATAGTCGATTATTTATTGGAACAAGTCCCAGAACTAAGAGCCACATACGATGTCGTTCATCAATTAAGAGATGCTTTACATAATAGAGATTTTGACCGATTTGAAGAAATACTCATATGGGCTAAACAGGAAGCTATTTCTCCTGGTTTACGTAGAGTATTAAGAACTTTCAAAGGGTATTTACCCTATATTAAAAACACCTTTATCTACCATCATTTGACTAACGGTGCACTTGAAGGTATCAATCATAAAATTAAAGTACTTAAGAGAAATGCCTATGGTTATCGTAACTTTTCACATTTTAGAAATCGTATTTTATTAATGTGTAAGTTATATGTACCATATACCGTACCATCTACTTCACTAGTTGCTTAATAGTTTAAGTCAAAAGTGATGTACGAATAGCTCCTTCCCCGCACAACGTAGGGGAAGAGACATGTATCGTGTACATTTTGGTGAGCCGTACATCACTTTGTGACTTAAAATAAAAAGATAGTGACGTAACATTTGTGACATCACTACCTTTTATGAGTCATCAACCCTATTTGACATAGAGCCATAATTTATAAGATATTTTGGATTCTATTGAGGACTTTTTGATTAACATTTTTTATTTATTAACATAAAACGATTAAATAATCAAAATAACGTGTGTCAACATACTGTTAACACACGTTAAAAACATTTTTAAATTAGATTTTTAAATAAGCTGCTTATCGGGATTGAACCGACGACCTCAACCTTACCATGGTTGCGCTCTGCCAACTGAGCTAAAGCAGCAAAATGCCGGCTAAAGGACTTGAACCCTCGACCCTCTGATTACGATTCAGACGCTCTACCAACTGAGCTAAGCCGGCATTATATTTTATATACATCACACTTAAATGATTGTAAAAAAAAACGCATAAATGCGCTATACTCCGCAAGTAGGACTCGAACCTACGACATCATGATTAACAGTCATGCGCTACTACCAACTGAGCTATTGCGGATAAACCAAAAGCGTGGCAACGTCCTACTCTCACAGGGGCAATGCCCCAACTACCCTCGGCGCTAAGAAGCTTAACTTCTGTGTTCGACATGGTGACAGGTGTGTCCTTCTTGCCATCATTACCACACTTTCTCGCTTTTAGAAAAGTTCTTTCAAACCTCTCACAACTGAATACATAGTCACTTACCCTTCCTTCTTACCACATCTGCTCTTTTGGTTAAGTCCTCGACCGATTAGTACTAGTCCGCTCCATGCCTCACAGCACTTCCACTCCTAGCCTATCTACCTGTTCGTCTCTCAGGGGTCTTACTCTTCTCAGATGGGAAATCTCATCTCGAGGGGGGCTTCACGCTTAGATGCTTTCAGCGTTTATCCCGTCCACACATAGCTACCCAGCGATGCCCTTGGCAGAACAACTGGTACACCAGCGGTGTGTCCATCCCGGTCCTCTCGTACTAAGGACAGCTCCTCTCAAATTTCCTACGCCCGCGACGGATAGGGACCGAACTGTCTCACGACGTTCTGAACCCAGCTCGCGTGCCGCTTTAATGGGCGAACAGCCCAACCCTTGGGACCGACTTCAGCCCCAGGATGCGACGAGCCGACATCGAGGTGCCAAACCTCCCCGTCGATGTGAACTCTTGGGGGAGATAAGCCTGTTATCCCCAGGGTAGCTTTTATCCGTTGAGCGATGGCCCTTCCATACGGTACCACCGGATCACTAAGCCCGACTTTCGTCCCTGCTCGACCTGTCCGTCTCGCAGTCAAGCTCCCTTCTGCCTTTACACTCTTCGAATGATTTCCAACCATTCTGAGGGAACCTTTGGGCGCCTCCGTTACTCTTTAGGAGGCGACCGCCCCAGTCAAACTGCCCATCTGACACTGTCTCCAGTCACGTCTTCATGACTCGGGTTAGAGGGTTCATGTCACAAGGGTAGTATCCCACCAGCGCCTCCTTGGAAACTGACGTCCCCACCTCTTAGGCTCCTACCTATCCTGTACATGTCACACAAACACTCAATATCAAACTGCAGTAAAGCTCCATGGGGTCTTTCCGTCCTGTCGCGGGTAACCTGCATCTTCACAGGTACTATAATTTCACCGAGCCTCTCGTTGAGACAGTGCCCAAATCGTTACGCCTTTCGTGCGGGTCGGAACTTACCCGACAAGGAATTTCGCTACCTTAGGACCGTTATAGTTACGGCCGCCGTTTACTGGGGCTTCAATTCATACCTTCGCTTGCGCTAAGCACTCCTCTTAACCTTCCAGCACCGGGCAGGCGTCAGCCCCTATACGTCATCTTTCGATTTTGCAGAGACCTGTGTTTTTGATAAACAGTCGCTTGGGCCTATTCACTGCGGCTGATGCTTCCATCAGCACCCCTTCTCCCGAAGTTACGGGGTCATTTTGCCGAGTTCCTTAACGAGAGTTCGCTCGCTCACCTTAGGATTCTCTCCTCAACTACCTGTGTCGGTTTGCGGTACGGGTTGTCACAGCCTCGCTAGAAGCTTTTCTTGGCAGTGTGATTGATAAGATAGACTCTACTCGTTTCCTTTCAAGCCCCCATCACAACTCATTCTTATAAAGACAAGCATTTTACTCATCTTCAAACTCGTTGCTTAGATCTCACTATTCCATCAGTGGACTCTTTCAACCTCCTGCGTCCCTCCATCACTCAATCAGTTGTGACAAGTACAGGAATATCAACCTGTTATCCATCGACTACGCCTATCGGCCTCGCCTTAGGTCCCGACTAACCCTGGGAGGACGAGCCTTCCCCAGGAAACCTTAGTTATTCGGTGGACGGGATTCTCACCCGTCTTTCGCTACTCATACCGGCATTCTCACTTCTAAACGCTCCACCACTCCTTACGGTATGGCTTCTTCGCCCTTAGAACGCTCTCCTACCACTGACGCTCTTCACGTCAATCCACAGCTTCGGTGGTCTGTTTAGCCCCGGTACATTTTCGGCGCAGGATCACTCGACTAGTGAGCTATTACGCACTCTTTAAATGGTGGCTGCTTCTAAGCCAACATCCTAGTTGTTTAAGCAATCCCACATCCTTTTCCACTTAACAGACACTTTGGGACCTTAGCTGGTGGTCTGGGCTGTTTCCCTTTCGACTACGGATCTTATCACTCGCAGTCTGACTCCCGTTTATAAATCTCTGGCATTCGGAGTTTATCTGAATTCGGTAACCCGAGATGGGCCCCTAGTCCAAACAGTGCTCTACCTCCAGGATTCTCACAACGAGGCTAGCCCTAAAGCTATTTCGGAGAGAACCAGCTATCTCCAAGTTCGATTGGAATTTCTCCGCTACCCACACCTCATCCAAGCACTTTTCAACGTGCCCTGGTTCGGTCCTCCAGTGTGTCTTACCACACCTTCAACCTGGACATGGGTAGGTCACTTGGTTTCGGGTCTACGACAACGTACTATCTCGCCCTATTCAGACTCGCTTTCGCTTCGGCTCCGTCTCTTCAACTTAACCTCGCACGCTATCGTAACTCGCCGGTCCATTCTACAAAAGGTACGCTATCACCCATAAACGGGCTCTAACTACTTGTAAGCACACGGTTTCAGGTTCTCTTTCACTCCCCTCCCGGGGTGCTTTTCACCTTTCCCTCACGGTACTTGTTCACTATCGGTCACTAGGGAGTATTTAGCCTTGCCAGATGGTCCTGGCGGATTCCAACGGGATTCCTCGTGTCCCGCCGTACTCAGGATGCTACTAGAGGCTCATTCCATTTCGACTACGAGGCTTTCACTCTCTTTGGCTGACGTTCCCACGCCATTCGTCTATAAAACTCACTCTCACATCGTAGTCCTACAACCCCAATCAGCATGCTGACTGGTTTGGGCTCCTTCCGTTTCGCTCGCCGCTACTCAGGAAATCGATTTTTCTTTCTCTTCCTGCAGGTAATGAGATGTTTCAGTTCCCTGCGTCTACCTTCTCATTAGCTATGTATTCACTAATGGATACTATCCCATTACGGATAGTGGGTTCCCCCATTCGGATATCTCTGGATCATTGCTTACTTACAGCTCCCCAAAGCATTTCGGTGTTCGTCCCGTCCTTCTTCGGCTCCTAGTGCCAAGGCATTCACCGTGCGCCCTTATTTACTTAACCTACCATACATTTCCCTGTATGTTGCGATTCTCTTTTAAAAAACTCTTCTCGGTAAAATTTTCTTGGTTTGTTTTCTATGTATTCAGTTGTCAAAGGTCTTCTTCGAGTACCATCGTACTCTATGGAGAATAGCGGGATCGAACCGCTGACCTCCTGCGTGCAAAGCAGGCGCTCTCCCAGCTGAGCTAATCCCCCAACCTCTTGATTAGGTCTTTCAACCCTCTCAAAACTAAACAAGACGCCCCTGTTGTGCTTTCCTTCTTTTCCTTAGAAAGGAGGTGATCCAGCCGCACCTTCCGATACGGCTACCTTGTTACGACTTCACCCCAATCATCTATCCCACCTTAGACGGCTAGCTCCTTACGGTTACCCCACCGGCTTCGGGTGTTACAAACTCTCGTGGTGTGACGGGCGGTGTGTACAAGACCCGGGAACGTATTCACCGCAACGTGCTGATTTGCGATTACTAGCGATTCCGGCTTCATGTAGGCGAGTTGCAGCCTACAATCCGAACTGAGAACGGCTTTAAGAGATTCGCTTACCCTCGCGAGTTCGCTGCTCGTTGTACCGTCCATTGTAGCACGTGTGTAGCCCAAGTCATAAGGGGCATGATGATTTGACGTCATCCCCACCTTCCTCCGGTTTGTCACCGGCAGTCTGATTAGAGTGCCCAACTGAATGCTGGCAACTAATCATAAGGGTTGCGCTCGTTGCGGGACTTAACCCAACATCTCACGACACGAGCTGACGACAACCATGCACCACCTGTCACTTTGTCCCCAAAGGGAATTCTCTATCTCTAGAGTGGTCAAAGGATGTCAAGACTTGGTAAGGTTCTTCGCGTTGCTTCGAATTAAAACCACATGCTCCACCGCTTGTGCGGGTCCCCGTCAATTCCTTTGAGTTTCAACCTTGCGGTCGTACTCCCCAGGCGGAGTGCTTAATGCGTTAACTACAGCACTGAAAGGTGGAAACCTCCCAACACTTAGCACTCATCGTTTACGGCGTGGACTACCAGGGTATCTAATCCTGTTTGCTCCCCACGCTTTCGAGACTCAGCGTCAGTTACAGACCAGAGAGTCGCCTTCGCCACTGGTGTTCCTCCATATATCTACGCATTCCACCGCTACACATGGAATTCCACTCTCCTCTTCTGCACTCAAGTCCCCCAGTTTCCAATGACCCTCCACGGTTGAGCCGTGGGCTTTCACATCAGACTTAAGGAACCGCCTGCTCTCGCTTTACGCCCAATAAATCCGGACAACGCTTGCCACCTACGTATTACCGCGGCTGCTGGCACGTAGTTAGCCGTGGCTTTCTGGTTAGATACCGTCAATCTCTTAGCAGTTACTCTAAAAGGTGTTCTTTTCTAACAACAGAGTTTTACGATCCGAAAACCTTCTTCACTCACGCGGCGTTGCTCGGTCAGACTTTCGTCCATTGCCGAAGATTCCCTACTGCTGCCTCCCGTAGGAGTTTGGGCCGTGTCTCAGTCCCAATGTGGCCGATCACCCTCTCAGGTCGGCTACGTATCATGGCCTTGGTGAGCCGTTACCTCACCAACTAGCTAATACGCCGCGGGTCCATCCATCAGCGACAGCTTACACCGTCTTTCCCTTGTGTATCATGCGATACACAAGCCTATTGGGTATTAGCAGTCGTTTCCGACTGTTATCCCTATCTGATGGGCAGGTTACCCACGTGTTACTCACCCGTCCGCCGCTAAACTTAGAAAATGCAAGCATCTTCTAAGCTCCGCTCGACTTGCATGTATTAGGCACGCCGCCAGCGTTTGTCCTGAGCCAGGATCAAACTCTCATTAAATATAAAAGTTTTTAAGCTCTTTTTTGCTGACTTATCTTTGGATGTTTCCATCCAGATTTATTGTTTTTGTTTTGACACATCCATTGGATGTTGTCCCTACACATTTGGTTTGTCTTTGTTTAGTTTTCAAAGGGCTGTGTTGACTGTTTCCAGTCATTTTGTCGTCCCTTGCGACGACTTATACATCATACCAACACACCTTTTTTTTGTCAACACCTTTTTCAAACTTTTTTTCTTTTTTTTCAAACTTTTTTATTTCCCCCGTCAGATCAACGTTTTTGGCGTGTCATGACTTTTATGGCTTTCATAAAAACTTATTTTTTTTCAGTTTATTTTCTTTATAAGAGAAAACACAAACGAAAAAATCATTTGTGTTTTTCTTGTAAAATACTGTCTTTGACAATATATTCTTTAATATCTGTATTTTTAGGTACTATTTTTTTATACTCTATTTCTTGTTTCGTAGATACAAAACTGATGACACAGCCGGATTTTCCCATGCGTCCTGTTCTACCGGCACGATGTAAGTAAATATCCTTTTCTCTTGGCAGGTCGTATTGAATGACATAAGGTAAATCGGTAATATCCAATCCACGAGAGGCAACATCTGTTGTTAATAAAAATGTTACGTTTCCTTCTTTAAATGCATCTAACATTTTTTTACGTTCTATGTGATGTGTGTCACTGTGTAATACACCAACTTTTATATTTTCAAACATCATTTTTTCGTAAAGTAAAGCTAAACTTCCAACATTTTGTACGAAAACCAATCCTCGCATCTTATTTACATAGGCTAATTTACGTAATATATCACTTCTTTTTCTTTCTTCAACACGTATGAACCCATGCGTTACATTTGATGTTTGATGTGCAACATTGATAAAGTTGGCTTGTGTATTAAACCATTTTGAGATATGTTCTAACGTGTCGTTTGATGTTGCTGAAAAAAACAGTAACTGTCTTTGTGACGGTGCACGTTTAACAATATCTCTGACTGTATGTAAATGTTCCTCTTTTAAGAGATAGTCTGCTTCATCTAAGACAATACTTTTAAGTTGGTGGCATTTTATTTTTTTTGTTTGGCTCATCAATTCATGCAATCGACCTGGCGTCCCGACAATTACTTCTGGCTTTTTTTTCAACTGTTCTATCTGTCTTTTTACATTTGCGCCACCTGTAATAACTTGTACCGTAACATCTAGCCACTCACGGCACACAGAGCCTATTTGTTGCGCTAGTTCTTGTGACGGTGCCAGCACAAGAAGTTGTAATGTTTCATTTTTTTCTAGTTTATCTAAAAACGGCAAAATATAAGCCAATGTTTTCCCTGTTCCAGTAGGTGAAACCGCTACAATATCTTCTCCGTTTTTGATTGTTTCAAAACATTTTTCTTGAATAGGTGTCAATCGTTCAAAATGATGCTGTTCCATTTTATTTTGTACAATCATTGGTAATTGAGTTGTCATGTTTATCCTCTTTCTTCGTCATCTTCTTTAAACAGAATACCTACTTGTCTTCTTAGTTGCTCTGTTATTTCTGTTACTTTTCTACCTATTTGCAGACGCTCTTGATAAAATTCTTGATCTTTACCTTGTAATATATCAAAAAACGCTTGCCATTCAGCTATCATTCTATCTGGATGTGCTGGTACAGAAAGAATTTGTTTTTCGTTTGTTTTTTTGTTAATCAGCGTAATATCGGTTATTCTGTCAATGGATTGTATGGATAATGTCATTTCTTTTGTATATATTTCACTTGCTACATAGGACTGTACTTGTTTGCTGATATGTCCATAAACAGAAAATGTTGGATATGTTAAACGAATAACACCTTGACCGTCTACACCTGTCCAAAGAAGTTGTGCATCGTAATCAATATCTGTTGGTTCACCAAACCAGCTAAGCGCAGCGTGTAAAAGGTACACACCTAAATCCATGATAGCACCACCGGCATGTTCTTTAGAAAAAATATTATGTTCAATGCCATGATAGACATCTTCAATACGTGATGAAAATTGACAAAAATTCAAGATTGCTCCGTCAATTTTTTCAAAATTTTTAATTGTTTTTGTCACAATGTTAAAATTAGGTTCATAAGCTGTACGTATCGCTTCAAATAAATAGGTATTATTTTCTTTTGCTAATTGTAAGGCAGTATCCCACTGTTTTGCTGTTACAAATGCTGGTTTTTCAACAACAACGTGCTTTCTTGCTTTTAAAGCTGTACACACTTGAGAAAAATGGCTGGCATTTGGTGAGGCAATATATACTAAATCTATATCTTCTCGATTAACAAAGCATTCTAAGTCCGTTTCATACTCTGTCACACCAAACTGTTCTCCAAAACGTTGAGCACTTTCTAGTTTTCGGCTATATACAACTTGGAGCTTGTACAATTTTGTGCTTAACGCAGAAAGCATACTCTCTTTTGTGATAGCACTGGTTCCTATAACACCAATTTTAATCATTGTTTCCTCCTAATTTTTAGCTATCAATTTTGCAACAACCATTTCTGGTTTATTATTTACTCTAAGTGGTATTTTTTTAGAGGTGCCAATCCCTCGACTAATAACTAGTAATTTATCTGGTAAAATCGGGTGGGCATATACACCCTCTGTATAGTTTGGTAATACACCTTGATTATTTGAAAATAAGCCTCCAATTACTGGAAGTCGAACGTGTCCACCTTTTGCATACCCCGAAAATGTAACGTCAGGCAATTTTTCTTCTTCGGTATGGTAAAATAAAAACCATTCTGGATGATGTGCCAATAAAATTTTCACATCATAACTATGTTCTTCAGGAACATGGATACGTCTTAAATACAAACTGTCCTTTGTTTGTTGTGCTGTTTTTTCGTCTAGTCCCATAATAAGTACACCGGATTTTTTATGACGGTGCCAAATGGTGTCATTTTCCAAATAAATCCCGCCTGCTTCAGCAATGTCCTCTCTTAATTTGTCAAGATGTTTCATCTTGTATTCATGATAACCCGACACCACATACGTCGGTGCAATATTGACAAGACCTTGTATGAAATAAGTCATTTCTTTTCTATCATAATTGCCTTTAGCTGTTACCAAGTTACCTGTTATAATAATTATGTCTGGTTTTTGTTGAGCAATTTGTTTTGTTAAATGATTTGTATCTAACAATTCATTTGGAAAATGAATATCAGATAATTGGATAATTGTAAACTCTTCTAATTCTTTAGGCAAGTCAAATATAGGTAATTCATAAGTTGTTTTTACAACTTTTCTATTTTGCCAGTAAACAACAGCGCTGCCCATTAGTACGGAAGCAATACCTACCCATTTTTTCTTCATTTTTACCACCCCAAGTGTTCTGCTTTTTCTGTGTCGTATGTATGTGTTAATTCTAAATGCGGAAAGCCTTGTTGACGTAAGACTTCATAAATGACTAAAGCTGCCGTATTGGATAAATTTAGGGAGCGTACATGCTCATCATTCATTGGGACACGAATACATTGTTCTTTAAAGGATTGCATAAAACTTTCTGGTAGCCCCGTTGTTTCTTTTCCGAAAACAAAGAAATAATCTTGTTCTGCTTGATAAGTAATGTCGCTATAAATGTGTTTGGCAAACTTCGTCACTAAATATAGAGGCTTGTTTCCAACAAAATCCAAAAATTCATCTAAATTTTTATAGTAAGAAATAGTCACATCATGCCAGTAATCTAATCCTGCTCGTTTTAACTGTTTGTCGTCCGTTGAAAATCCTAAAGGTTCGATTAAATGTAAATGCGTGTTTGTTGCAGCACATGTACGTGCAATATTTCCTGTATTTGCTGGGATTTGGGGTTCAAAAAGAACAATGTGATTCGTCATAATATTCTCCTATTGCGTAACTTTATTATTTTCATTATACTTAATTTTAAAGAAAGTATCAAAAATTACATGGAGAAACTATGGAAGAATATAAACAAATTGCAAAAGATGGGGAAGCAGAACTTATTATTAGGGCATCACGTTTTATTTGTGCATTAAAAAAAATAGATACCGAGGAAGAAGCACTTGCTTTTATTCAAGAAAAGAAAAAAGAACATAAAAAAGCAACGCATAACTGTTCAGCTTTTTTAATTGGTGAGCATGACCATATTCAAAGAGCACATGATGACGGAGAACCTAGTGGTACAGCAGGTGTACCAATGCTAGAGGTACTCAAAAAAAATGATTTGCATAATGTCGTAGCTGTCGTAACTAGATATTTCGGTGGTGTCAAACTAGGTGCAGGAGGCTTGATTCGTGCGTATAGTTCAGCTGTTTCAAATGCTTTGAATCACGTAGGTATTATGATGCATACAAAACAATTTATTGTTACGATTCGTGTTCCTTACACACTCAGTGGTAAGTTTGATTATTTTTTAAGTCATTCTCCATATCGTTTGCTACATACGGATTATGCTAGCGATATTACGTATACATGTGGCATTCTATCTCGTCTGCTATCAGATTTTGAGCAAGATATTACGCAACAATTTAATGGTAGTTTAGCATTTGTTATCGAAGAAGAAGCGTATATTGATTTACCTTTAGAAAAAGAAACATTGCATTTATCTGACGAGCACTTTGAATAATGGCAAAAACACTTGACCTCAACATTTTTAAGTTGTTGAGGTCAAGCATTTTACGATTCAAGAACTTTTAATACAATTCCTGTTTTTAAATCACTTATTTTATATTACATTTTCTCTGTTAATATACCATATTGATAAGGAACACCTAAATTTTCACGCAAGGTTGTTCCTTCGTAATCTTCGTGGAAAATACCACGTTCTTGTAAAATGGGTACTACTTGCTCTACAAAAGCTCGCACACCGTCATGTGCTAAGTCGGGAACAATTGAAAATCCGTCTGTCGCACCTGATTCAAACCACTCTTGAAGAAAATCGGCAACATCTTTTGCTGTTCCAACAACAACTGGATGATAGTTAATTACACCCATAGCTAAAGTATCTAAAGGCGAGTAACCTTCTTGCAGCAATGTCACAGCTCTAGGAGAACGTGGATCTTGCCAATGTGGTTGTAACATTTGTTGAACATTTTCTGGTAATGGTTTTTCAACATCAAAACTTTTTAAGTTAATACCTACCATAGCTGATAAATAATCTAAACGTTGTGATGTTTCTTGTGGATCAAATGCCATTACTTTTCTACGACGTGCCAATGCTTCTTCTTTACTATCTGCAATAGTAAACATAAACCCTGTAAAGACATTTATATCATCTGCAGATCGTCCATGATTTACAGCACTTTGGCGAAGCATATTGCGGTATTCACGTGCTTCTTCTATTGTAAAAGGATTGGCGTAAACACCAGAAGCAAATCGTCCTGCTAAGCGAACACCTTCTGGACTAGATCCCGCTTGAAAAATTGGAGGTTGCCCTTGTTCTGACGGAGGAATTGGTAGAGGTCCTCTCGTTTGAACGTAATTTCCAGTATACTCAATTGGATTTATTTTTGACATATCTGCAAATTGACCTGTTTCTTTATTGTGTAGATAGGCTTTTTCTCCCCAAGATCCCCATAGACTTTGAATCGCTTCAATCATCTCATGAGCACGTTCATAACGTTCTTGACTTACTTTGACATGCGTACCAAAATTAGCTGCTGTCGCTTGAGTTGTAGTCGTGACAGCATTCCAGCCAACACGACCGTGGCTGATGACATCAAGTGCTTTTAAATGACGCGCTAAATTATACGGTTCATTAAAAGTTGTTGAAAATGTACCAACTAAACCAATATGATTTGTTGCACGTGCAACAGAAGTCATTGCAATCAATGGATCCATAGAATGCATAGGTGTATCTTCTGTTAAATCATTGACTAAAGCAGGAGTATCTGCCATAAATAAAGCATGAATTTTTCCTTTTTCAGCTAACTGTGCCATTTCAACATAGAAATCCATATCTGTATAAGCATCTGCTTTTGCTTCGGGTAATCGCCATGTTTTAAATTCTCCGCCATAACCTGATGCCATTTGAAGCACAATTTTCATTTGTTTTTTCTTCATATTATAATAACTCCTCAATCCCAGACATCAGTTTATCCATAATGACCGCTACGGGTTCAATCTTATCAATCATGGAAATACCTAAACCAAATGATGCAAATCCTTTGCTAAGATCACCAAAGAGCATGCCATCTCTCATACCATTATAGCCTCTTTGCACTTCAAAAATATCTTCTTCACTGGCACCTGCTTGGCTCATTTCCAACAGTTTATTTGGAATATCTCCTGGTAGGGAACGATAATAAGCAGGTACTGTTCTATATAATAACAAATCAGAAGCATTTGATTTTAAAGCTAATTCTTTTATATTTGATGCTAAAATTGACTCTTCAGACATCATGAAAGCTGTTCCGACAAATAAACCTTCTGCTCCTAAAGCAAAGGCTGCTCGTGCTGTACGAGCGTCTGCAATACCACCCGCAGCCATAACAGGTACACGCCCTTTTGCTGCATCCACAATCATCGGGACAATAGAGAAAGTACCAATCACTTTCTCGGGAACTGTTCCACCTTCATCAAATCCAGTTGCTACAATTATATCTGCTCCACCTTGAATAGCTTCTTCCGTGTTTTCAACGGTTGGTGTGGCAGCACGAAACACAACTTTAATACCTTTATCATGAAATCTCTTCGTCCATTCAGCTGAGAAATCTCCAACCATAACAGCAACACTCACACCTTCTTCAACCATTAAATCTAACATAGGTTGTGTAAAAATATCTGTCATTGGATGGCCTGGTGCGACATTTAACCCTAAAGGTTTATTTGTTATTTGACGAGCAATTCGTATTTCACGACGCATATTTTCAACTGTTTCTTCTACGGTTGTCGCTGCGACTGTTTGTCCAGCACTAATTCCTAGAACGCCTAATCCTCCTGCTGCACTAACAGCACCTGCATATCGACCATTTGTTAACCAAGCTAATGGCCCTTGAATAATTGGTTTTTCAATTCCTAAAATTTCTGTAATACGATTTGTCATTTGTCTTTACCCTTTCTTTATGTTATAGTCACTATATTACAGATGTCATTTAAATTGGTCAATTTACATATTTAGTGAAATTGTCACTTATGTGACAAATAGAAAGGAAGTGTCATTTTGAAACAAGATTTACGATTTGAAAAAACAGAAAAAGCCATTCAAAAAGCTTTTTTTGAATTACTACAACAAAAAGATATGGCTAAAATTTCTGTTAAAGAAATATGTGAATTAGCACAAATCTCTCGAAACGCTTTTTATCAACACTATGAAACGAAAGAACATCTTTACGATAGTTTATTACAACACATTCTTATTTCTATCGAAAAAGCATGTAGACCTCTTGTCAAAGATATGACGTCAATAACGGACGTTGAACGTCGTTTATTTCTTGATAATATTCTCTTTGCTGTTCATCAGAATCGTTTTATTATTTATCAATTATTATCTAATCAGCCAGCTGTTTTTTCAGCTGCTTTTAAAGAAATGCTTATCTCTGCTATGTGTCTAAGTACAATTCAACTCAATGGTTTACCCAATTTATATTACATTCATGTTTTTGCAGGTGGTATAGTCGCTTTTGTGAATTATTGGTTACTCGAAACAAGTGATACACTTGAAGAAGCACAAGACCAATTATTTTTACTATTGGGACAATTAAATCTACCTAATAGATAGGCTAAAATTTCTATCAAAATATCATTTATCTTCGTCTACCGTTGGATTATCAAAAATAGTATTAGCCCCTTTCAATTAATAATCGTTTCTCATCCTAATAATAGGTAGTTTATTTGTTTTGCACCTAACGGAGTGTCACTGGACTTAAAGAAGCATAACAAAAAAGAGCGATTTGTCATCGCTCTATAAATGTTTATTTGATAAATTCATGCAGGTTGGCTAAACCTAAAATTAAGGGAGTTATCAAATGACACATTTTGGTTTCTCATATTATTTTTAGTTTATCATAATATGTCTAAACCCATTATTATTTTTTAGAAGCAACTGGTGCACTATTTAACAATTCAACTTTGTGTAAGTTTGTCACTGTATTGAGTGAAGTATCTATCGTAATATCCCAGTTTTTAACGCGTTTGTTAACAGCAAGTAATCCTGTTCTATATAAGAATGGAATAGCGTATGCTTGATCATTTGAATATTTTTGCCATTCTTCAAAAATTTCTTTTTGTTTTTCTGGATCAAACGCTTCATTTGAACTCATTCTTTTTAAAATTTTATTTTGTTCTTCTGATACAAAACGTGCATAGTTTGTTGAGCTATCTCCCCATAGTCCATTTTGGTTTGGATCTCCACCTAAGCCCCAAGCACCTGAGAAGATGTCGACTTCTGGATCGTCCTCTTGAATTTTTTTGTAGAATGTATTAAATTCAATGGTTCTACCGCCTACCAAGCTAACTTTTACACCGATTGTTTCCCAATCTTTAATCATTGCTTGTGCGATCGCTTCACCGTCGCCACCTGACATAGATGCAAATTTAAGTTCTAATTTTTCACCTTTTGGTGTTTCACGGAATCCGTCACCGTCTTTATCTTTATAGCCAGCATCGTCTAATAATTTTTTCGCTTTTTCAACATCATACGGATATCCTTTTTGAATGTTTGAGTGTAAATTACTAAATGTTGGTGTAATCAACGTATTCGCTCTGGCACGTAAATCACCATAGAATTGTGACGCAATTGCATCGCTGTTCAATGCATAACCCATTGCTTGACGTAATACTTTGTCTTTTGCTTTTGCTTCTGGGTTTGTCACAATTTTCTCAGCTTCTTTATCCCATTTACCTAATTTAAACGCAACATAATTGACAGTATTTTCCCATTTACCAATAATCGTTGCATTGTCTAATTCTTTGAATGAGTCATAGATAGATGTACTTGTTGGGACACTCATGATGTCATAATTTCCTTTAGCAAACTCATCTGAAGCATTTGTTGTGTTAACAACTTCCATAACAACACCTTCAATTTTTGGTTTGCCTTGCCAGTAGTACGGATTAGCTTCTAGTGTAACAGATTCTCCAGAAACGACTTTTGTAACACGAAATGCTCCTAAACCAACTGGATTTACACGAACGGCATCAGATGCAGCTTGGTCTTTTATAGGAATATTACTGAAAATATGTTTCGGCATTGCACTAGACCAAAAGCCTCCTGATTGAATGATAGACGGTGAAAGTTCTTTTACTTTAAATGTCACAGTATAGTCATCAACTTTTTTAATACCTGAAATTTTATCAGTTTCACCTTTGTGGTACTCTTCCATACCGATAATATTTGAAAAATCGTCGCCGTAACGAGCACCTGTGTAATCTTTATGCCCAATGACTTCAAAAGAATAAATATAATCATCAATCGTTAATGGATGTCCATCAGACCATTTAACATCTTTTTTAATGGTTACTGTCACTTCTTTTTTCTCTTTATCTAATGTTAATTTACCAATTCTTTCTGTGAAATGTAAATCTGAATCACTACCGAATAAAGATTCATCAAAGAAATCTACAACTTCTCCATCTGGAGCCCCTAACCAATAGTTTGCATTTAAAACACCTTCAATAGGACTATCCGAAACAATGGCATATTTTAAAATACCTCCGCTAATAGCTGTTCCTTCATGATCAATTTTAATAGGGAATTTACTTTGTGTAATATCTCCTTTTTTGACTTCCTCTTCTTGTTTAGCCGTATTGTTACCACAAGCTGCCAGTAATAATACTGATGAAGCTCCTAAAAACCATTTTACTTTTTTGTTCATATTATTTTCTCCCTTACTCAAAATTAAAGATAACCGAATAGTTATTTTAAGTGTATTCTAATTTTTATTTAACTTAAAAACAACTTCCATCTGACAATCCTTGTGATAAAATCTCACAAACTCCATTTTAATAAATATTTAATATCATTTGTTTCCCTTATCTAAATCTAATATTTCTTTATATACAGTATCATCTTCAATATGGTGTGCTACCTCAATTAAAATAATCGGTAATTTATATAAAATATGACGTACTTTTTTTGCATTTTTTCTATCTAGTGCTGCTGTTATTTCATCAGCCAATACGATATCTTTATCTCTAATCAAAAAACGAACTAATTCTAAACGAAGTTTCTGCCCTCCTGAAAGATTATTTCCATTATCCCTTAGTTGATACTCTAAAATATCAGGAATCTCTTCAGTTAATCCGACTATTTTTAAGAAATAGAGCATTTTTTCTTTAGATATATGTTGTCCGAGTGTTAAATTATCCTCAATAGAAGCGTTCATAAAAAATGGCTGTTGTGATAAATAGGCCACATTTCCAAGATAATCAGTATAAACATTTCCCTTGGTATCACGAACAAATACTTGTGCATTTTCGACAGATTCTTTAGAAGCTATCATATTTAACAAAGTTGTTTTACCAGACCCACTCGATCCTTTAATAAGCATTTTCTCTGTTTTTTTGAGTGTGAATGAAACATCTTTAAATAAGACACGATTGTCTTGTTGCTTTTCTAAATCTACTACACATAATTCCTGAAGATTCTTCACTACCGAATATGTATATTCTTTATTTTCTGTTTCCAAAAGAGAAAATATTTTATCACGGACAACTTTTGAACGTTGAATATCAGAGATACCGTACAGCATTGTCTGAATTGGACCATTCAAGCTCATTGTAGCAATATACATCGAAACCAGGCTTGCTGATGTAATATTTACACCTTTTGTTTGAAGAAATAATCCTAACGCAAGCGGCAATACTTGACCAATAAATTCAATCGGGCCAGTAAAAAAAAACGTCAGATTTGTTGTACAATCAGCTTTTAATCTAGCATTCTCATACATTTCATTACTTTTCAAAATACTATCTAGCTGTTCTTTTTGTGCACCATTATAAAATATGGTATTAACACCTTTAAAATAATCGCCAACTTTTAAGTGAAAATTTTTTTGTTTTTCTGCATACTGTGCACCACTACTTTGTATTTTTTTATTCATTAACCAATGTGGTACTGGACGTAAAATTGAAAAACTAATAAACATAAGTCCTACTCGAATATCTTGGCATAAAATAAATAGAACCGTTACGATTAAAGAAAAAATTCTTGCGATGAGCATATCAAGTTTTAAAAAATAATGTTCGTAAAGGTTTTCCATATCTTGTGTCAAAATGGATACTTTCTCATCATACATATACTCATCTCGTAAAAATAAAGATTTAAGTAATTTTGTTTTCATCACAATTTGTATACGTCGTTGTAGATGATTACTAACAAAATTAGCCAAAAGCGTAGAACTATAAAATATTGTGTATAGAATAAGTCCATAAACTAAAAACTCTAAAACTGTATTCATTGTCAATGTTGTCGTTTTAATATTTAACAAACGTTCCATCAATAAGGGTCTCATCAGAATCATGCCACTGTTTACACTCACTGCCACAAGAAAGACAACGATAATCTGCCAACCTATGTATTTACATATTTTCATTTTAACCTCCATTATGGTTTAAAAATAGTCACAAAACACTTAAAATTTTTCCAAAATAACAAATATAACAAAATGTCTCAATCCTTATGTGTGACTTCTAGGATTGAGACATACGTTAATTGACCTTATAAAATTTTAAACGGATGTTATTTATTTTATAATGACTATCTCTTACAAAAAAATTCATTGTTCAATTAACTTAATTTATTTTATTTACTATTCTACCCTCCTACTTGACATTCATGATGGTCACGTAATACTATCTCTTCTTCAGTAGATAAATTATTTTCAATAATAATCATTTTATTTTACTCCTTTCCTTTCAACATCAAGATAATCATTATATTCTTTATTTAATACAAACAATTCTAGATTTTTATCAATTTTTCTTTTAATTTGTTCACATAATCTAGTATTCTTATTTACTCTATGTGCAGGAGGACAATATCCTGATTTACAAATTAAAACAACAGGACACTTTTGACACTCATCATCTATAGTTAATCGCCATTCGTTAAATTTTTGAACATTAAATTTACCATGAACCGTTCCAAAAATATTTTGTCTTGAATATAAAGCAACTGTACACGATTGAATAATTCCTTTTACATTAAATGAATAATGATTAGGTCTATTAGCATAACAATTAAATAAATTAGTTATCACCGACCTTGATATTGGAACATTATATCCTTTACTAATTGCTAATTTCGACAATTCAAAACTTGCATCTTTATGAGCTAGTGTTACTTTATAGTTTTTAGGTCTATCTCCACACCCCCAATTCCCTACATTATAAAAATAGAATTTAAAGCGTTTATCATTTTTAAAAATTTTTCCATCACCATCTAAAAATCTTTTAATAGAATGAATATTTTCTTGAGAAATATTAAATCTACAAGCACAAGAAAAAGATAATGGACTATCAACCATTTTTCTTAGATGTTTCATAATTTTTTGATATGAACCTGAACCATTTTTTAAAGCTCTCTGAAAATTATGATTTTCTTCTTCGCCATCAATGGTAATTTGAAAACTACGCACATCGTACTCTTTAACTAATTGATTAAAAATACGTTCATTTAATAAGTATCCATTTGTTGTTATACTTGCAGAATATTTTACATTCATTTCATTACTTAAGGATTTAAAGGCAACAGATAATCTTTTTATTGTTTTAAATCCTAATAATGGTTCCCCTCCAAACCATGCTACATGAAAATTTTCTATTCTTTTTTCTAGTAATCTTTCTTTAGCAAATTCCAAAATTCTTTTTTCAGTTTCTTTGCTCATACTGATGTTTTCAAACTTTTCATAACAATACTTACATCTAAAATTACAATCTCCATGTACTAAAATTGTAAATTCAAGTGTTTTATCTTCATATTGTCGAATTTTTAATATACTATTTTCAAACTCATCTGAATCTTTAAAATAATTATGTATTTTTAAATATTGATTAAATTGTTGTTTTATCTTATTTTCATCTATTCTTTTTAATAAATCATTTGTCATAAAAAAAGAATGATTATTTTTAGAATTAAAGTACAATTCACCATTTTCTACTTTTTTTCTCAAAATATAAGGTGATAATTCCATACTAACTCCTTTCTAAAGACTATTTTGTTTATTATCAATACACAAAAATATGCTATATTCACGTATTTTATACAATTTTTACATAACTTATTAAGTATTTCACAATATAAATTGACGTTTTTCAGTTATCCTTTATTTTTCATAGAATTTTACTCCATTTTTAATTCCTTGTCAATTCTTTTTTAATTCCTAATAAATCAAAATACGTTTTTTATACCTCTAAATAAATAAAAAATACGGGTTTATATATCAGAATTTTTATATACAAACACGAAAAATACTGATGTTTGATATTAGGAAAAATAGTAAAAAGCTAGAAATACAACGATTAAAAACGTTGATTTCTAGCTTTTTATTTCAGAATATTTTTATTCACAATATCATGTAAGAGTTGGAAAAATTTGTACTCACTTGAAAAATAAAATCTAACATCATCAAAAAGATGTTAATTCGCCACTTCATTTATGTGTAACTTTATCTTTTAGTTTATATAGTGCTGTAGCTCTATAAAAGTTTATTTAACAATAAAAAGGGATATTTTATCACTAAAAATTCTAAGATTTTATCTATTTTAGCTTAGTTTTTTATACAATAAAAAAAGCTGTTTAAACAGCCTTTTTAAAATATCTATTATACATAAATAGCTCTATTTGACCTCACGGTGCAAAGTTCTTTTACGTAATTTTGGACAATATTTCATCACTTCGATACGCTCTGGGTTATTACGTTTGTTTTTAGTTGTGATGTAATTACGTTCTCCTGATTCTGTACATTCTAATGTAATGTTTACGCGCATGTTTTTCCCTCCAAACGTTCAAAAATAGTGAAGTTTCCACTTCATACCTAAAGTATTATAGCATCTTTCAAGCATTATGACTAGTGATAACTTAAAAATTTAAAAGAAAAATCATTATTTTTTACAATTTATTTTTTCAAATACACACTATATTTATCTCTTATCAATTTATTTTCAAAGAAAATAATTTACAATATTTATGTTTAGTAATATAACGGGCATATCCTCAACATATATTTAAATTAAGTAAGTTGATTCTATAAAAATCAATGATAGACTAGAGCAGATAAATGAAAAATTTAAGATTAAAATAACTATTTATTTTTGTGATTGCCTTTTTCTTATACATAGATTTTTTCGTAAAAATTTTTAATATTTAAACTTTCGTGATTGTTCTTTTCTTGTTTTTTTATTTGATAACTTATTGATAGAAAATAGAACAGCAAATTCAACAATATAAAAAGGTTCTATAATAAATCGTGTTGGTGGATTATTCCCACCAACACGATTTATTATCATTAAACTATTGTTTTTCGTTGACTTGACGGATTAGTGCATCAATGCGATTACCGTAATCGACAGATTCGTCACGTTTAAATTGTAATTCTGGAGTTTTGTATAAACTTAAACGTTGCCCTAATTCACGGCGTATTAAGCCAGTCGCTTTGTCTAAACCTGTTTGTTCTGCTTGTCTGTCACTTGCTAATGTAGATAAAGTACTGTAATAAATTGTTGCTTGTTGTAAGTCACCTGTGACATGCACATCTGTTATGGTAATGCCGTCTACACGAGGGTCTTTTACTTTAAAGCGTAAAATATCTGCTACTTCTCTAAAAATTTCTTGACTAACACGTCCTACACGATGATTTGCCATAAATACCTCCTCATCTTTTCACCAAACTCATGCAAGTGAGTTTGTGTTTATTAGCGTTTAATTTCAACCATGATATATGGTTCAATAACATCGTCTACTTGAATATCATTGAAGTTAGTTAACATCAATCCACACTCGTATCCAAGTTTCACTTCTTTTACATCGTCTTTAAATCGTTTTAAACTTGCCAATTCGCCGTCATGGATAACAATATTATCACGAATAACACGTACTTTACAGTTACGTTCGATGCGTCCTTCTAATACATAAGCTCCAGCGATTGTTCCGACTTTAGATACTTTATATGTTTCACGAACAACAACTTGACCAATAATTTGTTCTTCATATTCTGGGTCAAGCATACCTTTCATCGCTGTTTCAATTTCTTCAATAACACGATAAATGATTTGGTGTAAACGAATGTCTACTTGTTCGTCTTCTGCTTGTATTTTTGCTTGTGGTGTAGGGCGAACGTTAAATCCAATGATAATTGCATTACTTGCTGCTGCTAATGTAATATCACTTTCGTTGATTGCCCCTACTGCTGAATGGACAATACGTACACGAACACCTTCAACATCAATTTTTTGTAAACTTGATACTAACGCTTCTGCTGAACCTTGTACGTCTGCTTTGATAATGACGTTAACTTCTTTTAACTCGCCCTCTTTTAGACTTGCAAATAAGTTATCCAATGTTACATGTTGACGAGCATTTCTTTGTTCAACCAATGCATTTTTAGCACGTTGTTCACCTGCTGCACGAGCTGTTTTTTCATCTTGGAAAACAACAAATCTATCGCCGGCTTGTGGTGCACCATTTAATCCAGTAATTTCAACTGGTGTTGATGGAATAGCTTGTTTCACACGTCTACCATGATCATTTACCATTGTACGCACACGCCCGAATGTATTCCCAACAACAATAGGATCTCCAATATTTAAAGTACCATGTTGTACCAATAATGTTGCTACAGCACCTCGACTTGGATCTAAACGCGCTTCAATAACCGAACCTAAAGCTAAACGGTCTGGACTAGCTTTCAATTCTTGCATTTCAGCAACTAACAAAATCATTTCCAATAATTCGTCTACATTTTGACCGAATTTTGCAGAAATTTCAATAAACGGCACATCTCCACCCCATGCTTCTGCAATAACACCTTGCTCACTTAATTCTTGCATCACACGACCTGGGTTAGCATCTGGTTTATCTATTTTATTTACAGCAACAATAATTGGTAAATCAGCAGCTTTCGCATGGTTGATTGCCTCTATTGTTTGTGGCATCACACCGTCATCTGCTGCAACAACGATAATGGTAATATCCGTTACATCTGCTCCACGAGCACGCATTGCTGAGAACGCAGCATGTCCTGGTGTATCTAAGAATGTTACTGTTTTTCCTTGAACATCTACTTGATACGCTCCAATATGTTGCGTAATACCACCGGCTTCAGATAATGATACTTTTGTATTTCTTAAATAGTCTAATAATGTTGTTTTACCATGGTCAACGTGTCCCATAATTGTTACAACAGGTGCACGTTCTGTTAATGTAGCAGCATCAATCTCTGCATCGAAGAAACTATCTAAGTCTGTATTATCAACAATAACTTTTGCTTGCGCTTCGATACCATAATCTGCCGCTAATAATTCAATGGCATCAGCACTTAAACCTTGATTTAACGTTGCCATAACACCCATCATAAATAGTTTTTTGATAATTTCAGCAGGTTCACGATAGATTTTTTTAGAAATTTCAGCAACGGTCATACCGTCTGTGTAAACCAATACTTCAGGTAATTCTTTAAATTTACGTTGTGGCATAGCAGGTTTTTTCACTTCTGCTTTTTTATGACGTTGTTTTTTTCCACCTCTTGAAAAGGCATTGTCATCAAAATGATTATTTTGACGTTTGTCTTGTTTTTTGTTTTTCTTTCCAAAGCTTCCATCGTTTTCATCACGAGTATCTTTAGCGAAACGTTGTGGTTTATTCTTTTTAAAGTCATCTTTGACAAAAGTTGTTTGTTTGTTTTCTTGTTTTGGAGTGTTTGATACCATAGTTTTTTTATTTTCTTCTCTATCTTTTTTTACAAATGGCTTTTGTTGTTTATGTTGCCCATTTGGTTTTTGATTTGTTTGTTGCGTCGAATTTGTCACCGATTTGTGTTCTCCCGCATGATTTTTCTTAAAGTGCTTTTGCTGTCCTTGAGGTCCTTTTTGCTCTTTCTTTTTATCTGCTACAAATAGTGGATTTTTATCTTTAGATACAGCTTTTGGTTTTTGACTTTGTGATAATTTCGCAATATCTTCATCACTCATCGTTGACATGTGACTTTGATAGCTAATCCCTAATTTAGCAGCTTTTTCAATAATTTCTTTACTTGATAAGCCTTGTTCTTTGGCATATTCATATACGCGTTTTTTTCCCATTATGAACCTCCTCTATTTTTTCATGACATGTCTAGTTTTTGATAACTATTCGCAAAGCCATCATCAATAAATGCACAAATAGAGCGTTTCTTTCCAATAGCATGACTAATATACGCCGTTGTGAATTGTTCTTTGTAAGGAACTTTATAATAATGACATTTATCTATGATTTTTTTCTTCGTGTTATCACTGACATCTGTTGCGATAATAACTAATGTTGCACGCTTTTTTTTCACTTCTGCTAATACGATTTCTTCACCACTTACCAATAATCTAGCTCTTGTGGCTAACCCTAGCAAATTTAATTGCTTTTGATCATTTAACATTGCCTAGTAAGCTCCTTGCTAATTTATGGTCTAAATAAGCGTAAAGTTCATCATAAAATGCATCTTCTATTTTGACTTCTAATTGCTTTTCAAAAATTTTTGTTTGTTTTGCTTTTTCAACTAATGTTGGATTTAAAGAAATATACGCACCACGCCCATTTAAACGACCAGTTGGATCAATCGCAACTGTTCCATCTGGTTGTCGTACAATGCGTGTTAATTCTTTTTTTGGAAATAACTCTTGTGAAACCACACATTTACGCATTGGTATTTTTCTTTTTTTCATGATTATTCCTCTTCATTTTCTAATGCTAAATTTTCTAGTGAATACACATCTGATTGTTGAGTTGTTAATTCTTGATAAGCTGATTCTGATTTAATATCAATTTTTTTATTCGTTAAACGTGCTGCCAAACGTGCATTTTGTCCACGTTTTCCGATAGCTAATGATAGTTGTGAATCAGGAACAACAACTGTACAAGCTGTTTGTTCATCATTGAAAATGACTTGTGAAACCTGTGCTGGATTTAATGCATTCGCAATAAATTTAGCTGGATCTTCATTCCACTCAACAATATCCATATTTTCTCCGCCCAATTCATCCACAATCGTTTGTACACGTTGTCCTTTTGGACCTACACAAGTACCAACTGGGTCGATATGTTTATCACGAGAGCGTACAGCGACTTTTGAGCGATCTCCCGCTTCACGAGCTACAGAAACAATTTCAACAACGCCATCGTAAATTTCTGGTACTTCTTGTTCAAATAAACGTTTTACTAAATCAGCATGTGAGCGACTTACAAAAATTTGTGGTCCTTTTGTTGTGTTTTCAACTTTTACAACATACACTTTAATACGATCATGTGAATGATACGTTTCATTTGGTACTTGGTCTTGTTTTGAAAGAACTGCTTCAATTTTACCTAAATTAACATAGATATAGCGTGCATCTTGTCTTTCAACAATCCCCGTCATAATATCCGATTCATATTGAATAAATTCATTATAAATAATGTCACGTTCTGCTTCACGAATACGTTGCATAATCACTTGTTTTGCTGTTTGAGCAGCAATACGTCCAAAATCTTTTGGTGTAACTTCAAAACGAATTTTGTCACCTAATTCATACGCTTTATTGATTGTCAATGCTTCTTCTAAACTGACTTCTAATGTTGAATCAAATACATAATCAACAACTTCTTTCACGGCATACACATGAATATTACCTTTTTTTTGGTCAAACACAACTTCAACATTTTGTGCTTGTCCATAATGTCTTTTATAAGCAGATACTAATGCTAATTCTAATGCTTCAATGACAATTTCTTTTGAAATTCCTTTTTCTTCTTCTAACATTGTTAGAGCACGTAACATCTCTTTGCTCATTTTATAATCCTTCCTCTATTTAGACTATCCATTAAAATTGAATTGCTAATCGTAATTTAGCAATATTTTTACGTTCGATATTAGCTGTATTTAACCTTGTTTTATCTTTTACCTCTAAGGTTAAAACATCAGTAGATACTTCTTTCAAAGTACCTTCTATAAATTTTTGCCCATTTATCGCTTGATAAAAAGATGCATGAATATATTTTCCTATTGCATTTTGAATATCTTCTTCTGTTTTTAGTGGACGCTCTGCACCAGGAGAAGACACTTCTAAAAAGTATGCTTGAGGAATTGGATCTGGTGTAATAGCATCCAATTTATCGCTTAGTTGCTCGCTAATCCACGCACATTCATCAATGTCAATACCATTTTGTTTATCGGCAAATACTCTTAAAAACCAAGATTTTCCTTCTTTGACAAATTCAACGTCTACTAATTCAAAATCTGTATCAGTAAATATATCGTGGACAAGAGAACTTACTAAATCAACTACTTTACTCATTCATTCCTCCTTAATACATGTTGCCGTGTATGTTACAAAAAGAAGTGAACGTTTCCGTTCACTCCTTTCACCACGACTTATTTTCTATATTATAACACTTTAAAGAATTTATTTCAAGAGAAATACAAGGAAATAGCCGTTTTATCAGAGATTTTATTAAACATCTAATAATTCTTTTTCTTTTTCAGAAGCTAAACGATCCAATTCTTTGGTTGCTTGATCTGTTAAATCTTGTATTTTTTTCTCATTTTGACGTAATTCGTCTTCTGTAATTTCTTTTGCTTTCTCTGCTTTTTTCAATTCATCAATCGCATCACGACGAATATTACGGATAGCCACTTTACTATTTTCTGCTTCTTTTTTCACTTGTTTAGCCAATTCTTTACGACGTTCTTCTGTTAGCGGTGGAATCACTAAACGAATGACATTTCCGTCATTACTAGGTGTAATACCGATGTCACTTTGTAAAATTGCACGTTCCATTTCTTTTAATACTGATTTATCGTAAGGTGTAATCAATAGCATACGTGCTTCTGGTACAGAAATTTGTGCCATTTGGTTTAATGGTGTTAATGCACCGTAATATTCAATAGAAACACGTTCTAGTAAACTTGCATTTGCACGCCCTGCACGAATGGAACCTAATTCACGTTGTAATGCAGCTTCTGCTTTTTCCATTCTTTCTTTTGTTTTTTGTAAAATTTCTTGTATCATACAATTTCCTCCTAGGCATTTTTGACGATAGTACCGATACTTTCTCCTAATACAACACGACGAATATTTCCTGGTTCATTTAAATTAAACACAATCAATGGAATATTATTATCCATACTTAAAGAACTTGCTGTTGAATCCATGACTTGCAATCCTTTATTGATAACATCTAAATGTGTTAATTCATTAAATTTCGTTGCATCTGCATGTGTACGTGGGTCAGCATTATACACACCATCGACATTATTTTTTGCCATTAAAATAACATCTGCATTAATTTCAGCTGCTCTTAATGCTGAGGTTGTGTCTGTTGAAAAATACGGATTTCCTGTACCCCCTGCAAAAATTACAACACGTTTTTTCTCTAAGTGACGTACTGCTCTTCGTCTAATATAAGGTTCAGCAATTTGTCTCATGTCAATAGATGATTGTACTCTTGTTGGTACACCAATATTTTCTAATGTATCTTGTAATGCTAAAGCATTCATAACGGTAGCAAGCATGCCCATATAGTCTGCTTGTGCACGTTCCATACCCATTTCAGAACCGATATTTCCTCTCCAAATATTACCGCCACCAACAACAATACAAACCTCAACACCTAATTCGTATATTTCTTTTACTTCTTTAACGATTTCTTTAATTGTTGCTGGATTGATACCAAATCCGGTATTTCCTGCTAATGCTTCTCCACTTAATTTTAAAACAACACGTTTATACACTGGCTGTACCACTATACCTATCCTCCATTATAATCTTTCTTAGAAAAAAGCTCCCAAAGTTGGGAGCTATTCTCGATGTCAAATTGATTATTTTTTCACTTGGCTCATAACTTCTTCTACAAAGTTGTCAACACGTTTTTCAATACCTTCGCCGACTTCAAAACGTACGAATGATTTTACTGTTGCGCCTTTTGTTGCAACGTATGCAGAAACTGTTTCGTCTGGATTTTTAACGAATGGTTGGTCATTCAAGCTGATTTCAGCTAAGAATTTGTTTAAACGACCTTGAATCATTTTTTCAACGATATTAGCTGGTTTGCCTTCGTTTAATGCTTGTTCTGTTAATACTTTTTTCTCATGTTCAATTTCTTCAGCAGATACTTGGTCACGAGATACATATTTAGGGTTAATTGCTGCAACGTGCATTGATACGTCTTTTGCTACATCTGAGTCAGTTGTTCCTGATAAAACAGTTAATGCAGCAATACGTCCACCCATGTGTAAGTAAGCACCAAATGCTTCGTTATCGCCTTTTTCAACAATTTCAAAACGACGTAATTCAATTTTTTCTCCGATTGTTGTTGTTGCTTCCGCAATCATTTCACCAACAGTTGCACCATCAACATTAATCAATAATGCTTCTTCTACATTAGCTGGTTTTTCTTTTGCTAATACTTCACCTAATTTAGCAACTAATGCTTGGAATTTATCGTTTTTCGCAACAAAGTCTGTTTCTGCGTTAATTTCTGCGATTGCAGCTGTGTTACCATCAACAAAAATTGTTGTGCTACCTTCAGCAGCGATACGGTCTGCTTTTTTAGCAGCTTTTGCTAAACCATTTTCACGTAAATAGTCTACCGCTTTTTCAATATCTCCTTCTACTGCTACTAATGCTTTTTTAGCATCCATCATACCTACGCCAGTCATGTCACGTAATTCTTTTACTAATTTTGCTGTAATTTCTGCCACTTTCTGTTCCTCCAATAATGTTTTTCTTTAAAAAAGACTGTCTTAATACGACGAAAAGCTATTTTCTTTCCTTCTAAGACAGTCATTCGTTTTTCTATAATTAAGCGTTGTCGCCTTCTACAACTTCAACGATTTCTTCTAATGAAGTTACTTCTACTTCATCACTTGAAAAATCTTCAGCTGTCACTTGATCTTCACCTTGGTTGCCTTCGATGAACGCATCAGCCATTTTAGCAACAATCAATTTAACCGCACGAATTGCATCGTCATTTGATGGGATAACAACATCAATTTCATCTGGATCACAGTTTGTATCAACCATCGCTACGATTGGGATATTCAATTTTTTAGCCTCTTGAACAGCAATTCTTTCTTTACGTGGGTCTACGATGAACAATACATCAGGAATTCTTGGCATATCTTCAATACCACCTAAGAATTTTTCTAATCTTTCTTGTTCTTTTAATAATGCAGCAACTTCTTTTTTAGGTAATACATCAAAAGTTCCGTCTTCTGCCATTGCTTTAATACGTTTTAAGCGTGCAATACGTTTTTGGATTGTATCCCAGTTTGTTAATGTTCCACCTAACCAACGATGGTTAATGTAGTATTGACCTGAGCGTAATGCTTCATCTTTAACAGCATCTTGTGCTTGTTTTTTAGTTCCAACGAATAAGCAAATGCCACCGTCTTGTGCTACTTGGTGCATATAGTCGTATGCATCATCTACTAATTTTACAGTTTTTTGTAAGTCAATGATATAAATACCATTTCTTTCTGTAAAAATATAACGTTTCATTTTTGGGTTCCAACGACGTGTTTGGTGTCCGAAGTGTACCCCTGCTTCTAGCAATTGTTTCATTGCAATAACTGCCATGTTAAAATTCCTCCATTTTGGTTTCTCTTCCTTCGCCCTCATCTATACGATAAACTTTTTCAAGCACCCTATCGCATATCGGAACAAAGTGTAATATAATACCGTACTATTATATACAAAAAGAATGGACTTTTCAAGGTTTTTTTTAAATTTATTTTATGCAGTAAATTATATACTTTTTGGTGCAGAAAGTCTGTTTATAATATTCAATCTATACAATTACATTTAGGTATTCTCTCCAAATTATCAACCGTTGTAACTATTATAATGCCGTTTCTTTTCTTTGTAGTATATCATCCACTTTTCATAAACAAGCATTCAAATATAATGAAACTATTTTTTAATACTAAAAAACATAAATTTAACAAACAACATAAAAACCGAAGTAACATCATGTGTAGTTACTTCGGTTTTTTATTTATTCTAATCATACAACGCGTAAATATCTGTTACAGTGAGTTTATTTTTTTCTTCTTGTTTAACGTCTTTGATGATTTGCCCATTTTTTAGCACAATTAAACGATTTCCATAAGTTAAGGCATCGTTTATGTTGTGCGTAATCATGAGAGCTGTCATGTGATTTTCTTTGATTTTTTGTTGTGTGAGTTTCATCACCATTTGTTGCATTTTTGGGTCTAATGCAGATGTATGTTCATCTAGTAATAATAAAGATGGTTTTTTTAATGTTGCCATGAGTAAGGCTATGGCTTGGCGTTGTCCTCCCGACAGTAGTCCCATTTCGGTGTTTAGGCGTGTTTCTAGCCCTAATTCTAAAGATGCTAATTGTTCAATAAATAAAGATTTTTCTTCGGGTGTGATCCCTTTTTTCAAGCGTCTTTTTTGATCTTTTCGATATGCCAATGCCATATTTTCGCAAACCGTCATACGTGGTGCTGTTCCGTGTAACGCATTTTGAAATACACGACTGATATATTTTGCACGTTCATATTCAGATAAGGTTGTAATGGACGTATCGTTAATTTTTATGTCACCTTTGTCAATGTCAAAACTACCTGCAAGAGCGTTTAAAAAAGTTGATTTACCTGCTCCATTTCCTCCAACAACGGTGATAAAGTCGCCCTCTTCTATATGCAATGTAATGTCTTGCAACGCTTTATAATCGCCAGCATTAGAGTAAAATGTTTTTTCGATATGATTGATTTCAATAAATGACATCTATACTCCTCCTTTTTGTCCTTTTTTTCGTAAATGTGGCATTGTTAAAAATAAGGCAATGAGTATCGCTGAAACAAGTTTAAAGTCGTTGGCTTCAATGACTTGTAATTTTAAAACACCAACCAATAAGACACGATAAATAATAGAACCATAAACTGTACAAATTAAACGTTCTAAAAAGGAAACTTTAGAAAAAAGAACTTCTCCAATAATAATTGCTGCTAAAGCAATGACAATAACACCTAGTCCACTGTTCACATCGGCGTATCCGTTGTGTTGTGAAATAATTGCACCTGCTAGTGCCACAATTCCGTTGGATAGCATTAGACCAAGTAGTGTCATCTTTTTCGTTGAAATACCAAATGATGTTGCCATTTTAGGATTATCTCCCGTGGCAATTAAACCTTGTCCTAATTCTGTTTTAAAAAATACAAACATCAGATATATCAATAATGATACGCCAAATACGCCGACAAGAATTGTGTCGTAATGATGTGGCAAGGTTAGTTGTGTTGCAGGTGTAAAAATGGTGTCTTTGTCTAAAAGAGTTAAATTTGGGCGTCCCATCACACGTAAGTTAATGGATAGTAATCCTGTCATTGTTAAAATACCTGCTAATAAACTTGGAATACGGCATGTTGTGATTAAAAATCCGGTAACAAGGCCTGCCAAAACGCCACCACAAACAGCCAATATTGTCGCTAATAGAGGGGAAACACCTCGAGAAATAGCCGTCATGCAAATCGCTGCTCCTAGAGGAAAGGTTCCCTCTGTAGTCATATCGGCAATATTTAAAATTCTAAAACTAATAAATACGCCTAGTGACAGTAGTCCCCATAAAATCCCTTGGGAAATGGCTGAAATAAAAATATCCATAGAAAACTCCTTATTCTTTATCTACAATTATTGCTTTTGCTTTAATCTCTTCTGGAATATCAATACCTAATGCTTTTGCTTTTGTTTCATTGATGTATACAACACCTTCATTTGCCAATACGATTGCTTTTTCTTTCGGCTCTACACCATTTAACACCGCAACAACAACTTTAGCTGTTTCAACGCCGATTTTGTATTGGTCAACACCGATTCCTAAAACACCACCATCTTTAACCATTGTATCAGCTGACGGGAAGACAGGTACTTTGTATTTATCTGTTACTTTAACGACTGTTGCCATTGCACTGGCTACTGTGTTATCAATCGGAACAAAAATAGCTTGTACATCACTTGCCAATCCTTCTGTCACTTGCTCAATGTCATTTGTATTTGAAATAGATTTAACCACTACTTCTAAATCTAATGCTTTTGCCAATTCTTTTGCTTCTTCAACTTGACGTGTTGAGTTATCTTCACTTGCTGTATATAAAATACCGATTTTTTTCAAGTTTGGCACCACTTTTTTCATCAACTCTAATTGTTGTTTAATTGGTGTTCTATCACTTACACCTGTAATATTGTTTCCTGGTTTTTCTTCACTTGCGATTAAACCGGCTTGAACAGGATATGTAATCCCCCCCATAATAATTGGAATCTCTTTTGTTGCGTTAGCCAATGATGCAGTAGCGGGAGTTGTAATACCAATTAAAATATCCGGTTTTTCTGACACTAATTTTTGACTCATAGACACTAAATTACTTTGATCTGCTTGTGCATTTTGAAAATCAATTTGCATTGTTTTCCCATCAACATAACCTAAATTACCTAGTTCATCTGTAATACCTTTATAAATAGCATCTAATGCTGGGTGACTTAATAATTGTAAAACACCAACTTTGACAATCTTTTTCGTTTCTTGTACTGGCTGTTGTGCTGGTTTTTGTTGAGTCACATACCCAATACCTAATACTGCTAAAATGAATAATCCAAATGCTAATACTGTTTTTTTCATCATCATAACCTCGTTTTTCATTTATTGAATGAACTATATAAAAAGACCACTTATAATAAGTGGCCTTTTTACAAACAAAAACCACGTCGATTTTTTATCCACGTGGTATAGTTCATTCTAAGAATTTGTCTGCCACATAGATACACATTTTCAACACGAAAAGGTTGTATCTATGCACAAAAAGTACATTAAGAAACAACCGTATCTATTGGCTTTGCCAACTATTTACAGATAAATACACACATTGTTTTGTTTGTGTCATGTTCTTAACGTCCTTTCTCTTGTTTTTCTGAATTATATCATCATTAAAAGAAAATGGCAATACTTTTTTAAAAATACTTGATAAACGAAATGCATCTTCATTATAATAAGAATATCAAACACTTTTCACATTAAAATTATTTTAAAGGTTATATTTAAAGGTTATATAGGAGGGGTAATATGCAAACAGGGGAACTTATACAATATTTACGAAAAAGTAAAAACTTTTCTATTAAAGATATTTGTCAAGACAAACTATCATCATCGTCATATCATCGTTTTATCAAAGGAGAACATGAGATTTCTTTTGATACTGTTTTGTATCTTTTAGAACATTTACACGTTGATTTAGATGAATTTCTATTTTTAAAACGTGATTATCAACACTTTCCTTTAAAAAATATATTGACAAACTCCCTTGGTTCTTATCATCAAGAAGAAATACAACACATTCGTTCACAAGCCTATCATTTTTCTGCATATGACAATGATACCTACCACCATCTTGGATTATTATGTGATGTTATCTTAACACGATATGAATCTGCCCTCTATCAATTAAAACAATATTTAGTCAAAGTCGAAACATGGACAACTTATGAAATGTTATTATTCGATTGTCTTATTCCTTATTTAGATACCCCATTTATTAACATTGTTTATAAAAATTGTATCAATGGTTTAAAACGCTATGAACATCTAGACCAATATAGCCATGAATATATTCAAACAGCATTTCATTTAGTCATCTTCTTTTTACATCATCAAGATATACGACATGCTAGAAATATTTTTCAGTCGATGCTATCCCAAAGATTACATGAACCATTTATTTTTGAGCGTCTACATCTTAAATTCCTTAAAAGTATTTTTCTATGTTTAGAAAAAGATGTTACTGCACAAGAGATGATGAAACACGTTTTTTTTGTTTGTGATTTTTTAGATATACCCTACTATCAAAAACGATATATCACCATTTTAAACCAATTACAAACAGTCTATCCGGAATTAAGTATTTTTTTAATTTAAAAACACCCATAAAAGTAGCAAATGTGCGACACTTCTGTCACATTTGCTACTTTTTCACACAATATACTTTTGATGATTTACAATAATCGTGTAAACACAATTATTCTCATTCAGAAAGGTTAGGTGAACATTATAAAAAGAATGGTGTTGATGCAATATAGATATAGAAGGAGATGATTACCATACAGAATATAAAAAATATACTCAAAAAGAATATACCACTATTGTTATTAGTCTGTATTTTAGTGATTGCCTATGCAACGGGGAAATTATCTATTCGGCATAGTTGTCTTGCAATTCTAGGATTTGGATTGGCTCAGCAAAAAGATATGAAGAATATTATAATCATTTTTATTACATTATTATCCACAATATTTATTTAAAAAGGAGAGATACTATGAACAAATATACGTTTTTTGTTCCCGCATTTTATAAACAATAATCCGTCCAAAGAGCATGATGCTCTTTGGGCGGATTTCTCGATATTATTTTTGTTCCAAAGCAGCTTTTACAAAACCGTTAAAAATACGTTGTGGTCTTGTTGGGCGTGATACAAATTCTGGGTGGAATTGTGCAGCGATAAAGAATGGGTGATTTGCCAATTCGATAATTTCAACTAAACGTCCGTCTGGAGATACACCTGAGAATATCAATCCTTTTTCGCTTAATTGTTCACGATACGCATTGTTAAATTCATAACGATGACGATGACGTTCGTGTACTAATTCTTCGCCGTATAATGAGCGAGCTAATGTACCTTCTTGTAATACACACGGATACAAACCTAAGCGCAATGTACCTCCCATTGTGTCTTGGTCTACTTGATCAGACATTAAGTCAATAATATTATGTGTTACATTTGGGTTTTCTTCAGCTGTATCAGCTCCCTCTAGACCAACGACATTTCTAGCAAACTCAATACATGCTAATTGCATACCTAAGCAAATACCAAAGAACGGGATATTATTTTCACGTGCATATTTAATAGTGGCGATTTTACCCTCGATACCACGTTTTCCAAAACCACCTGGTACTAAAATACCTTTGGCATCTTTTAATCTTTGGGAAACATTTTCATCTGTTATGTCTTCTGCTGGTACCCAGTCAATTTCTACATCTGCATTGTGTGCATAGCCAGCATGTTTTAAGGCTTCTGCAACAGATAAATAGGCATCTGGTAAAGATACATATTTCCCAACAATTGCGATTTTTACTTTCTCTTTTAAGTTTAGAACTGTTTGTTCTAATTGTTTCCATTCGGACATTTCTGCTTTAGGAGCACTTTTTAGACCGAATAGGTCGCATACGAGTTGATCCATGCCTTGTTCTTGTAGTAATAACGGGATAGTATACAATGTATCCACGTCACGAGATTCAATAACGGCACGTTCGTCAACATCACAAAATGATGCTAATTTTTCACGAATACCATTTGGTAATGGTTTTTCTGTACGTACAACTAAAATATTTGGTTGAATACCTAAACTGCGTAATTCTTTAACACTGTGTTGTGTTGGTTTTGTTTTCATTTCGCCAGCAGCTTTTAAGTATGGAATAAGTGTTGTGTGCACGTAAACAACATTTTGTGACCCAACATCAGATTTCATTTGTCGTAGTGCTTCTAAGAATGGTAAAGACTCGATATCCCCCACTGTTCCACCAACTTCTGTAATGACGATATCTGAATCTGTTGTTTCACCGGCGCGCATGATTTTTTCTTTAATTTCATTTGTAATATGTGGAATGACTTGAACTGTTGCTCCTAAATAGTCACCACGGCGTTCTTTACGTAACACTTCTGAGTAAACTTTACCTGTGGTCACATTTGAATATTGATTTAAGTTAATATCAATAAAACGTTCATAGTGACCTAAGTCTAAGTCCGTTTCTGTACCGTCATCTGTTACAAACACTTCTCCGTGTTGTAGCGGACTCATCGTACCTGGGTCAACGTTAATATATGGGTCAAATTTTTGAATGGTGACTTTAAATCCTCTATTTTTTAATAATCTTCCTAATGATGCTGCAACAATACCCTTTCCAATAGATGACACTACGCCACCTGTTACAAAAATGTATTTTGTCATATTTGACTTCCTCCTTATCTCTTTATGGGTTGTTAACATAATAAAGCCCCCACTCCAAAAGGAATGGGGGAAATCAACTGTCCCTACAAAAAGGGAGCCCAAATAGAATAATACGCTGATAGAAGAAAAAGGTCAAGTAAAAAATACTTAAACTGATTTTCCACCAGTAAAATATTGATCTAAACGTCCAAAATATTGTTCGACTAATGTATCTTTAGAAGCTTTTAATTGGTCGGCTAGTTTAAATAATGTATCAACCACTGTTTTATTAGTTGTTCGACATATCAAAACATATCCTGTCGATAATTCTGTAGATGGTACAGTTACTGCCATAGCATGACACATATTGGCGACACGTATAAAGCCTTTATTTGCTTTTTGTTGAATCGTTTGCGTTCCTTGGTCAAAATGTCCAAAAATACTTTCGCCAAAACCGTGATAATCAACAGGTCCTTCTTTAGAAATAATGATGTCATATGACTGTAATAAACATTCTAAGCGTTCAATCAGCGCTTGGCGAGATAGTGTATACTTGTCAGCTATATCTATTTTGGGATAAGGTAAATCTATAGCACTATCTATTGCGATGTTCACGTGTGAATGTGATTCAGCCGTGAGTGGAATTTGATGATAGATAATGCGTTGAATATGTGATAACTCTTTGGACAAAATGCCTAAAGAGGCGGTGAACGGTATACCGTCTGTTGAGCGTTTGACCGTTCCCTCATTCACATCATCTTTTCCCAATAATCCATGTATACAACTACATACATTCAAAGCCAGTGCTGGCGCTAAAACGGAGCCTCCTCCGTCTGTTCCAATACCTATATCATTGATATTAAGAAAAACATTCATTGCCGTTCCACTTGATGAACCGGTCATTGCTTGTCCTGTTAATGGATTTTTCAAATCAATGTCGATACCCCTACCACCAAGACTTGCTTTATCCACAGTATGTAAAATGTATCCTAACGATTCTAACGATTGAATAAAAGAATTTTTAATATCTGGAACATTTTTGATACCCATATAATATCCAGAATGCTCTGTTATGTTTATAAGAGCATTAGGAAAAACACGGCAAACAGATTTATGTACATTAGACAAAGCTAGAAATGTTTTAAAAGCATAGTGCTTTATTCTGTTCATGCTTTTTCCTCAAAAATATTTGCTAAGAAAGATTGTCCATGTTGTGGCATGTTTACATCAAAGTAATCGGCCACTGTCGCTGCCACGTCAGCTAATGTTTGTCTATGTCCAATATATTTCCCTTCAATAGTTGGTGAATATACAAGCAAAGGCACTTTTTCTCGTGTATGATTGCTATGTCCAATCGTTGGGTCATTTCCATGGTCTGCCATGACAATAAGTACATCGCCTTTGACAAGCAATGGTAACAATTCTTCGATACGTTTATCACTTAACTCAAGTCGATCGGCATAGCGTTGTACATCTTGTGCATGCCCTGCTAAATCTGTTTCTTGAATGTTCAAGGCAATAAAACCATGCGAGATTTCTTTTACTTCTTTTATGAGTGAATCAAATAATGTATTTGAATCCACTCCAGGAAATAAACGTGTGCTTTCTGTTTGAACAATATCTGCTACTTTTCCTAAAAAAGAAACAGTTATATTTTTTTTATCGAGAATTGTTGCGATTTGTGTGTTTTTATCAATGCCGTATCCTAGATGCACCACTTGATAACCACACTCATAAACATGGGATTTTGGAGCATCTACACCTGCAATATGTGTGCCTCTTACTTCAAAAGCATGTAATAAATCATCAATCGTTATTTTTTGACCACCAAAAGCAATCACACGTGATACGTGTACCACTTCTCTTACTCTTTGTCCTAATTGTTTCAAGTCCTCAAAAGAGATGCTATCTAAACAAGCGGATACATTATAGACTTGACCCGCGTCTGTTTCTAAATTATCGCCAACAGTTGCGACATTATTGACAATTAAAATTTGTGCACCTTTTTCTCCAAGACGTCTGACATTATATCCGTGTTGTAATAAATGACATTCGACATCATCTATTTTTTCATTAAAAGGCTCGATTAAAGGAACTTTAGGTGTTGTCCCCATAATCTCTTGATGCCCTAAAAATGAATCTGCTCCATAATGAGCTAAATCACTCGTCCCATAATTTGCTGTTTTAGAAAAAGAATGAGATGGTAGTTCTTCACCAATGGCGTTCATCAATCCTAATTTTTCTAATGTTGGTAACTGAATAGTTGGAGATGCTTGTATAATATGTTTTGCTGTATTACTTCCGACATCAATCGGTCTGACTTGAGAAACATCGTCCATGGCACCAACGCCAAAGCTATCCAGTACGATCACAATAAATCGTCCCACTTTTTTCACCTTCTTATTTGATTACCCAAACTATCAAATATCCCTTCTAGTTTAGGATTATCTGTTTGTATTCCTGATACAACAGCAACGTCACTTCTTGTGACAAAAATTTGTGTTCTAAAGGCCGCTAAAACCGTGCTGCCTACTGCATGTTCTTTTTCTGTTTTTAAATAATAATCAATACTTTCACAATCAAATGGCATCAATGTATCTCTTACAACTCTGAAAGGTTCATAGACAATAACATGTTCAAAATGTCCTCGACGATAGTACCCTCCACCATAGAAATAGGCATGATTGTCTAAACAATGTGAAATCTCACTCACATAGACCATAGCCGGTCTTTCAATCAAAGATGTCACTTGATGTAATGGTGTTGTTCCTGTTAAGGCATGCCCTGGTTCACCTTGTGTCCCATTCAGTGCTTTAATTTTAGGAATTGTATATGTCGATGTAGCAGATGGCATATTGATTGCAAGATTTGTGATACCTTTTTCTTCTAAAAACCCTTTAGCTTTTTGCAATGTTTGTATATTTTTAGTTGGTACAATATCATCAACTTGATTAAATAAAAAGCAAGGAAATGATGTCAATCCTCCTAATTCTACATAAGACTGTTGACTTAAATACGTCACGACTTCTTCTAGTTGTGATAGATGAAAACCACCATACTGTCCTTCATAAATTGTATCTGTTGGCTCAATGATTTTTAATAATACACGCTGCTTTTTTTGTAAACGTTTTGCCACATCTACAATTTGTTGTAATTTTTCCATTGAAAAAACAGTGATATAGTCTGTCCCATAAGCAATGATTTTCTCAAGTAGAGTATTAGGAATTTGAACCAAATGTCCTACATTCCCTAAAGGTAATTGATGTTTCATCAACAACAAAGCTTCTTTATAATCGACAACAACGGCTTTTGAAATAGCTGTTTCACTAATTTTTTTGGCAATAAGTGGATTACGTCCAAATTGTTTTGGCATATAAAACAATTCCACTTGTTCCTGTTTTGCCACATCTGCCATTGCTTTTGCATTTTGTAAAATTGTATCCAAATCTAATACATACGTGTCTGGCAAAATATCACCGGATTGGTGTAAGTTTTTAGCAACTTCGAGTAGTTTAGGATTTCTTGTTAATGTGATATCTAAAAACACATCAATTCCCTCCTAACATATTGACAAGATGCAAATAAATATAGGTCATTTCTGGCTCAGAAAAATGTTTGTCTGATAATAACTCTGTATAAATTTGTTGACTTAGAGCATATTTTTCATGTTCTTGAACTTCTTTAAAAAATGCGTCATCCATAGCTTGAACAGATGTATCATTTTGTTTCCGACGAGCATCTGCCATTGCTAAATGAATTAAAAATACTTCCATTTCTGTGTCACCCAAACACTCGTCATACATTTTTAATGCTTCACGGATTCTGATTACCCATTCTTTTGTTTCACTATCAATAATTGTACCTTGTTCTAATATGTTTAATTTTTCTATTATCATAATCTGTCTCCTAATATTGAGGGATAATCGTCCCTGTATAAACAGCACGTTGAATTGTCAAGACATTCTCTGTTTGAAAACTTTGTTTAAAGAATGCTTGCAAGGATTTATTTTGTGTGTGCACCACAATGACCGATGTACTCATTTGTTCATCTAATATATCGCTAGAAAGTTTGATATAATGGATGTCTTGGTAGTTTTTATCAACAATTTCATCATAATTCCATACACCCACATCAACAATTCCTTGACGTACAGCAGATACTATTTGATGCCCCGGGACTTCTACCAACTCAACATTTTTTTCGTAAATGAGTTTTTCTGTTAATAATTGTTGGTCAATTGAATTATAATCGATTGCCACTTTCATACCATTGATAATTTTAGATGCCTTTTTATCTGCAAAAATCAAGATATGTTCACTTAAATACGTATGTTTACCAAAATCAACAACAATGTCAATAGGTGTATTTTCCTCTATAGCTTTTAACGCTGCGAATTTTGATAAAACAGCAAAATGATAATTTTCTCTAGCAACAGCCTTTAATCTTTCTTTTGATCCTCGAATATAAGCTAAATTTAATTTCACACGATTTTCTCTAAATTCATCATAAATCCCCGTTGCTAACCCCTCATATAATTTAGAGTATGGTAGAGTCATCGTACCCATAATCGTATCCGACAAAGCAAAAGTTTGTAAAATACTATAATCAACGCTTTCAATATAAGAACCTAAATGTCCTTTAGATTTACTTTGAAATGCTCCTGCTTCTTTCAAATACGCCATAGCATTTTGGACAGTCCCTCTTGATACCTGGAATAATTCTTGATATTCAGATACACTAGGTAAACGATCTCCTTTTTTTAATTGTAGTAAGTTTGACGCCAAACGATAAATAACGTCGCCTTTTTTCTTCAAAAATAACTCTACCATACAGGTCCACCTTTTTATTGATTCATTGCTTGAGATAATATGCGAATAATTGTATCTACTCCCGCTCGATTTGGATTGATACGTAACATTGTACTTTCAGCTTGTGGATTTTCTTGTCTAAATGTGCTAGATACACGATAAATCAATGGACAAAATTCATATTTTGATTCTGCTCCTACCGGATGTCCTAGAGCACCTAACTGACAAGCTGTTTCAATCACGTCTTTGGCAATCGGTTCTTCCAATGTCACAATAACAACTCTTGATTGTGCATTAGCAATATAAGCTCCTTTAACACCTTTTACTTCACCCTCATTTAATCGACGACACAGCTCTGTTCCCACATTCGCAGAAATCGCCAAAGAAACAGGTGCATACACCATACCTCTTAATACTTCTAACGATTCATACCCTTGTACTTGCCCTCCACCAGAATAATTTTCTGCTTTTAGTTTTTCAATATACTCACGCTTTCCTGCAATGCAGCCAATGCCTTCAGGTCCTAATAATTTAAAGGTTGAAAAACAAGAAAGTGTTGCTCCTAATTCTGCACCAATACCTTTTGTTTTTAAAGCAGCATAATTATCATCTGTAATGATGTTTATTGTTGGTGCTAATTCTTTTATCCATGTAATAAGTGTTTCTAAATCGTATGAATCATTTAACTTCTGACGAGTTACTTGAATTAAAACAGCATCAATCTGATGTTTTTTCAAGCATTCTTGAACAATTTTTTTGTCATTAAAATCCGCTTTTATTGTCTGTAATCCTAGCATATCGATAGACACTTTTGTTGTTGGATAAATGGGTGCATCATGCACGAGTACCGTTTGGCCACTATTTAATAAAGCATGTAATCCTAATCGAATAGCATTCGTTCCTGCTCCTCGTACAAGTAAAGTAGCTTCAACATTGAAAAAATCTGCTAATACAGTTTCCACTTTTTTCGTGACACTCGGTTGATTCAATCCTTTCACAACACCTAAATCACCATAACTTAAAATGTCTGTTCCAGAAAAATATTTGGTAATCGCATCGACCAATTTAAATTGTAATTGTTGTGCTTCTTCAAGCGTTAAACTCGTTAAAGGATATGTCATGATTTACTTCCTTTCATAAAGGTTTTAGGATTATCCACTAGCATTTTACGAATAAATGTTTCACTCACACCATTTTCTAGTGCCATTGGAACAAAAGTATCCAATAAATACGCATACCCCATGCCACCTTGATACGTTAAATGTGATTTTCTTGTAATATCCATTGATAAGAATACTTTATCTATATATCCTCTTTTTTCAATTTCTTTTAACATGTTTATTCTCGTCAAATCAGGTTGATAATTTTCTTTTCCAACTGTATCAAACTCGACGTAAACACCTTGATCTAACATATATAAAACATACTCCGCATTACCTGTTAAGTCAACATGTCCAATAACAATTTTTTCTAAATCTGTTTTTTGTTTTTTGAAAAAGGCAATTTGTTCATGTCCGTATGTCCCTAATGTTGTATGTGTAGTAATAGGAACTCCTGTTTCTTTATGTGCAATAACAGAGGCTTCGAACACTTTTCTTTCTCTGTCTGTCATTAGATTTTTACTCGTACCAATTTCACCAATAATTTGTGCTTTGATTGTTGTATCCGCAATGCCTTGTGTGATTTCTTTTATCATAAAATCAGCTAATTGTTTCACACTTGCATCTGTTACAAAGTCGGGTAAAAATTTGTCTTGGTAAAAACCTGTTGCTTGTATCACATTTATTTGTGTTAATTCAGCAACTTTTTGGACATATACAGGATTACGTTTCATATCTAAATTCGTCACATCGACAATATTACGAACGCCTCTTTCGTATAATCCCTTAAACTCTTGAACTGTTTCATCAAAACAGTTTAAATTTGTGTCATCAATGCCTTTTAAACGAGATAAGTCAATGGTTGTATGTTCGTGCATATACGTAATGCCGTCTATCCAAGTCATAGAAACACCTCATTACTTAGCAACGACTGGGATAAATAAACCAATCAAATATAAAATATTTACGATAATACCTAAACTAATCGTTGCCATTGGTCCTACTGCCAATTCAACAACTGGTTTTTTCGCTTTTCTGTTTAACAATAGTAACCCGATTACCCAGAAATAACCAATTCCAGGAGCAATTTGTTCACACGCCATAGCACCTCCGACTAATAAAGCTATTTCTAACACTTTATTCATCGCTGTACGAATATGTTCACCCATGTCACGAATACCTGGGAATTTATCTAATGCTTTTGCTACTAAAGATAATAATTGAACTTCAACAAACATTAACAAAGCACCTAAAACAAAGGCAACAGCTGGATTACCATGTAAAGCAATACCTGCAACAAACGCAAATGTTGTTCCCGCTGGACTGTACACACCTGTCACAATTGCTGTTGAGAAAACAAGTGGAATAAAACCAATACCACGCGCAAATGCTGCTAATGCTGCTTCATTAAATTTCGCATCTTTTAATAAGTTTAATGAAATTGGATCTCCTGCAATAATCAATAAACTTGTTGCTGCAGCAACTAATCCGCCTGTTAATGCTAACCATAACCAATTTTTCTTAATGCGATTCACACGTTCTAAAAAGACACTAACTAATGCTTGGTTTGATTCTGTACCATCGCTTTTTACCATCATGGCAAAAATAATCATAAAAATCATACCAACTAATAATGACATACCTTCTGCACTTAATTTAATAGCTGTTCCATTGTCTAATGTGATTGTTCCAAAACGTTTTACAAAAACAAGTGTTAATAATGTTGCACCTAATGCCACTGCACCTTTTTTCATACCATGTTGGCTTGCAATAGCAATCGCTGGGAAAATACTGAATGCAACAATAATTGGTGCTCCAACAACTGATAATGACGGCATGAAATTCACAGGTAACATAGCGAATAAATCAACGACTTTTTGCAATCCTAAAACAAGACCAATACCATAGATTGCTCCAACACCACCAGATAAGGCTAAACCAAGTTTTCCTTCTGGTGCCCATGAACCGATAATGTCTGTCATCAATAAAATACTATGTACTAAAATAATAGATGCCCCGATAGATACTGGAATACCAAATCCAATAACTAAACCAAAACTTAATGCAAAACTTGTTGCCGCAAGTTCTTTCTTCCCAATTTTACCTTCTAAAAATTCTGGTAAAATAGGTCTTAATCCGTCATTAAAAACGGCAATACCTTTATTTGATAAAATGGCACATAATCCACCTAATAAGGCAATTACGACTAATTCTAAAATTTTTGATGTTTCCATATTTATTCTCCCTTATTATTGTTCATTTAATGCTTTCATAATGATTGGAATAACGATTTCTTTATGTTGTGCTGTAAAGCCAAATGCTTTTTTACCACTTTTAACATTTTCTATAATCTCTTCATCACTCATAACGTGACCGGGCATAGAGATAGTGACACATTCTTGTCTACCTAATAAAGCTAAAGCCATTGCTAAGGCACCGCCACCACCTGTATTACATGCTCCAATGTAGTAATCTGCTGCTCCTGTTTTTACTGCCATTGCAGCATCTAAATCATTTTTAATTGAAATATCGTATCGATTTTCTCCATACGCTTCAACTAGTTGCTTCACTTCTTCTTTATCAATTTGCCCACCAATAACAATTTTTTTCATTTTATTTCTCCATTTTTTCTAGATAAATATTTTTTACAGTATAGTTTACAGATGCAGCAAAATCATTGATGACATTATAGGCTCCGTTTTCTTTTTGTCCATTATTCATTTTATTTGTCAATAAAATAATAACAATATTTTCTTTTGGAGAAATTGTCACGTATGTACCTGTAAATCCATTATGTCCTAAAGCGTCATCAGATAATTCTTTTAACCATGCATTATGTTTGATAAAACCATATGCTTGAACTGTACCACTTTTTTCTGTATGAACATCTTCTAAAAAGGCATTTAACACTGTTTCATCATATAAAACTGTTTGTCCACTTTTTCCTTTATCTAATAAAACTTGATATAATTTAGCTAAATCTGAAGCTGTTGAAAATAGCCCTGCATGTCCTGCGATTCCTTCATTTGCCATACCAGCATTTCCGTCATTTACTTCACCTTGTAATTCCACTTGACGCCAATTCATAAACTTATCAAATGCATCTTTATCTTCACTCATATCATATCCAAAATTAGGATAGTTCACTTCATCTATCATTCTTAATTCATAAGGATTTCCGTATGATGTTACAGCAATTTGATTTTTATCAATATTTTTTGACAACGGATTAAACATTGTATGTTTTAAACCAAGTGGCTCATAAATTGTTTTTTCAACATAAGTATCAAAAGGTTGATTTGTTATTTTTTCAATAACAAATGCCAATGTCATAAAACCTAAGTCACTATATTTATATGTGCCTGTTTCAAACATCAATGGTTGATTTTCAATATATTCTAACGCTTTTTCACGTGTATTGGCATATAAATAAATGGCTTTCCATTGTGGTAGCCCAGATGTATGACTTAATAATTGTCCTATTGTCACATTTTCTTTACCGTTTTTAGCAAAGTCTGGTAAATAAGTCGCTACTTTATCATCTAATTTTATTTTCCCTTCATAAACAAGATGCATCATAGCTTGGGTTGTTGCACTTATTTTTGTCACGGATGCTAAGTCAAATAATGTATCATTCGTCACAGCTATTGGCTTTTCTACCTTAGTAGGTGGATTATTCGCAAAATCAAATGCTTGTATCACACCGTAGGATTTATTAAACACTAATTGTCCGTCCTTCATAATGGCAATTTGAGCACCTGGAACAGCTTTTGGATTATCTTTTGCTAACTGACTACGAACATAAGTATAAGCAATTCCATCTATAGATTTTTCCAATGCTAAATTCTCATTTGGTTTAGCCATTGTAACTGTTGTTGATGTATCTGGCTTAGTCATTGTGTCCTTTGTTGGTGTTTGGGTACAAGCACTCAATCCAAAACTCAATAATGCAACGCTACAAAATAATGTGAGTGTTTTTCTCATAAGTATCTCCCTTTCATTATTGTCCTAATCATTGTGATTTGTTCCATTGTTACCAGCTAATTGATATAGGTATTTGATATTCTCTATACCCTTTCCAAATACGAGCCTCTCTTTCGTTTATTTTATTTTTTCAATATACATTTTTTTGTACATTGAAAAATCATAAAGATACAAAGATGAAAACGTTACCTATCTTCAATTACCAACATTATAATATATACTCTCTAAAATGTAAACCTTTTCTTCTCGTGAGTGTGCACTGTTGTCAATCAACAATTTCACGAATAAATCCTTTATATTGAGAGAGTAATTCTTCTGCTTTTTGACTTGATACACTAAATAAAATCATGACAACTGCTACTTTTGTTCGCTTATTAGCCAATAAAAATGTTTTTTCCGCCATTATTTTTGTACAACCTGTTGCTTCTTGAATAATTGAAATAGCTCTTTTGTACAATTTTTCATTACTTGCCACAACGTCTATCATCAGATTTTGATACACTTTTCCTAATTTTATCATCGCTGTTGTTGAAATCATATTTAAAATCATTTTCTGTGCAGTTCCTGCTTTCATTCTTGTTGAACCAGTCAACACTTCTGAGCCAACAAAAACTTCAACTGGATAATCTGCTAGAGCAGACATTTTTGAATGTTTATTACATACAATCGCACCTGTTTTAGCACCTATTGAATGCGCATATTCTAATGCACTCACAACATAGGGTGTATTACCACTAGCTGCTACGCCAATCAATATATCTTTTTCACAAAAAGAAATAGCTTTTAAATCAAGAACGGCTTGTTCGGTATCATCTTCTGCACCTTCTACTGCTTGTGTTATTGCACTTGATCCTCCAGCAATAATTCCTTGAATCATTTCACAAGGTGCATTAAAGGTCGGAACACATTCACTTGCATCTAATATACTTAATCTACCACTTGTTCCTGCACCAATATAAATAAGTCTTCCTTGATTGCTTAATATAGTAACGACCATTTCAATCAACTGATTGATACTTGGTAACGCCTCTTTCACACATCGAGCAACTTTATCATCTTCTTGATTGATAAGTGTGGTAATTTCGGAAATAGACATTGTATCCAATGCCATACTTTCTTGTAATCTTGTTTCTGTTATATGTTCTTGCATATTATCACCTCTTATATTAAATATTATAATGCTTTCAGAATGTTTTATCTATAATAAAAGCAATTCTTCGTTACATCCCACTAAACAAATAATAGATAAGGCAATCTATCTATAACGAACTACAAAAATAGAACTGTCCTAAATGCCAATATCTTTTTAAATGACTATTCGACAAATTATCACTCTATACTATTTGGTGTTGATGGCTCTATAACAAATCGTGTTGGTGGATTATTTCCACCAACACGATTTATTATAAAGTCACCTAAAAACGACTTGAAATCAACAAGTTCAACGAGTTGATTTCAAGTCGTTTTCTATTTAGGAATATTTATTTACATTTATACGAACGGTTAGTTTCCCATATTTTCATTTTGATGGTAGCTCTATCTTTTCTTTACTTTTGTCCATAATAAGCATTTTTACCGTGTTTACGCAAATAGTGTTTATCCATTAGCACTTGTGGTGCTTGTTCAACATTAGGGCAAAGTAATTCTGTGTTTTTTGCCATGTCGGCCACTTCTTCTAAAACAACGCTGTGATAAACAGCCTCTTCTGGTGTTTTACCCCATGTAAAAGGACCATGATTTCTAACAATTACTCCGGGAACCGCCATTGGATTTATGTGTCTATGATGAAATGTTTCAATAATGACATCTCCTGTTGACTTTTCATAATCCCCATTGATTTCTTCTGCTGTGAGTGATCTTGCACAAGGAATTGAACCGTAAAAGTAATCAGCATGTGTTGTTCCGTAGAAAGGAATATCTCGTCCTGCTTGAGCCCACGCAACTGCTTGGCTAGAATGTGTATGTACGATACCGCCCACTTCATGAAATGCTTTATATATCTCAAGATGTGTTTTTAAATCGGATGATGGACGTAATGTACCCTCAACAATATTACCATTTAAATCGGTAATCACCATATTTTCAGGAGATAGTTTTTCATAGTCAACACCACTTGGTTTAATAACGACTAAACCCGTTTCTCTATCAATGGCACTCACATTTCCCCATGTAAATTTCACTAATTTATGCTTAGGCAAATCACAATTAGCTTGATAGACACGTTCTCTTAGATTTTCTAGCATTATCGTAACCCCGCTTTCTCTAATAATGGATATAAAAAGGCTTGAGCTTCTTGAATGGCAGCTTTTGTTTCTTCGACTGTCTTACAATTTTCAGACCACATTTCAATTAAAAACGCACCTTGATAATTAGTTTCTTTCAACACACGGAAGCATTCTTCCCAATCAACACATCCTTTGCCAAATGGTACATCTCGAAATTGTCCTTTTTGTGTTTCTGTAACGGCGTATGTATCTTTTAAATGCATTGCGGCAATTGATTTATGCCCTAAATAAAATTCACTATACAAATCATTATGCCATGCAGAAACATTGCCTGTATCAGGATACACAAATAGATAAGGAGAGTTGATTTCTTTTTCAATCGCTAAATATTTTTCAATACTATTGATGAACATATCATCCATAATTTCGATAGCTAAAATCACTTGACATTGCTCTGCCCAATCACACGCTTTTCTTAAATTTTTCATAAACCGACGTCGTGTTTCAGGAGATTTTTCTTCATAATACACATCATATCCGGCTAATTGAATGACACGAACACCTAAATCTTGTGCCAACTCAATACATTTTTGCATTAACACTAATGATTTTTCTTCTATTGAAGCATCACTAGAACCCAATGGATAACGACGATGTCCACTAAAACAAATACTTGGAATGCGTACTCCTGTTTCATAAATGGCTTTAACAATATCTAACCGTTCCTCTTTTGTCCAATCTAAACGTGATAAACGTGCATCTGTTTCATCAATAGACATTTCGACAAAATCAAAACCTAATTCTTTGGCAAATAATAATCTTTCTGGCCAGGTCATCTGCTTAGGTGTTGCTTTTTCATAAAGACCGATTGGACGTTTCATACTACTCACCCCAAATACGTCTAATTTCATCTTTAAATGCTCGTGCTGCTTGAGCAGGATTTTCAGCTTCTGTAATCCCTCGACCTGCAATAAATGTATACACATCAACACCTTTGAATAAAGCTAATGTATCAATGTTTAGTCCACCTGTAACAGATACTCTAAATCCCATATCAATCAATTTTTTCACTTTAGATAAATCTTTTTCTCCCCATGTTTCTCCGGCTAAAAGAGCATCTCTACTTTGATGATAAATAGCTTGACTAATTCCTGCGTCTAACCACATTTGTGCTTGCTCATAAGTCCAATCACCATATAGCTCAACTTGAATTTCTCCTCTATCACCACGTTCTTTTTTGATTGCTTTGTCTGCTGCTTGCATCGTTGGAATGGTTGCTGAACAAATACATGTCATCCAATCTGCTCCACGAACTGCATTATTTTTTGCAACAGTTCCTCCTGCATCTGCACATTTTGTATCGGCTACAATAATTTTATCTGGAAATAAGTTTCGTAAAACTTGAACCAATTCACTACCGACTTGTAATAAGCACACTGTTCCTGCTTCAATAATATCTACCTCTTGTCCAACTGATACGGCAGCAGTAATTGCTCCTGTTAAATCAGAATGATCTAAGGCAACTTGTAAATTTGGTATATGTTTTGTCATCGTGTACGCTCCTATTCTTCTAAGTTTAACCCCTCTAAATACGGACTATCTTTTGACTCATCAATCAAATCATAGACATCTTGAGCAGATTGACACGCCAATAAACGTGCAATCGAATTTTCTAGCTCTAATAATGCAATAATCTGTGGAATGGCAACACTTGTATGTATTTTTGAACTGGTTGCTGCTAAAGCAATTAAAACACTCACTTCTTTTCCGTCAGAGAAAGTCACGGGTTCTTTTAAAGTTATCAATGAAAAAGCATCCTTATTCACACCTGCTTCTGGTCTTGCATGAGGCATTGCCATACCGGGCATTAAAATATAATATGGTCCATATTCATTTGTTGATTCAATAATGGCATCATAATATTGTTCTTCAACAGCTTGACTAGCAATGAGCGGTAAAACAGCTAATTTGACTGCTTCCTCCCATGTTGTTGCACTTAAACCTAAACAAACTGACTGATTATCAAGTAATGCTTGTTTTAAATTCATTGTTGTCCTCCTTATCATTCAACATAAAAGGATTGAACAGGTTCAAATCCCTTTTATGTTGATTGTTCAATCCTTTATATTTTATACATGTAATACTTCTGATAATTTTTCAGAAATTTCTTTATCGTCCATTAAATTATCCAAACCAACAAGATGACCTTGTGTACGTCCTTGTAATTCAGAAATCAAATGTTTTGATGCAATGACAACATCATATTGACTTGCCATTCCTTTTGCTTCAGCAATAGAACAAGAGTCTGTTTTAAAATCAGACACACCCATTTTACGAAGTGCCATTTCTACTTTCATTTTGACAACCATTGAACTGCCCATTCCGTTACCACAGGCTGCTAATACTTTTAACATATATAATTCCTCCACTATTGAACTTGTGATTCATAATATTTTTGTTTGTCTTTTGCTTTCAAGTACTGTAATTGTGGGATTGCTAAAAATCCTAATACGATTAAGACAATACCGATAATACCAGATACACTAAATAATCCACTTGCACCGACCCATGCTGTTGTGAAGTCGATATTTCCATGATATCCACCTTTTAAATGTAATAGCATAACCGCTAATGCACCACCGACAACTTGTAGTATCCCTGAAAGAAACGGGAATAAAATAGCTGCTTTAGCACCACCACGTTTATTGGCAAACACGGCAATCGTTGCATTATCAAAGAATACAGGTACAAAACCAGTAATAATTAAGACTGGACTTTGGAATAAAATCATCAAACCAATTGTGATAAATTGTCCAATAGCACCGGATACGAATCCGAATAACACGGCATTAGGTGAACCAAATCCATATGTTGCTGCACAGTCCACAGCAGGTACTGAACCAGATAATAATTTATTTGAAATACCTTGGAATGATTGTGTCAATTCAGAAACAAACATACGTACCCCTGTCATTAAAATCACTAAATAAACAGAGAATGTTAATGCTGTTGAAATAATGTACATAAAGAATTCTTGTTTTTTAGGATCAAACACCGCATTCCCAACAATATCTTTATTTGTTAAAATATCTGGACCTAAAATCGTTAAAATAGAACCGAAGAATAATAACATCAATGTTGCAGATGCAACAACGTTGTCATGGAAAATAGATAAGAAATTAGGTAATTTCAAATCATCTAATCCTTTTTTAGGATCCCCTACTTTTGCCGCCAATTTATCTGTTACCCAAACAGCTAATTGTTGTTGGTGCCCAACGGCAAATCCTGCACCACCTGTTAAATGTTGTGTTGCTTCAACTGTTAAGTTAGATGTTACAGACCAATACAAACCACATAATAATCCGATAACTAATACACCCATTTGATTACGTAATTCAGGTACTAAGAATAAAATAATCCATGAGATTGTTGTTGCTTGTTGCAACATAATATGACCTGTAATAAACAGTGTACGTACTTTTGTAATTTTTCTAAATAGTACTAAAACAATATTCACTAAAAAACCAATCAATAGCGCTGTTGTCGCAACACTAACAAAATCAGGTAATGTTTCTTTTAAAGAACTATTGACAGAAGCCAATCCAAAATACGGATCAATAACGGCCGCATTTAATTGGAATTTTTGATTGAGTGCTGCCAAAATCGGTCTAAACGTCACAACCAATCCTGCGGCACCAACATTTAATAACATATATCCTACTGTTGCTTTTACAAATCCTGCAAAAACTTCATGTAATGGTTTCCTTAATAATAAATAACCAATAATAACGAGTAACCCTACAAAAAACTCAGGTTTTTGTAATATGTTTTTAGAGAAGAACTCTATCAATCCTTTAACGATATCCACTGTATTTCCCTCTTTCTTTTTATTTATTTTTATAACATTGATTTAAATTGAATATTTGGCTCTTGTTCAAAGCAATCATCAAATCCTCTTGGGTGATGATATTCGATTAAATCTTTATCTCGTGGATAAACATATTTTCCACCAACCTCCCAAATGAATGGATGGAAAGTATATTGTAATCTATCTTTACGCATGCGCCATAAATCAATAATTTCTTGTGTACTTGCCATAAAGTTTGTCCAAATATCATGATGTACTGGAATGATAACATTTGTACGTAAGCACTCAGCCATACGTAATAAATCAATAGATGTCATCTTATCCGCAATTCCTACTGGATTTTCACCATAATTATTTAATGCCACGTCAATATCGAATTGTTTACCATGTTTGGCAAATTGAATGGAATAATGTGAATCTGCACCATGATAAATCGTACCTCCTGGCGTTTCAAAAACATAGTTCACCGCTTTACGCCCCATTTCTTCATCAGACGGACAAAGACCTGCAAGCTCTCCGTTTTGTTCCTCAGCTCCTTCCACTGGTAGTGTGACTAAGCATGTACGGTCAAATGAATCCAGTGCATGAATTTTTATATCTTTCAATTCAACCGTATCACCCGGTTTCACTGTAATCAATCTATCTTCTGGCACACCCCACTCTTTCCAAAGGCGTGTACAATGCCACGGCCCTACAAACTTCACATGGTCTAATTTTGGATTATTGATAATAGCTGCTGCAACATTCACATCAATATGATCGCTATGATAATGTGATGCCAAAATAAAGTCCACTTCATTTATAGCGAATGGATCTAATACCATTGGCTGTGCTCTTAAATTCGGTTGTAATTTACGAACCCCTGCCATATTAGCCATTTGATGCCCACGTACCATATCTTTTACTTTCTTTGTATTTTTTCCACGACTACACCATAAATCCATACAGATATTTGCTCCTGCTGGTGTTTTAATCCAAATACCAACGCAGCCTAACCACCACATTGCTACTTGATTTTCAGGCACAACCTCATTTTCTATTTCTTCATTTAACCATGTCCCCCATTCAGGAAAGGTGCTTAAAATCCAACTTTCACGAGTTATTTCATGTGCTTTTCCCATTTTTATACCTCCAAAATGTTTTACTATAAGTTTAGTATATTCCCTTTTACATAATAAAAAAGTCCAAATAAAGCACACAGTAGTGTACATATTTGGACTGATTAGGAAATGATGAACAAAGAGCACTAATCAAGTGTTTCTTTATCAATCATTAACTCTTTATCTAATACATTTTGAATATCTATAACAGCATTTTCTCGTTGCTGTTGATTTGGAATATAGTTTGCTAATACTTGATGAAGTTGTGTAGCAACACACTCATTCATGTTTGATAATCTATATCCTGAACTCACTTGCAACAAGTGAATAATATCTTGTACTTGAAAAATAGGATTTACTAACACACATGGTTTATCGACGACGACATCATGAATCGTTGTTACAATAAAATCAATGGATACATCTTGAGGAATATCCTCTATTTTTGAAACAGTGGCAACATGTTCTAGTTGAGAAATATATGTTTTACACTGACGGATTAGTAAATCTTGTATTCCTACCCCTTCATCTGTCAATAATACCATTCGGTATAAATGTACTTTTTTTCTTTCCTTTTGTAAAGCCCCACCAAAATGAACAGTCAAATATGAAATATCATCATCGTTTAAATGAATGTTCATTTTTTCTTCTAATAACGGTACACATGTTTTGACAATAATAAATAAATCTTTATATTTCTTTTTAATATCATCTTTTAATGGATTTTTTGTAAAAACATTGTATTTTTTACGGTATATTAGCACTTTAAAATGTACCAATAATCGTTCGCATAATGCCTCTTTATATGTCAATTCAATACGTGCTTGTTTTTCAAAAGCTTCCACAAATAATACTAAATATTGCGATAATTGTTGATAATCTTTACTTAATAAATGCTTGTCATAGTCCTTTCTACTTGATAAAAGCATCAATGCTGCAACATAAATATCGGCAATAGAAAAATTGATATGAAATATTTTTTCCATTTCCAACATGACTTTCATAGCAAAACGATACTCTAATCTCACAAAAACTTCTTTTAGGTTTTCTTCTATATGATGATTTGACACATTTTTTAAACCCAATATCAAATAGGGATATACATCCACCATATGTCTTAAGTCTTTATCAATAAAGTTTTTACCGATTTCTTTTTCTATTTTCTTGATAGCCTGATACAACTGTATTCTAAACGCATCTGACAACAAACACTCCGACATATCATTACCGTGTAACATCTCTTTTATCATGCTAATAAATATCTCATTTTTCGATTGGAAAATTTGAATAAATAAGGCATACATAAATTCAATGGCAACATTTCCTTTTGCAATAAAATGGTACCCATCTTTTTTATTGACCGACATCGAAATGTCATGAATACTGTTTTGTAAGTATTCTCGAATAGATGTTAAATCATTTAAAATTGTATTGCGTGATGACTGAGAAATCGACATCAGTTGCTGAATGGTAATTTTTGACGGTGTTGTTGCAATATAAAACATCAATAATAACTGACGTTCTTCTGTACTTAAAATATAGCTAACATCTTTTGTTTTCAATACTGTTTGTATATATTGTTTTTGTTTAACAGTTAATAAAATGCCAATTTTTTGTTTATTGACTATTTTTGGCAAATGTTGTTCATCTAAAACGTCGTTTATTTTCTCTAAATGATAATAAACGACTCGCCTAGACAATCCTAATTGTCTCGCCAATTCTGTTACAGAAATCGGATTTTTTTGTTTCAGTAACTCATTGATCAACAAACATGTTTTGTCATCTAAATAAGATACCATGTGTACACCCTTTTCTTTTGTTCGACCTCACCATTACACTTCGTTTAAAACAAATTTTAATTTAGGCAATTTATTTTTTGCACATTCTGGACATAATCCTGTTATTTCAAAGCGATGTCCTGAAATTTCATATCCCGGTAATTGATTCATAAAATAATCCATTGGACACATTTCAATTTCTGTGATTTTTTCACAGCGATCACAAATGAAATGGTGATGATGCTTATGTGTCGAACAATGCATCAAGAACACCTTTTCTCCATTTCTTTCACTCGATTCAAGAATACCTTGCTCCACAAAGGTATATAAATTACGATAAATCGTATCATAACTCAACCCTTTGTAAGTATCTTTTAATGCTTCTTGAACATCTTTAGCAGTAATAAATCTCTCTGCTTTGGCAATTACTTCTAACATTGCTTGACGCTTTGGCGTGTTTTTATAGCCTTTTGCTTTCATCAGTGCTATGGCACGTTGTACTTCTTCCATGCGTTACCTCCTATTGCACAATTTCCTCTAATAAATGTGGATTAAATTGTCCACTTCGTAACATGGCAATTTCGTGTTTATAAGGTGGACGTGTATTTTTTTTATCCTCTCCAACTTGAACATACGGTGTTTCTAAAATTTTAGGTAAAGCGACTAATTGTGGATGATGCACCACATAATGTAACGCATCAAATCCAATTTCTCCAAACCCTATATTAGCATGTCTATCTTTTTTAGCACCTCGTACATTTTTAGAATCATTCACATGAATGACTTTTAGTTTATCTAAACCTATAACTTTATCAAACTCGTTTAAAACACCGTCAAAATCATCTTTAATATTATAGCCTGCATCATGTGTATGACATGTATCTAATGTCACCGACAATTTATGATTATGTGTCACACCTGCAATAATATCTGCTAGCTCCTCAAAACTTCTACCGATTTCAGTACCTTTACCCGCCATTGTTTCTAAAGCAATTTGTGGCACTTGATCACTATCTAAGGCTAAATTTAAACCTTCAATCAAACGCCTAATAGCTACTTGTGAACCGGCACCTACATGTGCTCCTGGATGCATCGTGATTTGCGTTGCACCTAGAGCTGTCGCACGCTTGATTTCTTCTCTTAAAAATTCAACAGCAAATTCAAAATGATCGTTTTTAATTGTATTTCCTAAGTTAATAATATATGGTGCATGTACCACAATATTTGAAATACCAAATTGTTCTAACGCTGCTTTACCTTTATCTATATTTAATTCTTCAATAGGTTTTCTACGTGTATTTTGGGGTGCACCTGTATAAATCATCATTGTTGTTGCCGCATACATGTGCGCTTCTTTTGCAGATCCCAATAACATATCTTTTCCATTCATTGATACATGAGAACCTAATAAAAGCATACTCTGCCTCCATAAATCAGTTTTAAGTAAAGTATAACATAAATTACTTCAAAAACAATCCAGATTGTTTATATAATAACGATTTCCGAACATAATAAGTCGGGCTAATCCTCTCAAAACGATTAGCCCGACTTTCTAGTATTTATTTGCTAGTCATCATAAATACATTCTTTATGTCAATTATTTTTTATGTCGCCAATATCTTCTACGACATAGTGCACTACAAAATTTAACACGTTTATCAACAACACCTTCTCGTGTTGTCACTTTATCTCCACATCTAGCACATATAAAGGTACGGCTACATGTATAATCAATCCATTTCGTATTTTCTAAAGAATTATTTTTATTATTTTTTGTCATAACGTCTCCGTTTCAACCCTACTCCAAATACAGTAAGAGCAACACCTAATAAGGATAAATCTGAATATTTCTCCCCTGTATGCGGTAATATTTTTTCCTCATTTTGAGATTGTGTTTGATCTTTTGATTCGAATTGGCTATATTTTGATGCATCATATCCTTTAGTATTTGTAACAGTGATTGTTATTGATACACCATCTGATGAACCATCTGGATAAGTAATTGTTACTGGTATCTTGATGATTGTACCTACTGGTGTTTCATCTGGTACTTTGACTGTAATACGCCCATTTTTATCAACATGAACTATTTTGCCCTCTAAACTTGGTTCCCCTATTTCTACAGTCATACCTTTAGGTAATGACGATCCCTCATTTATTACCGTTATTTCTTCACCTGGTTTTGCTACTTTCGGAACATATACAGGTGTTGTTTGATCTGATATTGTCGGAACACTTGGAGATGGTTTTATTACCGGTATAGATGCCGCATCATTTGGATTACTTCCTTTTTCTTTTTCCTCTTTATCAGATACGCCATCTCCGTCACTATCCGGAACTAGCGGATTGGTACCATCGTGTTTCTCGTCACCATCGTTGACGCCATCTCCGTCACTGTCTGGAACCAACGGATTCGTACCATCATGTTTTTCATCTCCATCGTTTACGCCATCGCCGTCACTGTCTGGAACTAGCGGATTGGTACCATCGTGTTTTTCATCTCCGTCGGTCACACCGTCATTGTCACTATCCGGAACTAACGGATTCGTGCCGTCGTGTTTCTCATCGCCATCGTTGACGCCATCGCCGTCACTGTCTGGAACTAGCGGATTGGTACCATCGTGTTTTTCATCTCCGTCGTTCACGCCGTCACCATCACTATCTGGAGCCAATGGGTTTGTACCATCATGTTTTTCATCTCCATCGTTCACTCCGTCGCCATCACTGTCTGGAACTAACGGATTGGTACCGTCGTGTTTTTCATCTCCATCGTTCACGCCATCGCCGTCACTATCTGGAACTAACGGATTGGTACCATCATGTTTTTCTTCTCCATCATTTACACCATCGCCGTCACTATCTGGAGCCATTGGGTTTGTGCCGTCGTGTTTCTCGTCACCGTCGGTTACACCATCGCCGTCACTGTCTGGAACTAACGGATTCGTGCCGTCGTGTTTCTCATCTCCATCGGTCACGCCGTCACCGTCACTGTCTGGTTCCAATGGGTTTGTACCATCATGTTTTTCATCTCCATCGTTTACACCGTCATTGTCACTGTCTGGAGCCATTGGGTTTGTGCCGTCGTGTTTTTCATCGCCGTCAGTTACTCCGTCGCCGTCACTATCTGGAGCCATTGGGTTTGTGCCATCATGTTTTTCTTCTCCATCGTTGACGCCATCGCTGTCACTGTCTGGAACTAACGGATTGGTACCGTCGTGTTTCTCATCGCCATCGTCTACTCCGTCACCGTCACTATCTGGAACCATTGGGTTTGTGCCGTCGTGTTTTTCTTCTCCATCGTTTACACCGTCATTGTCACTATCTGGAGCCATTGGATTCGTGCCATCATGTTTTTCGTCACCATCGTTGACACCATCATTATCACTGTCTGAAACCAACGGATTCGTGCCATCGTGTTTCTCGTCGCCGTCGTTTACACCATCACCGTCACTATCTGGTTCCAATGGGTTTGTACCGTCATGTTTCTCGTCACCATCGTTGACGCCATCGCCGTCACTATCTGGAACTAACGGATTCGTACTGTCGTGTTTCTCGTCGCTGTCGTTCACGCCATCGCCATCACTATCTGGAGCCATTGGGTTTGTACCATCATGTTTCTCATCGCCATCGTTCACGCCGTCGCCGTCACTGTCTGGAGCCATTGGGTTTGTGCCATCGTGTTTTTCATCACCATCGTTGACACCATCGCCGTCACTATCTGGAACTAGCGGATTGGTACCATCGTGTTTCTCGTCACCATCATTGACACCATCGCCGTCACTATCTGGAACTAGCGGATTGGTGCCGTCGTGCTTTTCGTCATCGTCGGTTACACCGTCATTGTCACTGTCTGGAGCCATTGGGTTCGTGCCGTCGTGTTTCTCGTCGCCGTCATTGACGCCATCACCGTCACTATCCGGAACCATTGGGTTTGTACCGTCATGTTTTTCATCACCATCGTTGACGCCATCTCCGTCACTGTCTGGAACTAACGGATTGGTGCCGTCGTGCTTTTCATCTCCATCATTGACGCCATCGCTGTCACTGTCTGGAGCCATTGGGTTTGTGCCATCGTGTTTCTCATCTCCATCATTGACACCATCGCCATCACTATCTTTAACTAACGGATTGGTACCATCGTGTTTTTCGTCACCATCGTTCACTCCGTCACCGTCACTGTCTGGTTCCAATGGGTTTGTACCGTCATGTTTTTCGTCACTATCATTGACACCATCTCCGTCACTGTCTGGAACCAACGGATTGGTGCCGTCGTGTTTCTCATCTCCATCGTTCACGCCATCTCCGTCACTGTCTGGAACCATTGGGTTTGTACCGTCATGTTTTTCATCTCCGTCGGTTACACCGTCATTGTCACTGTCTGGAGCCATTGGGTTCGTGCCGTCGTGTTTCTCATCTCCATCATTGACACCATCGCCATCACTGTCCGGAACTAACGGATTGGTAACATCGTGTTTTTCTTCTCCGTCGGTTACACCGTCACCGTCACTATCTGGAACCATTGGGTTTGTGCCATCGTGTTTCTCATCTCCATCGTTGATGCCATCACCGTCACTGTCTGGAACTAACGGATTGGTGCCGTCGTGCTTTTCATCTCCATCATTGACGCCATCGCTGTCACTGTCTGGAGCCATTGGGTTTGTGCCATCGTGTTTCTCATCTCCATCATTGACACCATCGCCATCACTATCTTTAACTAACGGATTGGTACCATCGTGTTTTTCGTCACCATCGTTCACTCCGTCACCGTCACTGTCTGGTTCCAATGGGTTTGTACCGTCATGTTTTTCGTCACTATCATTGACACCATCTCCGTCACTGTCTGGAACCAACGGATTGGTGCCGTCGTGTTTCTCATCTCCATCGTTCACTCCGTCACCGTCACTGTCTGGTTCCAATGGGTTTGTACCGTCATGTTTTTCGTCACTATCATTGACACCATCTCCGTCACTGTCTGGAACCAACGGATTGGTGCCGTCGTGTTTCTCATCTCCATCGTTCACGCCATCTCCGTCACTGTCTGGAACCATTGGGTTTGTACCGTCATGTTTTTCATCTCCGTCGGTTACACCGTCATTGTCACTGTCTGGAGCCATTGGGTTTGTGCCATCGTGTTTCTCATCTCCATCGTTGATGCCATCACCGTCACTGTCTGGAGCCATTGGGTTTGTGCCATCGTGTTTTTCATCACTATCATTGACACCATCTCCGTCACTGTCTGGAACCAACGGATTGGTGCCGTCGTGTTTCTCATCTCCATCGTTCACGCCATCTCCGTCACTGTCTGGAACCATTGGGTTTGTACCGTCATGTTTTTCGTCACTGTCATTGACACCATCTCCGTCACTGTCTGGAACCAACGGATTGGTGCCGTCGTGTTTCTCATCTCCATCGTTCACGCCATCTCCGTCACTGTCTGGAACCATTGGGTTTGTACCGTCATGTTTTTCATCTCCGTCGGTTACACCGTCATTGTCACTGTCTGGAGCCATTGGGTTCGTGCCGTCGTGTTTCTCATCTCCGTCGTTCACGCCATCACCGTCACTATCTGGTTCCAATGGGTTTGTACCGTCATGTTTCTCGTCACCATCGTTGACGCCATCTCCGTCACTATCCGGAACTAGCGGATTGGTACCATCGTGTTTCTCGTCGCCATCGCTCACGCCATCACCGTCACTATCCGGAACCATTGGGTTTGTACCGTCATGTTTTTCATCACCATCGTTGACGCCATCTCCGTCACTGTCTGGAACTAACGGATTGGTGCCGTCGTGCTTTTCATCTCCATCATTGACGCCATCGCTGTCACTGTCTGGAGCCATTGGGTTTGTGCCATCGTGTTTCTCATCTCCATCATTGACACCATCGCCATCACTATCTGGAACCAATGGATTCGTGCCATCGTGTTTCTCGTCACCATCATTGACACCGTCACCGTCACTATCTGGAACCAATGGATTCGTGCCATCATGTTTTTCATCACTATCATTGACACCATCGCCGTCACTATCCGGAACTAGCGGATTGGTACCATCGTGTTTCTCATCTCCATCGCTCACGCCATCGCCGTCACTGTCTGGAACCAATGGATTCGTACCATCATGTTTTTCATCTCCGTCAGTTACACCGTCATTATCACTGTCTGGAACTAACGGATTGGTACCATCGTGTTTCTCGTCGCTGTCGGTTACACCATCGCCGTCACTATCTGGAACTAACGGATTCGTACCGTCATGTTTTTCGTCACCATCGTTGACGCCATCGCCGTCACTATCTGGAACTAACGGATTGGTGCCATCATGTTTCTCGTCACCATCATTGACACCATCGCCGTCACTATCTGGAACCATTGGATTCGTGCCATCGTGTTTTTCATCGCCATCGTTGACGCCATCGCCATCACTGTCTAGAACTAACGGATTGGTACCATCATGTTTTTCATCACCATCGTTGACGCCATCACCGTCACTGTCTGGAACTAACGGATTGGTACCATCGTGTTTTTCATCTCCATCGGTCACGCCGTCGCCATCACTGTCCGGAACCATTGGGTTCGTGCCATCGTGTTTTTCATCTCCATCGGTCACGCCATCGCCATCACTGTCCAGAACCATTGGGTTCGTGCCGTCTTGTTTCTCATCTCCGTCGTTGACACCATCATTATCACTGTCTGAAACCAATGGATTCGTGCCGTCTTGTTTTTCGTCACCATCGTTGACGTCATCGCCATCACTATCTGATTCCAATGGATTCGTACCGTCATGTTTTTCGTCACCATCGTTGACGCCATCTCCGTCACTATCTGGTTCCAATGGGTTCGTGCCGTCTTGTTTTTCATCTCCATCGTTTACGCCATCGCCATCACTATCTGGAACCAATGGATTCGTACCATCGTGTTTTTCATCGCCATCGTTGACGCCATCGCCATCACTATCTGGAACCAATGGATTCGTACCATCATGTTTTTCATCGCCGTCGTTTACACCGTCGCCGTCACTATCTGGAACCATTGGGTTTGTGCCGTCGTGTTTCTCATCGCCGTCGTTTACACCGTCGTCGTCACTATCTGGTTCCAATGGATTTGTACCGTCATGTTTTTCATCTCCATCGTTCACTCCATCGCCATCACTGTCTGGCACTAACGGATTGGTGCCGTCGTATTTTTCTTCTCCATCGTTTACACCGTCACCGTCACTATCTGGAACCATTGGATTCGTGCCGTCGTGTTTCTCATCTCCATCAGTCACGCCGTCACCGTCACTGTCTGGATCATTTTTCGCTATACCGCTTGCGGTATCTGATACATTACCAGTATTGTCTGTTGCCGTGGCACTCACAGTACTACCGTCTTTTACTTTCTCTGCTGGAATAGTTACCACACCTGTTGTTGCATCAACTGGCACATTTGGATCACTGCTTGTCCATTGTCCGTTCTCATCTTTAGTGATAGTCACGGTTACTGGGGTGTCACTACCTTGGGGTGTATACGTAATCTCGACTGTCTTTGTATCGACATCATTTGGTGGTGTTGCCGTGACGCTGCCATCGTCGTTCGGTGTCACTATTGGGGTATTTGGGGCTGTGGTATCTGGATCATTTTTCGCTGTTCCACTTGTGGTATCTGATACATTACCAGCATTGTCTGTTGCCGTGGCACTCACGGTACTACCGTCTTTTACTTTCTCCGCTGGAATAGTCACCACACCTGTTGTTGCATCAACTGACACATCTGGATTACTGCTTGTCCATTGTCCGTCCTCACCTTTAGTGATAGTCACGGTTACTGGGGTGTCACTGCCTTGTGGGGTATATGTAATCTCAACTGTCTTCGTATCGACATCATTTGGTGGTGTTACTGTCACACTACCGTCGTCGTTCGGTGTCACTACCGGAGCACTTGGAGCTGTCGTATCTGGATCATTTCCCGCTATACCGCTTACAGTATTTGATACATTACCTGCATAGTCTGTTACCTTGGCACTTACGGTACTACCGTCTTTTACGTTCTCTGCTGGAATGATCATCACACCTGTCGTCGCATCAATTAGCACTTCTGGGTTACTACCTATCCATCGTCTGTTACGATCTCTAGTAATAATCATTGTCACTGGGTCATCACTGCCTTGTGACGTATAGGCAACCTCGATTATCTCCGTATCGGAATCACTTGGTGGTGCTACTGTCACACTACCGTCATCATTTGGTATCACCATTGGATCACTTGGAGCTATCGTATCCGGATCATGTCCCGCTGTACTACTTGTGATATTTGACACATTACCTGCATTGTCTGTTGCCGTAGCACTCACGGTACTATCGTCTTTTACGTTCTCCGCTCGAATAGTGACCTCACCTGTTGTCGTATCAACGTTCACATTTAGATCACTACTTATCCATTGTCCGTTCTCATCTTTAGTGATCGTCACGGTTACTGTGTCATCGCTATCTTGTGGTGTATACGTAATCTCAACTGTCTTCGTATCAACATCATTTGGTGGCGTTACCGTGACGCTTCCGTCGTCGTTTGGGGTTACTCTCGGAGCATTTGGGGATACTCTATCCGGAAAAGATGTTCTATCATTTGGATTCGTTCCCTCTTGTATCTCAACGCCGTCATCAAATCCATCATGATCTGTATCTTTAATTCTAGGATCTGTATGATACGTTCTTAACTCATCACGGTCAGTTAAGCCATCACCGTCTGTATCAACCTTTAACGGACTTGTATTGATAGATATTTCATAACCGTCCTCTAATCCGTCACCGTCACTATCTTTAAGCAATGGATTTGTACCTTCACCTATTTCATCACTATCAACCACGCCATCGCCATCACTATCTGGATTATTAGGGTCTGTACCATAACGGGTTTCATCTTTATCTGATATACCGTCACCGTCACTATCTATAACCCGATTATTTTTTGCTGTACCACTCGATGTAGTCGACACATTCCCTGATGTATCTGTTACTGTAGCACTCACTTGACTACCGTCTTTTACATTCTCTGCTGGAATAGTCACCACACCTGTCGTCGCATCAACTGGCACATTCGGGTTATTGCTCGTCCATTGTCCGTCCTCACCTTTTGTCACAGTGACTGTCACCGGTGTATCACTATCTTCTGGTATATAGGAAATGTCTACTTTCTTCGTATCTAAATCACTCGGTGGGGTTACTGTCACACTACCGTCATTATTGGGTGTTACTGTCGGAGCACTTGGTGCTTGTGTATCTCGCACATTCACATGTACAGGGACATCTTCACTTGAACCGTCTGGATACGTTATTGTCACAGCACCCTCTTTTAAGCCTATTTCAGATGTATTTGGCTCTATTTTCCAAGCATAACGTAAACCAGTAGTATCCACACCTAAATCTTCTGAACGACTCCACTGCTTATTAAAACGTTCAATCATTTCTTTAGGTGTTACCGCTGTATCTTTATCAACATAAACTGTTGGTTTCACTTGCGGAATATATTGCTCGGCTTGTGACGGTAAGACACCTACCGTAAATAAATTATTCACATTTGACGTTGTATCTGTATTTAAATCTGTATAATTGCTAATACTTCTATTTTTAGCATAAATTTGATATTTTTTTAACGAATCAGTCACCAATTTATCATGATTTCCCACACTAATATCAAATGCTTCATGATTATTATTTGTTGCACTGTCTATTGATAATGTATCACTCTGATTGTCATTGGTTATTGGGACATTGGGTATTGTAATATTTTGACTACCACGCTTACTTACTGGATCAACCACATCTAAAACTTTAATCGTAGAGTTGTCTTTTTTATAAACGATATTGTTTTCAAGAGAATAACCGTCTTGATTTTCTTCTGCTTTTCGTTTTTCAACCCCCTCTAACGTTCGTTGGTTTGGCTCTTTCGGTGTCGCAATCAACTCTTTCAATAAATCATCCGTATTCAACGGTATATCGTCTAACACATTGTATTTATACACAAATGTATTCGCATTCGTTTTTTCAAATCCGTATTTAGCATCAGACTGCGTGCGATTTTCAACCGTTTGATGCTCATTCGTGATAACATAAGTGTCTGTGACAGTTTGTTCAGAAATAGCTCTGGTACTCCCTGTAACATAATTATGTTTTCGACTATTAAGAACTGCAAAACTTGACATCATACCAGTAACAAATGGTAAGTCATTGTCTTCTTCCGATACAATATCACCTTCAACAATCATTCGATAGGCATCATCATGATCGTTTTTTTCCCAATTTATATATATGTTATCTAATAAAGGGTTTCCTGAACTATCGTTTAAATTAACTTCATTATTTAAAAATCTTGCTAAATCACCACCTCCATACGTAACCCTGCTGTTCCATTCTTTGTCAAATGTATCCTCTTCTCTAGACCCTAAAAATCTTGTGTTTGTTTTCCAATCTTTAGGTGATACTTCCCATTGTTTTTCCCACGGTCTATCTTCTCTTAGTCTTTCAAATTTAGAAACACTTGTCACGTTGACACCTGCTGGTACGACAAAATATAGCATCGGTCTATTCATATGTTCATGCCCTGTATTAAAAAGAATATCCCATTTAACATGTCTTTTTCCATTTTCATCTGTCGAAATATATTGTGTATATCGCACATGTGTATCAACATCGGCTAAGGTTCTGTTATCTCTAACTAATTTAAACGACCCATCCGGATAGTGCTCGGCAAATCTCCCGTATGGATTATCCACTTCTTCCCCATAAACAATACTTATTTGGTTTGTAACATCTAATCCTGGAGTTAGAATAAAAGATGCTCCAATCATGACTGAGAATGTGCCGATAGTAAATTTACGAATGCTAAATTTACTAACTTTTTTAAATATATCTGGTTTTTTCAATAGTATATCCTCCCTTTTATAAACCATAAACGGAAAACGCTACACCCCTTTAGTTAACGCTTTTTTATATACCCCATTTCTTTTGTACGAGAAAGTAGGATTTTTTAGGACATTGTGCTATAATCCCTATACGGAACTCAAAACCCTTATTTATAAACGTTTTTTCACTGATTTCTCTTATGTTTTTTATTAAGAGCATAACATTTTCTTTGTCCTAAAAAGTCTAGTTTTTTGCATAATTTTTTTGTTTATTATGCAAAATATATTAAAAACTACTCCTCTCTTTTTCAAAGAGCACAAAAAAGCAACTAGAGAGCACTTCCGTGCTCTCTAGTTGCTTTTCTCGAACTTTATTATTTGCTTGTTAAACGAATAAATTCATCAATTTTTTCTTCAACTTGTCCAAGTGCTTTTGCCCAAAATTCTTTTTTCGTTAAATCAACGCCCATTGTTTTTGCTGTGTCTTCGGCTGTTGTTACTGTTGTTGCATAAAGCATCGCTTGGTATTTTTCAACAAATCCCTCTGGTTGTTCTAAATACATCGCATATAAACCTTTAGAGAATAGTCCTCCAAATGCATAAGGGAAGTTGTAAAAACTTAAACCAGCTGAATAGTAATGTCCTTTACATAACCACATATATGGGTGCATTGCATTTTCATCTAATCCGTCACCATACGCTTCTTTTTGTGCGTTTAACATGATGTCTTCTAAATCTTTAGAGAACATAAATTTTTCTTTACGTTGTTCAAATACAGCACTTTCGAACAAGTAACGTGAGTAAATATCGACAATAATTTGTGTTGTATCTTGTAATTCTGATTCAATAAGACTTGCTTTTTCTTCGTCACTTGCTTCAGCAATCACACTTCTCATAATCAATGCTTCATTAAATGTAGAGGCTGTTTCGGCAACCGGCATTGAGTATTCCCAACTCAATGGTAGATGCTCTTGCATGTGTAAACCGTGATAAGCATGTCCTAATTCATGTGCCATTGTTACAACATTGTTTAAAGAACCGTCAAAATTCATCATTACACGAGATTGTTTGATAAATGGTAAATTGTAACAGAACGCTCCACCGACTTTTCCTTTTCTAGGGAACATGTCAATATAGTGATTATCATAAAATTCCTCTACCATATCTGCCAAGTCTTTAGAGAATTTAGAAAAATGTTTCATTAAATACTCTTTTGATTCTTCTACTGTAAATGTACGGCTTGCACCTTTTCCGATTGGTGCAAATAAATCATAAAACGGTAAACCATTCGTATGACCTAGTAATGTTGCTTTATGTTTTAAGTAGCGACGGAATGCAGGTAGAGAATCTTTAATTGCTTCTAGTAATGCATCTAATGTTTCTTTACTCATCCATGATGCTTGTAAAGTAGCATCTAAAGGACTGTCGTATCCTCTTAATTTTGTAATGTCATTCACTTGCGATTTAATATTGTTTAAGGCAAATGCTACTGGTTCTTTAATGGTACGATACATTTCTAATTCAGCTTCGTATGCACGTTTTCTCACGTCTTGGCTTTCATCATAGGCAAGGTTACGAATTTCACTTAATGTAACTGATTTACCGTCAAATTCTGTTTCAACTGTTGATGTTAAAAATTCTTGTAATTGACTCCATGAATTACCAGCACTTAAATTCATTGTCGAGATAACTTCTTCTACATCATCTGATAATAAATGTTTGTACTCTTTTTTAGCTTGTTCAAACAAGAATGCATATTGACTTAAATGTGCATCTGCTGATATATCTGTTTCTATGCTACCTAAAAATTTATTGATTTTAGCATGTACTTTAGCATATTTTGAAAATAATTTTTGTACTTTACTATTAGCTTGTAAACTCACTGTATCTGTTGTATTCACAGCTAATTGTAAAGAAGAGTAAGCATACAATTTTGAGCCTAGTATATTTGTTTCTTCTAAGTATGAGATAACTTGTTTGATTGTTTCTAAATTATCCACTAGTGTTAAATCGCCTAATGATTGATATAGACTTTCTAATTTTTCTAAATCTTGTTTATATTCTGGTGAGTCGTAGCTTTCATATAATTCTTTTAAAGACCATTCTCCGCTCATATAATCCCTCCAATTTCTTTTTTGTTAGTATATCATAAATTGTCTAAACTCGATAGTTCAACGATTGCCAATCTCTAAAATAGCATCGTAGTGAGTGACATCTTCTATGTGGTGTGCGATTTATAATAAATTCTTTTATAAAAGAAAAAACCCTCCTAAAAGGAGGTTATCACATTCTTATTGTTATGAAACAACTTTATTTCGTTGATAGAAAAATATTGCTGAACAACTTACATAGATGATACCGAATATCACAAAAAATATATCAACAGAAATATAATTAGCTAGAACCCCCCATATCAATGATGATACTGGCATAATCCCCACAGATATTGTTCCTTGTGTGGCAAATACTTTCCCTAATTGCTCGTTTGGAATAGAAGATTGGATAATAGGTGTCGTAACAGTTTGAACAATTCCCAGAAAAAAGCCCGATACTAACATACCTGCTAGTACTGTCCAATATCCACTAACAAAAAAGGACATTATTGCCATACAAAATCCAAAAAAACAGTACCCGATTATCATTTTTTGATAAGTCGCCATCCCTTTCAATACTTTATGAACAATAAATGTACTGCCAAAAAGACAGCCTACAGATAACATCGCACTAATTAAGCCTAATAAAGTAGGGTCATTTAAACTTTTAGAAATTTGTGCAGTATACACATTAAATCCTGAAAATCCAAAATTACAAATCGCAGAAGATATCGTCAACATTCTTAATAGTGGATTTGAAAAAATAATTTTAAATCCTTCAAAAACGGATTCTGACTTTTCATGATGTAACTCTTTTATTTCTTCTTTGCAATCAATCTTTTGAAATAAAGTTGCAGATAATAAAAAACTTCCTATTGAAGACAACAACAATACTATAGGACTAATCATTTTTAATACAAATCCAATCGTCCCATTAAATAAATAATCTGCTATTTTATAACCAATAGACATATAGGATTGTGCCGCTTCTAATTTTTCTTCTTTCACTAAAAGTGGAACAAACGCATCTTGCACAGGATACGTATTCATACTAAACATACAAGAAAAAAAGACGATAGCACATAAAAGAAGTGGCATAATAGGTAAACAAAACATCGCAAATAAAATCATGAGATTTCCTAACGCTTGTCCCAATTCTAGTATGACAAGTATTTTACCCTTTTTATGTCTATCAATTAAATTACCAAATAAAAAAGAGAGCATTGTCGGAGCAAAAGCAGCTGCATTAAGGGCTCCTACCCAAAACATATCTTGTGTATTTTGCATGATATACCATATCAATACAATATACACAACACTATCTCCATAATTGCTCATCAATCTCCCAAACCATAGTTTTGTAAAATTTTTATTAATTAACATTTCCATTTCCTCCTAATCATTTATTTTACAAAGATAATTTTCATTCTTCCTTTTCTTTGACATCAAAATGATGGTGATGATTATGCTACAATCCGACCTCTACATATCATCATACTGTTTCATCATAGCCATACAATATTTTCTTCCAAAAATAATTTATATCATATCGTTTTTTCGATGTATCATACGTTTTGATGTACCCCACGCTGTTCTTTTTTAAAGATTTTTCAAATAGACTAGCTCTTTAAATATCCCCATTTATATGAGCCAATTCACTCCGTTATCTCTATCAAAAAGCTGTTATATCTACAAAAATAATATCATTCTACTTTTATAAGTCAACATTTTTTCACTAAAACGATAAAATAACCTTAATTTAAATAAAAATAATGCATTTTAAGGTACCCCTTACTAAATTTTTATCATAATACGCCATAAAAACCACACTATTTCTTTCATAATATCGGTTTCTTCTTGTCAAACGCTAAAAACGTTATTGATTTAATCTTTTCAGCATATCCAATGCTACATTTGTCGGTTTATATATGACACATAGAAAAAAGAGTTAACGAAACCGTGGTAATGGTTTCGTTAACTCTTTTTTTGACTTCACTATAAGCCAATTTATTTTTTCATTTGTTGTATGACTTTTTTTAAAATATCGGGTCTGTCGGACATGATACCATCCACGCCTTTTTGAATAAGGGTGGTCATTGTTTCTTCATCGTCAATCGTCCAATATTGGACAAACATATTATGTTTTTTCAGTTTCCAAATCAAATAGTCCGTATCAAGAGGGACTGTTTCAAATGTTGGAAATTGTGCTCCCTCTACTCCGTAGTGCATAAAGAAGTCGTAACCTCCATACATAGAATAGACACTTGTTTTTGCATCTTCTTCACTCATACTTGTGTGACTTTTTGGGTCTTTGATTGAGCGATAGTAAGCTAAATTACTCTGAATAAAACTTGCGACACTAACATCTTCTACAATATCATATTTCTCAATCAGTTTCTTAATTTGACGTGCAACCTCTTTGCCTGCTTCGCCCTCATCTTTTATTTCAATAATAAATAATGTTTTCTTGGCGTATGTCGCAAATAAGTCGTCTAAAGTCATTGGAATAACTTTTTCGTGTTTTTGTTGAAAGGGCATTTTCCCTTCGGGATCAACAAATTTTGCACCAAAGTTAAAATTTTTTAACTCGTCATACGTATAGTCGATAACACGTCCAGTGCCATCACTTGTTTCATCAATCGTTTCGTTATGATGTGTTACGACAATATTATCCTTGGTTAGTCTTAAATCTAATTCCAAGGCATCTACGCCTAGTGCCATAGCTTGTTCAAAAGCATATATTGTATTTTCTGGAAATAGTTTTTTAGCTCCTCCATGTGCAATGACGAGCGGTATTCCATTTTTTGCTTTAAATTTATAAGCCAGTGGCTTCTCGGGAGATATGGCAATAAATTGTAGCACTGTATACACAATCACAAAACCTAAAAAGATATATCGTTTTTTCATTGTACTCCTTTTGCGCCTAACATATATCCTACTCCGACAGCTAGCAATGATAGTGTGATACTGCATAAAAGATACAGTGCAATCATCATGTACTTACCTAGAGTGTATAATTGAAATGTTTCAAAGGCGAATGTTGAAAATGTTGTAAATCCTCCGCATAATCCGGTGGTTAAAAAGAGTAGCCATTTTTTATTGAGTTGTTTTGAGTACCCCATACAAACACCTAAAATAAAGCTACCGATAATATTGATACAAAGTGTTTTAAGTGGGAATGTTGTTGTAAAAGGCAACCATACGCTAAGACCATAGCGACAAATCGCTCCAATACCACCGCCTAAACCAATCAATAAAATATCCATAATACTACCCTTTCTTTTTCAGACGTTTTCGCATGTTTAAAGCAAATTGAACCGCATAATAAAGTGGCGATACGACTAAATCAAACTCCCCAACATATTCTTCAATAATGGGATTAAATTTTGCTTTAAATCGAATAAGTCCACCTTCAAGATTATTTTCAATACCACCCAAATTAACACGTGTGTATCCCTGTTTTTTGGCGTATTCAACAAAGGATACATACAATAAATATTGTGGGTAAAATTGTTTATACTGTTCATCGAACCCCGCGTAAATTTGTTCTAATACATGTCCACATCCAACAGATAAACCACCTGACATAATGGCTTTATCCTCAACAGGCATGGCGTTTAAATCAGACAGACGTTTTTCTAATAAAGTTAATTCTTCCTGTAACAATTTAACTTTGCGTTCACGATAATTTCCAGACGTCATTTGAGTCGTCAATGCATTGATTTTATCCTTTAATTGTGATGTAGCTGTTGCGACGTCCATTTCAGCAATGGAAAAATCAGCTTTATCTTGGTATAACTGTTTAATTAAACGGAAATAATCTGCACCTCTTAACTGAATATGTTTACGTGCCATTGTCTTTTGAATGACGTGATTTAACAAATCCGCACCCTCCTCATCATAAGACGTGATGACAACATCTCTTTTACGAGATGCTTTGATACAATTTCGGACTTTTGATGAGAGTGCTTTTTCATCAAACTGCTCGACATCGAGAATGGCTTCAAATCTTGGTTGCACGGTGTCATATAAAGACGTTGTTAACCCTAAATAGCGAATACCTTTTTGTGTGAGTGTATTTACTTTTTCTAAACTATCAGATAAGACGGGGGAGCTTGGAAACACTTTAAATGGTGCCGATTTACGTACAATTCTTGGGTCAAATTTAATAAATAACCATTTATTCTTTTTAGCAAATTGATTTAATTCATTCATATAAAAAGAAACTAATGCTTGATTATCGTAGTCGATAATTGGTCCTCTTGGTATGTACCCAAATTTAAAACCTTTAATGGTACGAATTAAAATCAAAGCTGCTCCGACCATTTGGTTATCTTGATAAACAGCTGTACGTACAGACTGCCATTCTGATTTTACACTTGCCCACTTAGCTGTTTGTAATAAATTTCCCATTGGGTGTTGTTCAACAAATATATCGTACGATTGTTCATCAATATCTGTTTTAAATGTATACATATAAACCTACTTTCTTAATGTTTCTAAATACGCTTGAAACTGTTCTGGTAATTCAGTTGTAAACGACAATACTTCTTTACTTTTTGGATGTATAAATCCTAATGTTTTCGCATGCAAATATTGTCCTTGCGTTTTATCTTCCTCATACGGACTATATAGAGGATCCCCCACAAGTGAGTGCCCTATAAAATTCATGTGTACACGAATTTGATGTGTTCGTCCAGTTTCTAAATGTAACAAAACCAATGTTTTATCATCAAACCTTTCGAGTACTTTAAAGTGGGTAACGGCATGCTTACCGTCTTTTTGAACAGAAAATTTCAATCTATCTTGTTTATCACGTGCAATAGGCGCATCAATCGTTCCTGTTTCATGTTCAATCACTCCATGCACTAAAGCAACATATTGTCTTTCCATGGTGTGCTTTCTTAATTGATTGGCTAAAAATTGGTGTGCATCATTATGTTTAGCCACCACCAATAAACCTGTCGTGTCTTTATCAATACGGTGTACAATACCCGGTCGTACATGACCCGTTCCAGTGGATAGCGAACTTATATGATACAACAAAGCATTGACTAAAGTACCTGTTTCATGCCCTCGTGACGGATGCACAACCATTCCTTTTGCCTTGTTAATGACAACAACATCGGTATCTTGATACACAATTTCAATCGGAATATTTTCAGGTATAACGTCAATCGGTTCCTCTTCAAAAATAGATACCTCAATCACGTCATTTTCTTTAACTTTATAATTGGCTTTTTCTAGTTTTCCATTCACCATTACTTGTTCTAATTTAATAAGTTGTTGAATTTGTGAACGGCTTATCGTTAACCATTCTTGTATCACTTTATCCAAACGTTCTGTTTGATTGGTGACAATCTTTGTTTCTTTCATAATTTATCCTTTTCTTGAATCTAAAATCATGTATAAAATGAGTAGCACTGCGCCAAATGTCAAACAAATATCGGCAACATTGAATATAGGAAAATCAATAAAATCCACTTTAATCATATCAACGACATAACCTAATCGTAATCTATCAATGAAATTCCCAATAGCACCGGCAAAAATGAACATGTAAATCATTTTTTCAAGACGTCCACGTTTTTGACGGTGTATCCAATACATTAAACCGACAAGAACAACAATCGTCATAATGGTAAAAAATAACATATTACCAGATAATATTCCCCATGCTGCTCCTTTGTTTTGGATATGGTATAAAGACACAACACCATCTATAAGCGTTTGCCCTGTATGTAATGGGAAAGTTTGTACAATCCAATATTTCACAACTTGATCCAAACCAATGAGTAACAAAATCCCAATATAATAACCTATCATTTTTTCACCTCTTTTACATCGTCATTTTTTGAATTTCTTTTTCTAAACGGTCAATCCATACATGTTGTTTTTCTGCTACATGTTTTTCTTGTAAAGCATGAACAAATGCCACTTCATCGTCAATGACACGCTCTATAAAAGGATATAACATCGACACGTACAACAATATATTTTGTTGTAACACTTGTTTATTTTGTTCATCAATCGCCATATTGTCGACATATTTATCCATGCATTGATATATAGGATGCTCCAAAACCGGCACAAGTTGCGTTAACGACACACTCTGTTTTTCGCCAAACCACACCATGTCTATGTCTTGTGTGTATTGGCGTTCACATAACATTTCCAGCAAATAAGATTTCAAGAGTGGATGAAACTGTTTTGTACACAATAAATACATGGCTTGTTCTATATACGCATCAGCAGATAGTATATTGAGCATTGGCAATAAAGAACGTTGCTCTAAAAAAGATAATGCTTCAACTTTTTCGAGTTGCATCATCAACTGTTGTTGCATTTCTTCCTCTTCATTTTTTAATGCGATATGTTGTTGATTTAAACGTTGTGACAGAACCTCTAATTGATATGTGGATAATCCATATTGTTCATAATAAGCTGTCTTTTTTTCTAATGTAGACGCAGCTGTTTCTAAGTCCCACAACTCTAATAATAAACGAATGTACAAGCTGTCCCACTCTATATCCTGTGTTTCTTGTTGTATATTAGGTAAGTATGTCTTAAAAAATGCTAAAGCCTTATCCAATTCATGACTTTCCAATAATGTCGCAATATAGATCGTATATAAAGATGTATCTTTTGTTTCTTGAATGGCTTTTTCCATATAGAGAATGGCTTCAGTCATATTTGCTTCTTCAAAAGATTGCGTTGCTTTTTGTAAGAAAACATCTTTATTTTTCGGAAAGCGAATAATGTTCATCGTGTCACTCCGTTTAAGTAAGGGTTCGTAACACGTTCTTGTTGAATGGTTGTTTGGTCACCATGTCCAGATAAAATAACAGTGTTATCTGGCAGTGTCATTAAATGCTTATTTATACCTTCCATAAGTTCTGCATGAGAACTACTTGACGGTAAATCTGTTCTGCCACAACCACCTTTAAATAGTGTGTCACCGACAATGGCAAAACCGTCTTTTTCAAATAGATAAACCGTACTACCCGGAGAGTGCCCCGGTACATGTTCAATACGACAATCAAATCCCTCGATAGAAACTTCTCCCATTTCTTTGAATAAAACGTCTGCTTCTCTCACAGAAAGTGGTTCATGTCTACTTGATAAATTTAAAACAGGATTGCTTAAAAAGTCTTTTTCAATATGATGCATGTATACAGGCACTGGGTAAACATTGCGTACCTCATCTAATGCTCCTATGTGATCATAATGTGCATGTGTTAAAGCAATCGCAACGGGATTTAAATCATGTTCTTGGATAAATGCTAATAAATCTTCTGGTTGAGCACCAGGATCAAAAATCAATGTGTCTTTATTGTCTTTAACAACAAAATAAACATTTTCAGATAATAAACCTGTCGGTATTTTATAAACAATCATATATAAAATCCTTTCTTACATATCTAATTTAGTAAATGAATACGGTACTAAATCATTTAATGTTAAACTTAAAATATCATTATCTCCATTCACTAAATAAACAGGTGTTTCTGGAGAACAAAATTCAACTAAGGCTTGTCGACAAATATTACATGGTGGTAAGTAATCCTCTGTTTTCCCTGCCACAGCAATCGCCACAATATCGCCTTTACGATATCCTTGTGACGCTCCAGCAAATAAAGCACTACGCTCTGCACAACTTGTGGCACCAAAGGATACATTTTCAATATTCGCACCTTTAATCACTGTTCCGTCTTTATACAAAATCGCTGCACCTACTGGAAAATTTGAATATGGGCAATACGCATGTTGTAATGCTTCTTGTGCGTATGTCATCAATTCTTCTTTTGTCATCACAATATCCCTACCTTTAACTGTTTTGTTGTTATAGTATACCATAAATCATACGTGAAAACTAAAAAATCACTCTAATATGCAAAAGTGGTAAACTGACGTTTTTAATGTCAGTTTACCACTTTTATGGTGTGCATATCCCTTATCATAAATGGATAACACGTATTCGATTTGCCTGTTTCATCAGCCCTAAACATTACAGGCGAATTTGTTGATGTAATGCTAGTAAAGCACCAGTTTGTGCATCGGCAACAAAATCGTATGTGTATTGTGTCGTTGTCACACCACCCACAAAAACATTCATATCAAAAACATCTGAATACTCTTTTGTCATGTTGATAAACGAACCGACAATATGACCTTGTAATCGACTATCTGTTTTGGCATTTGATAAAATCGTATCACATAAATGTTGTTTGTCCAGTTGTTTTTTATATTGATACGCCGTTCCGGCTAACACAATCGTACTCAAAGCTGTTGCATATTTTATAATTTTTTTCATATATATCCTTTCCGATATAATCTAATCTTTTAATTTACCAAAAATATTTAAAACAGATATAAACATATTGATGAAATCTAAATATAATTCCAATGCACAAGATACAATAAGTGAGTTGTGTACGTGTGGTTGGTTTTCAAAATAAAGATACACTGCTTTAATTTTTTGCATATCATACGCTGTTAAACCTGAAAATATTAATAATACAACAATAGAAATCATCAACTCAATAAAATTACTTTTGAAAAGTAAGCCATTCATCAGAATAGAAATGATTAACCCAATCATAATAGGTCTTGCAATTGTTCCTATTTTTGTTAAATCTCGGTTTGTTGTATAACCATAAATGGCTAACATAGCAAACAAAGGAATAGTTGACACGAGCGCATAGACAATGCTCATCGGTTCATATAAAGCACCCACCACAGCAAATGTCACACCAGTCAGTATCGAATACACGATAAATTTCACAATATAAGACATTTTATTTTCGATTTTTTCTAAATTGATGCGTAGCGAATAAGCTAACATAATTTCAATCATAAAAATACCATAATAAAAAAATGAATTGGAAACGATGTGATAAAATAAAACCTTTGTTTTGAGTAGCATATACGCTGAAAGCGTACTAATGGCTAACCCAATCATCATCCATAAAAACGTCCTTGCAACAAATCGGTTTAGTCCTCTTTCTTGTTCCACAGAATAAATTGTTTGGTGTTCCATACCTTACCTCTCTTTCGCTTTCAATCAGTATAACAAAGATACATCTTTTTATCAATTTCATTTCTTCTTTATCCATCGACACGGTATGATAGAATCGAAAAACCCTTGACATCAACGTTTTGAAGAAGTTGATGTCAAGGGTTTTTAGTATTTAAAAATATTTATGGATATACTCTCTTATTTTCACTTTAGGGTCAATTTATTTTTATTTTTTCTCCACAAAAGCTGCTTCGACACGGTAAATACGTTGTCCTTTTGCCGAAAATTTTTGTTCATACTCTGTCATAATATTGCCTTCAAAATCACTCGTATGCAAATCTAACCACACTTGTTTTAAGTGCATGCCATATTGAGAAAAACTTGCCAATGAATACTCAAACAAACCTTGATTATCCGTTTTGAAATGAATTTCACCATTCGGAACCAAAATTTGTTCATCACTTTCTAAAAAGGTTTTGTAAGTTAAACGTCGTTTTTCGTGTTTTTTCTTTGGCCACGGATCACTAAAGTTTAAATAAATACGATCCACTTCCCCATTATCAAAAAACTCTGTCACATCTCCTCCGTTAATGTGCAATAATTGTAAGTTTGGTAAATCTTCTTCAATCAATTTATCTAAAGCTACGACTACAACACTCGTTTGTAATTCAATACCAATATAGTTAATTGTCGGATTAGCTTTTGCCATACCCACAATAAATTGACCTTTTCCTGTTCCAATTTCGATGTGAATAGGATTGTTATTATTAAAACGTTCGTGCCAACGACCTTTCCATTCTTTTGGATGTTGAACAACGTATTGTGGATGTTGTTCAATCTTTTCTTTTGCCCACGGCTTATGTCTTAATCGCATATTATACTCCTTACTCTTTTCTCCCATATAAAATGGGGCTAACATATTTGCTAGTCCCTCATTTTAACGATTTCTTATTTGTTTTAATACATCTTTTATCAGTAAAATACTATTATTCATTTGTCTGTATCGACCTTGGAAATGATTTTTCTTAATACTTATCAAGCAATCGTATAGCACGTACCATTCTAACCGCTCAATAAGGTCTTGATTTATCTCTAGCCCATAAACATCAATCCATGTTAACCAATCTTTTCTATCTACATATTGACACAAAATATTGGCAATATCTAACATTGGGTCACAAAGTTTGACCATTTCCCAATCAACCAAATACAAACGTCCTGTTTTTTCTAATAGAAAATTACGATGATTTAAATCGCCGTGACACACCGTTTTTGGTGTATCTATCAACATCACTGCTCGTTGTTGTAAATAATTGTAAACATCATTTAAAAAGTGATTTGTTCTTAAATCTGTTTGCAAATCTTCTGCATAGAGTGACAAACAATCCATTGGCGAGCAAACTTTACCGTCAATTTGTTTGAGCATTTTCAATAAAGGTTCTGATTGATGAATATCTCTTACTAAATTCAAAACGTCCATTTGAACCATTTCTTCTTCGTCTAATTGTCTAGCATCAATCCATTCCTGAGCCGTTAACACTTCGCCGTGAACCGTTCTTTTTGTCCATAATAATTTAGGTGTCATACCCTCCGTAGAAACGGCCGCTAAAAATGGTGTTGTGTTTCGTTTTAAAAATATATTTTGTTTTCCTTTAACACCCATATAGGACTGACCCGTTTCGCCACCTAATGGATATAAATCCCACTCTGAATCCATTCTATAATCCATGTTATACCCTTATTTCTTCAATTTTGCTTCTATATTTTATCAAGTTTTCTTTGAACATACAACGGAAAAATGATATAAATGAACACAATACCTATCAAAATACCTATCATTAAGCGAATATCGAACGCTATGAGCATACTCAACACACTCGCTACCAATAACTGCACTACCAATATTTTCTTTAAAAACGCTTGAAAATCACGTTTTTTTTCGTCTTTTGTATAAGGTGCAATCTCTAATAAAATATGACCTGAAAAATGTTGATACATCGGCAATAATTGATAGCCCGTCAAAAATAGCATACATACGAGTATACCACTATACAAATATACATTAGAAAATAAATATCTCAATAAAATTGTCATCCCCATTAATTGCATCGACATACTCAACTCTGCTTTTCCACGTAAAAAAGCACGTTCATACAAATAATAATAAAGACGTGTTGTTTTTGTAAAACATTTATCTAAATATGGTCGTCTTTTTACTGTTTCTTCAAAAATCGGGACATCAATAAATAATTGTAATAAACGGTATATTTGATTCATTCGCTTGATTTCTGTATCGACAATATACTCCCAATAATACAATGCTGTATCCTTTTGTAGACTATACTGCATGATACCAATAAATAAACCAACACATATCACACTCGCCCAAATATTAACAAAAAAATACAGACTAAAGACAATACCACTACTTAACATCATCGCTACAACACTTTGCCATTGCTTTAATGGTCTATTTTGTTTTAATAACCACACTTGTCTAAGTAAATCAACATACTTTAACAATATCATGACAATACACAAAACAAAAGAAACAACTACGTTCATTTTTAAAAACAATGGATACAATATGCCTACCGTACAAATAGCAATAAAACTAGGTAAACACAAACTATACACTAAACTTTTATGAATATATGGTTTCCAATCATTTTCTAGCGTACTTAAAAAGTGTTTGTCTGCTGGTTGAATAAGCAATGCTAATTTGCCGAATAAAGTCAAGCAAGACAAAATAGCGATAATGCCTATTAAAACAAGGGTTGTTTGGTCATGCGTAAATGATAATGTTTGAATAAATTGTGCATAAGATAACCCAATACCTCCCAAGGCAATCATAAGTACCAATACAAAATGATCATTAAAAACATACCTTAAATACTTGGCTAAACGCTTTTGATGATTGGCTAATCTCGTTTTAAATAATCCTTCTAAATTCATTTTGTCGCCTCATTTACCATTTGAATATACAAGTCATCTAAAGAAGCATTTGGCACTTGATATTGTTCTTGTAATGCTTGTAAATTTCCAACTGCTTGAATAATCCCGTCATGAATAAAGACAAATGTATCGCATTGTTTTTCTGCGGTCGATAAGACATGTGTAGACATTAAAACAGCTGCTCCTTTTTTCTTTTTATCTTCAATCATCGTTAATAAATGACGAATAGCTAGAGGATCTAATCCTAAAAAAGGTTCATCAATGATATAAACAGATGCATCAATCATGAAAGCACATGTAATCATAACTTTTTGTTTCATACCTTTAGAAAAATAGGCAGGAAACCAATCAAGTTTTTCCATTAAACCAAATGCTTCTAAATAGGGTTTTGCTTTGTCTAGCGCTTCCTCTTGTGATAAGCCGTAGGCAAAACCTGTGACAAAAAGATGCTCTTTTAATGTTAATTCTTGGTATAAAATAGGTGTTTCTGGAATATACGTTACTTGCTGTCTATAGGCTTTTGCGTCCATTTCCACAGTTTTTCCATTAATCGTCACTTCTCCAGAAAAAGGTTTCATCAGTCCGATAATATGCTTAATTGTTGTACTTTTCCCTGCACCATTTAGCCCAATCAAAGCAACCAATTCTCCTGAATTAACAGAAAATGTGACATTTTTTAAAACCGCATAATTTGTATAACCACCTGTTAATGCTTTTATTTCTAACATACAAACTCCTTTTCAAATAAAAAAACCAGATAATAGACAAAGCATTGTCTATTATCTGGAGAGAACTTTGCCTAACTCTCTTAATTAAAATGATAATAATAAATGTACAAGTGCTGTAATGCCTGCATCCACTACTGCAAAAAATAATGCGAATGCAATCACATTAGAAACAACTGTTCCTGTCAATCTTGCTAATTCTTTTCCTGTTGGCCAAGTGACTAGTTTCATTTCTTGAAACACACTTTTTAAAAATTTCATAATAAACTCCTTTTGTGACAAACTTATTTGTGTCTTTCCTATTTTGTTTCTTTGTGTAATGTATGTTTTGCACAATAACGGCAAAATTTCTTCACTTCTAAACGAACTGTTTTTCCTTTTTCAGTTGGTGTAACGGTATAATTACGCTGTCCGCACACTGTACACGCTAAACCTGTTTTACGTTGAACCACACATCTCACTCATCTCTATATAATCTCCTACCTATCATACCTATTTATACAACATAAGTCAACTTCTATATCATGAATATGCAGAAAAATCGTCATAAAATAAGAAGAGATTACTTTATATGATGTCTTTACCTCAATAGTATAAATATCCAACAATTATCATCAACAAACTAGCAATAATTAGATACATAAGAGTAATGACTTCTATAAAAAAACTAATATGACACATTGCATTATTATCTAGTGATAAACCTGTTTATTTCAATACATAAAAAGAGATTGCTGTTAATTCAGCGATAAACACACCTAAACAATTTACAACGAAACAAAAATATCACTATCCCATAATAGAAAAAACACCATTGTCAATGTAGATAAATACCACTTATGCATCAAATTTAAATACCTCTGGTGTATATAGACGCCATACTTTTGTGTAAAGATAACGTGTTAAAATAGCAATACCTAATGGTAAAAAAATCCAAGACACCACTGCCAAAATAGGCGATAAACCTCCATCAATAGAAGCAAATAAACCTGTTAGCCCAACTAAACCAAAACCTGCACTTGCTGGTGTTCCGACAATATGAAATGTTGGCACTAATAACGCACATAAAACAGCTGTTGTGACAATATTAATATAAACGATTGGGTGTCTAAAAACATTTGGCATCATCATTTTCATTGAAGCCAATGCTACGGCAATCGTCACACCTGGCTTATTGACTGTAAACGAATGAACAATCAATACCATAGTGGTAGAAGCTACTCCCATTGCAGATGCTCCTGCCGATAATCCTGTCAAACCAATTGCCAAACCAATCGCAACTGTTGAAATTGGAGATACAATCAAAATAGCAAAAGACACACAAATCAATATACTCATCAAATACGGTTGTAATTCGGTAAAGTTTTTAATGAGAACACCTATTTCTGTCGTAATACTTTTTACATACGGAAGTGTATATAATCCAATAACAGAAACCAACACACTTAATATCGGTATTAAAATAATATTTAATGACCCTAGTCTATCTTGTAAAACAAGAAGCAATAAAACACCTAGACTCGCAACCAACATGGCATTAATAATGTCACCTGTCCCAGCTGTTAAAAAACCATTTGCGACCGTTTTAGCATTTTTAATCAATTCTTCATTACCTAGTTCTTGTGATTGTTTCAATAAATTAGACACAACAACTGCTTTTGTTGTCACTCCAGAACCAACATACGTTGCTGCTGCAACAGAGGCAGCTTTTAATCCTTTAAATCCAAATTCAAAAGCAATTAACGCCCCCATTAAAGCAGGAATAACCGCTTGAAAAAGCACATTTGCTGTATGCCACATGAGAATAAACTCATTACCTTTAAAAAGTTGGTTTGTTAATAAAACCGATAAAATCGCATTTGGAATTAAGCCAACTAATACAGCGATCGCTGTCCCATTCAATACCTTTGTCAAAAATTGTCCTACTGTTAATTTCTTTGATTGTGTCATATACACTGTCCTTTCTTTTTTCGGCTGTATAATTTTTAGGGTTGATGGCATAAGCCAGCAACCCTAATTTTATGTAGACAAAAAGGCAATTTTCTCTTAAATTAAAAGTACGACCAAATAATAAGGAGAAATTGCCTATGTCTAATATAACAGAAATCTTACTACAATTAAAGGATAAAAACATCACATTTGATCATGAAAACATATCAGAGTGTGACATTCGACATAAAAAATCATTGGTCTTATACGGTAAATTAACCTATACACCAGATTGTTGCCCAAATTGTCACGCAACCAATGGCATTGTAAAAAATGGGACACGTCAATCGCAACTGTCTTTATGCCAAATTTCAGGACTAAACGCCTATTTATCACTCACTAAACAACGTTTTTATTGTAAATCCTGTCAATCATCATTTACAGCGGAAACACCTATTGTGGATAAGCATTGTTTTATCACAAACCGTTTAAAACAAAAGATAATGGACACTTTAACAGAAACCATTTCAGAAACGTACATCGCTAAACAACACAATGTATCTGTACATACGGTCAGACGTATTGTTGATAAGGTCGCCTCTACTTTAAAAGTAAATCACAACACACAATTACCTCATCATCTGTGCTTTGATGAATTCAAGTCAGTAAAATCTTCTGATAGTGCCATGAGTTTTATCTATTGTGATGCACTGACTCATCAACTGATTGACGTTGTACACGACCGTAAATCCAGCACGCTATTAGACTACTTTGCTAGATACGATACCCAGACAAGAAAAGCTGTTAAAACAATTACGATTGATATGTTTCGCCCCTATATTCAGATATCCAAGCAAGTATTTCCTAACGCACATATCATTATCGACCCTTTTCATATTGTACAAGCATTAAATCGTGAGTTAACAAAACACAGAGTGCATGTAATGAAAGCTTTACATCAGAACAATCGCCGTTTATACAACAAAATGAAACGTTATTGGAAGTTGTTTTTAAGTAACACAGATACACTAAGTAGTTATCCTTATCACCGTTTTCCACTGTTTGATTGGATGACGCATACACAAGGGATAGTCGATTATTTATTGGAACAAGTCCCCGAACTAAGAGCCACATACGATGTCGTTCATCAATTAAGAGATGCTTTACATAATAGAGATTTTGACCGATTTGAAGAAATACTCATATGGGCTAAACAGGAAGCTATTTCTCCTGGTTTACGTAGAGTATTAAGAACTTTCAAAGGGTATTTACCCTATATTAAAAACACCTTTATCTACCATCATTTGACTAACGGTGCACTTGAAGGAATCAATCATAAAATTAAAGTACTTAAGAGAAATGCCTATGGTTATCGTAACTTTTCACATTTTAGAAATCGTATTTTATTAATCTGTAAGTTATATGTACCATATACCGTACCATCTACTTCACTAGTTGCTTAATAGTTTAAGTCAAAAGTGATGTACGAATAGCTCCTTCCCCGCACAACGTAGGGGAAGAGAAAAATGTATCGTGTACATTTCGGTGAGCCGTACATCACTTTGTGACTTAAAATAAAAAGATAGTGACGTAACATTTGTGACATCACTACTTTTTATGAGTCATCAACCCTATTTGACATAGAGCCCTTTTTTCTTACATTATAAAATAAAATACACTGCTAAATTTTGTTAAAAATTTGACACTATACTAAACAAAAAACTAGTACCTACGATGATGTAGATACTAGCCTTTTATCAATACAAAAAAGAGTACAAAACGTCGCTATCTACTATCATCATAAGCTAAATTTAAAATAATGACTAAAATAACGACAATAATAAAGCTCATGTGATAAACGCTCCTTTCTCTTTCATGTTTTTTTCATTTTTTAATGTTTTGTTAATATACTACCATAAAATTCAAAAAAGAAAAGTATTTTTTGAGAAAAAATAATTTTGCCGAGTTGTAAAATAAAGTGCAAAAGCAAAATAGTGTTATAAAAACAAAAAAAGACAGATAATTAACTTACTAAGATTCACCACAAAATTAGAAAGGTCATTATCATGTCTAAAACAAATTATAACACAAAAAAACAATATAAACAGCTATCATTGGTTGAACGTACAAAAATTGAAACGTTATTAAACGAAAAAAAGCCAATACGATATATCGCTGAACGACTCGGAAGAAATGTATCCACAATTTATAGAGAAATTAAACGAGGAAGCGTTAATCAAATTGTTAATCGAAATGGTATCCAACGTGACGAATTAAAATATTACGCTGAAACAAGCCATTACATCTATAAAGCTAAGCAACAAAATAAATATCATCATGATTTAACTGAAAAATTTAGTCAACAATTTTTCAAAGACTTACAACAGGTAGTTACTGAAAAATATAGAACCCATAGTATTGATACCTTTGTACATTGGTATCGGCAAAATCATCCTAATGAAAAAGTCCCTTGTACGAAAACGGTTTATACGTTTGTTCATCAAGGTATTATCCCTATCAAACCAATTGATTTACCCAAAATGGTAAGCATTAGAAAACGACCGAAAAAAGAGAACACCAAAACATACAAGAAAAATATGGGTACATCTATCGAAAATCGACCAGACGTAGCGAATAATCGTACAGAATTTGGACATTGGGAAATTGATTTAGTCTTATTTAAGAAGACAAAAAATGAAGCACTATTATTAACGTTAGTAGAACGACAAACACGTTATACAATTATACGTAAAATGAATGATAAAACAGCACAATGTGTCTTACGGACATTAAAGAATATTTTTAAACAATATAGGAAATCAACCTTCAAGAGTATTACATCTGATAATGGGTCAGAATTCGCCTCGTTATCTGAATTAGAATCGACATATTTAAGCATTTACTATGCACACCCTTATTCATCTTATGAGCGTGGTACTAACGAAAATCATAACGGACAGATACGGGAGTTTTTACCTAAGGGTAAATCTATCAATACCGTTAAAAAGTCAACTATTCGTAAAATAGAATCCTGCTTAAATCAGAAAATACGGCGTAAATTAGGTTATCGTACACCTGCAGAGTTATTTTTATTGCGGGTAGATTAATAGTTTAATAAAAACAGGTTTCCCGTCAAGGCACACTTTGTTTTTCGCCTTGACTAGAAAACCTTTGTTTTTATTGTTTGGTTATTAACCCCGCAAAAGAGAAAGTAATTATCTGTTTTTTTGCACTTTACTTTACAATTGGAGGAAAAAATAATTTTTTACGTAATATACACCCAGTACACCAAATCTAACAACACTCAAAAAGCTAGACATCAACTATTCTAAATGTTGGTGTCTAGCTTTTCTATTTTATCGAATAACAATGTTAAATGTTTCTGTTAATGCTGTTGTAACTTGTTGCATTGCCTTATTGACGTCCTCTTCTACTAATGTCGCTTTTAAATTCATAAACGTTAAGCGGTACGCCAATGATTTTTTGTTCAAGCCAATATTATCACCCATGTAGTAGTCAAATAAGTGCACATTGACTAGATATGCTCCAGCATTTTCTTTTAGAACGGTTAAAATATCAGCATGTGATAAGTCTTTGTCCACAAGTAAGGCAATATCACGTGTCATACTTGGATATTTTGGTACTTCTGTTTGTACCAATGCTTGTCTTTGATATGTAATCAATGGTAACACCAAACATTCACAAACATACGTTTCTGGTAAATCGTATGCTTTTTCTAAACTTGGGTGTAGTTGTCCAATAAATCCAATTTCTTGTCCATTTAACACAATGCTTGCGGTACGCCCTGGATGCATATTCTCTTTTTTGACTGGTTTATACACAATGTCTTGTGATACGCCCATTTTCTCAAAATATGTTTCTAAAGTACCTTTTAAGTCGTAGAAAGTGATTTTTTCTGATTTACTATTCCATGTTTTTTCTGTTTTATTGCCTGTTAATAATAACGCAATATGTTCTTCCTCACGTGGTTGTACTTGGTCTGGTACGGCATAGAACACACGCCCTGTTTCATAAAGTGATAAGTTTGTGTTTCCTCTTGCAATATTATAACTTGCAATGTCTAATAAACCACTGAGTAAACTACGACGTAGAACACTTCTTTCTTCACTCATTGGTAAAGCTAATGAAATAGCATCATCTGCTGCCATTGCTAATAAACCCGATTTTTCAGGAGATGTTAAAGAATACCCAATCACTTGTGTATAACCTAATCCCTCAAATAAACTTCTTGTTTTTCTTACATACGACTGCATGGTGCTTAATCGACCACTAACGGCTGGCGTCACTGGTAAGGTTGACGGTAATTTGTCGTAGCCATAAATACGTGCGACTTCTTCAATAATATCTGATTCAATCGCAATATCCCAACGTCTTGGTGGCACAATGACATCTATGTCTGTACCATTTACATTGTATTCAAATGCAAGACGATCAAATATAGATAAGACTTCTTGCTGTGTTAAAGTTGCTCCTAAAGCGTGATTGATTTTATCAGTCGTAATCATCACACGAGATGGTTGAACATCTAATGTATCAATAGCTTCATAACCACTTACAACTGTTCCTCCTGATAGTTCAGCAATAAGTGCTGCTGCTTGATGTGCCACTTCTTTCACAATCGCTAAGTTAATGCCTTTTTCATATCTTGCACTAGATTCACTACGTAAATTCAAACGTTTAGATGTCAAGCGGATATTTTTTGGATTGAAAACAGCTGTTTCTAAGGCAACCGTTGTTGTTTTAGATGTAATTTCTGTGTCTAAACCACCCATCACACCTCCTAAAGCTACCGGTGTATCACCAGAAGTAATCACAATATCATCGACCGTCAATGTACGTGTCGTATCATCTAAAGTCACCAATGTTTCATGCTCATTTGCTTTTCTAACATGAATGTGTTTTTGAGGTAGTGTATCGTAGTCAAAAGCATGTAAAGGTTGTCCGTATGCCATGAGCATGTAGTTTGTTGCATCTACGACATTATTGATAGGACGTACACCAATTTTCATTAAACGCATTTGTAGCCAAAGTGGGCTTGGCTGAATCGTAACATCTTTAATGATTGTCATGTAATAAGCTGGACAATCTACTGGATTGTCAACAGACACTTGAACATAATCTTTTACTTGTTTTGTTGTATCTGTTGGAACATTGTATGTGTGTATGTGTGGTGTTTCATCATAAATCGCACCTACTTCATAAGCCGTTCCGTACATACTTAGAGCATCTGCTCTATTTGGTGTAATGGATAACTCTAGTACAGAATCATTCAAACCTAAATAATCCACTATATCTGAACCTATTGGAGCATCTTCTGGAAGAATGAAGATGCCATTTGCTACTTCTTTAGGAATGACATTCGACGGAAAACCTAATTCTTCAAGAGAACATAACATGCCATTTGAGGCAACCCCACGAATTTTTCCTTTTTTAATTTTAATATTATTTACGATACGTGCACCAGATAAGGCTACAATCACTTTTTGATTTTTGTCTACATTTGGCGCTCCACATACAATTTGCAGTACCCCTTGTTCTTCAGGTGCATGGTCTAGACCAACCTCAACTTGACAAATGTGTAAATGGTCAGAATCTGGATGATCTACAACGTCGATTGTTTTTCCGATAACGATTTTTGTCAATGTTTCTCCTATTGAGGAAACACCTTCAATTTCAATCCCAGTTGTTGACATTTTATCCGCCAATTCTTGTGGAGATACGGATAAATTTGGTAAATATTCTTTTAGCCATTCATAAGATATTAACATCATTCTTCTCCTTCCATTATGACTGAAAATTGATTTAAGAAACGCACATCATTTTGATAAAAATGACGAATATCGTCAACACCATATTTCAACATGGCAAAACGTTCTAATCCCATTCCAAAGGCAAAACCACCATAAACAGTAGAATCTACACCCGACATTTCAAGAACATTTGGGTGTACCATGCCGGCACCTAATACTTCAATCCAACCAGTTCGTTTACATACCGCACAACCTTGTCCACCACATTTAAAACAACTAACATCGACTTCGACAGACGGCTCTGTAAAGGGAAAATAACTTGGTCTTAAACGAATTTGTCTATCTTCACCAAACATTTCTTTTGCCACCACTTGTAATGTTCCTTTTAAATCTGCCATTGTAATATGTTTATCAATGACTAAACCTTCAATTTGTTGGAATTGATGAGAATGTGTCGCGTCGTCATCATCACGACGGTACACTTTTCCCGGACTAATCATTTTTAATGGGCCTTTAGAAAAATCATGTTTTTCCATTGTTCTTGCCTGTACAGGCGATGTTTGTGTACGTAGTAAAATATCCTCGTTAATATAAAATGTATCTTGCATATCTCTTGCTGGATGATTTTTTGGTAAGTTCATTTTTCCAAAATTATACAAATCTGTTTCAACTTCTGGGCCTTCAACTACATCATATCCCATACTCATGAATAAATCTTCTAATTGTGTTAGGACTCTTGTTAATAAATGTGTTGTCCCAACAGATTGTTTATTTCCAGGTAAGGTCACATCAATCGTTTGGCTGGCTAAAGCCTGTTCTAATTGATATGCTTCAAATGTTTCTCTAGCATTCTCAACAGCTTGTGTCACTGTTTGGCGAATGTCATTTGCCAATGCACCAATTATTTTTCTTTCTTCTTCACTTGCATCTTTGAGTTGTTTCATGACTTGTGTTAAGTCACTCTTTTTGCCTAAAACAGCAATGCGTAAGTCGTTTAATAAATTAACTTGCTCTTGAATACTTGCTGTTTTAATGTCCTTTAATTGACTTAGCGTTTGTTCGCGTAATTGCATCAATTTTTCTTGTAACATATAATCCTCCTTAACAAAAAAGTCCTTTACAAGTGTTAACTTGTAAAGGACGACTATATCGTGGTACCACCTTTTTGCCATTCATCTTTTGGATAAATGCTCTATTTGATAACGGTCATTGACCGGAAACTGTTTCCAGTTCAGCTCTAAAAGCGAAAGGCATTGTTTTTCTTTGGATTTACTTTCAGTCTACGATAAATCTCCCTGAACAAATTATGGACAATGTTTCTTTTATCATTGCTGTTATATATGATATATGTGTTATTCTATACTATTCTTTTCTTCTTGACAATCCTCAGTTATCCACTTTTGTGCCCACTCTTTTAGCGATTGGGTTGCTTGTGCAAGTTCTAAACCTTTTTGCGTTAAGCGATATGTAAATTTGACATGTTCTGGACACTCTGTATTTTTCTCAATAAGATCTTCTTGTTCCATTTCACGTAAGCGTTCTGTTAAAACGCGATCACTCAATCCTTCAATCGCACGTGATAATTGTGAAAATCTGCATTCCCCTTGACGTAACACCTCAATAATCATGGCATTCCATCGTTTCCCCAAAATGCGAAAGGTTTGTTCATATTTGGGGCAAATGACAACAGAAGGTTTTACTTGCGCTAATTCAAATTCAAACAAATCTTTCATATTCTACACCTTATCTACATGATCAAAATCGACTTCAGCGATTGTTTGTCTACCAAACATTTCAACAATAACTTTTAATTTTGCCTTTTCAGTATCTACTTCATCTACTTTTCCAGTCATACCATTAAAAGCACCGTCTAAAATTGTTACAATTTCTCCAACAACAAAGTCGCCATTATGTTGACGTAAACTAATACCCATGCGATGTAAAATAGATTCTACTTCATCAGGTAAAAGTGGTGTTGGTTTACTACCTGCTCCGTGAGAACCGATGAATCCTGTCACACCAGGCGTATTACGAACAACGTACCACGCTTGATCAGACATAATCATTTCTAACAAAACATACCCGGGGAATGTTTTGTCCATTTTAACATTTTCTTTGCCGTTTTTTACTTCAACAACTTCTTCCTCTGGTACAACAACACGGAAAATGTAGTCTTCCATGCCCATACTTTGAATACGAGATTCTAAGTTGGCTTTGACTTTATTTTCATATCCAGAATATGTATGCAACACATACCACAATTTTTCTTGCTCTAATGTTTCCATTTATTCTCCCTCACATCTTCATAATAAAAAACCTCTTAGAGAGGTTTTCCTTCGTATGCCTTATTATAACAGTTTTAATGAGCTAATTCAACGACAAACTATTTTCCCATTTTTGTATGAGCGCATCATATTTTGGTCCGTGTGCCACGCTTTTTAAGACACGTGCGTCTTCTTGGTTAGGTACACGATCTAAATAGATATGTAGCACTTGTTTGGGTAATGTTTCTTGTATAAATTGACTCCATTCAACAATACAAACACCTTCCCCATCGAAATATTCTTCAAAACCTAGTTCATCTCCACCAATATCTTCTAAACGATACACGTCCATGTGATACAGTGGTAGACGTCCATCTAAGTATTCTCGAATGAGTGTATACGTTGGGCTTTTAATAATTTTTGTAATACCCAGCCCTTTTGCCAATCCTTTGGTAAAAGTCGTCTTTCCTGCCCCTAATTCCCCATGAAGTAAAATCGTCATACCACTTTCTAAATATGGTGCTAGTTGACTTGCAACGTCTTGCATCTGTTGTTCTGAACGAATATTTAGTTGCATGATAATCCTCTTTTACTCGAATAGTGCATCATCAAATGCTCCTGTTATTGCTTCTAAATCTTCTAGAAGTGCTCTAACAATCGCAGGGCCTTGAATAAGCATGTCATAAACGGGTTTGACCTGGTAATTACTTCTGACTAATTTACGTAAATACAATTCGCCATCTCCAGCTAAAAACAGAGTATAATAACCTGTTTTCATTTCATTTAACTGATTGATAAGTGAAATGACTTCGTCTTTTTGATTATAATTTTTTAAAAAACCAACATGGCGATAAACAATTTGTATATCTGTTTCTTCTTTGTTGTTTTCTAAAATCATTTCTAGTCGAAGGGTATGTGTTGCTTTTAATCGAAAATCTACATTATATAAAACTAGTCCGTCCCCAATATCTGTTTTAGTAACGGGTACTTTTCTTTCTGCAAATAGTGCATCAAAACTTTCAACTACTGTTGTCATCTTATTTCTCCTTTTTCCATGTACAGCTTTATTTTATCATAAAATCTACTCATTGTCGTTTTAAATTTGAATAGCTTTCCATTTTCCTGTTCTATATCTTAACAAGACAACAAGCCATGTCACAATTTGGTTGATGGCTAGTGCCCACCAAGCACCAACAATACCATAATGTAAAATACTCACAAATAAATGTCCAAGTGCCACACGAATGATAAAGACACCAATTAAAGTTGCAATCATTGGCCATATTGTGTCGCCTGCTCCTCTTAATGCACCTGTCATTGCTAAATTATCTGCTAAAAATGGTTGCACAAAAGCTAATAATGGCATAATCAATAACATATTTGCCATAATTGTATCAGAAGAGGTATACCCTAAAACAATCCATTTACCAAATAAGAAGAAAATACCTCCCATAATACATGCCACAATAAAGGCTAATTTTCTAACAATTATCGCACATCTTTGGGCAATTTCAGGAGCTTTTGCACCAAGTTCTTTTCCAACTAAAACAGATGCAGAAATACCAAATGCCTGACTTGGTGCAATGGATAAAGTCCAAATATTTAAACCTATTTGATGCGCAGCATAAACACCTGTTCCTAAACCGGCAACAATCATTGTAAAAATCATTGCACCACTTCTAAAAATAAGTTGCTCCATTGCACTCGGTAATCCGATTTTTATCAGTTGTTGTACCGTTAAATAATCGAAATGGAATTTTTCTTTTAAAGAAAACTTAATACGTCCTTTTCCACTAATCAAATAACGAAACATTAAGCATGCTGCAATCATATTCGCCAATATCGTAGCGATACCTGTTCCCATTAAATGCAATGCTGGCAAACCAAATAAACCGTAAATCAAGATACTATTAAAGAATACATTACATAGATTGGCAATAATATTGTTTCTCATCGGAATTTTTGTTTCTCCCACACCTCGTAATGCGGCTGAAATTGTCATTGTAAATCCTTGAAAAATAAAAGCAATCATCAATAGTCGGAAATAATCTGTTGCAATATTGATGGCATCAGGTTGTGCACCTAAAAACAATAAGACAGGATGTGCAAAAATCCAACCTAAAACGGATAACGGCAAAATAAAACACACAATGCTAATAAGCATAATATGTTTCAAGACAGACGGTATACGATGTAATTTTTTAGCCCCATAATAACGTGAAATTACCGCTGTTCCCCCAACATTCAACGCTTGAACAAATGCTAAGCATAAAAATAAGGGCTGATTTGTTAATCCAATAGACGCCATTGCTGCTGTTGCATACGCACTATCGGGAATTTGCCCAACCATCATCATATTTATCACGCCAAAAAGTGACCCTAATAATAATTCAATAAAAACGGGCCACGCTATTTTAACGACTTCTTTCGTTAAGTCATTGATTTGTATTTTATTACTCATGATTCTATTCCACCTCTTTAATATCATATCACTTTTTATTCATTTTTTCAGAAAAAATGACTTTTTCGGTACTATCATACAAATCATGTGGGTCTTTTATACTCATTCTAAATAATAAACAAAAGGTAGCAAAAGGCTATACCCTTTGCTACCAATACACACTCATTCTTCTTTTTCAATACTATGCTCACGCTTTATTTCTTCTAATAAAGTAACTTGTTTTGATGTTAAGTCTATTTTTTCCAACATATCTGGACGTTTCAATAATGTTTGTCTTAGACTTTCTTTTTCTTTCCATTCTTCAATTTTTTGATGATGTCCACTCAACAAAACATCTGGCACACACATACCTCGATATTCTCTTGGTCTTGTGTATTGTGGATGCTCTAGCAATCCTGTTGCATGAGAGTCTGTTATTGCCGACATATCATTACCCAACACATTGGGTAATAAGCGTACCGTTGCATCAATCATCACCATGGCAGCAAGTTCTCCACCTGTTAACACATAATCCCCTAAAGAAATCTCATCCGTTACATAGTGTTTAATACGTTCATCATACCCTTCATAATGCCCACAAATGAAAATAAGTTCTTGTGCTGTTGCTAAATCTTGTGCAACGTCATGACTAAAGGGTACTCCCGCAGGATCTAATAAAACAATTCTTTGATGTGGTTTTTTAGCAGGTAATGATGTCACACTTTCAAGTGCTTCTACAATAGGTTCTACTTTCAAAAGCATACCTGCTCCTCCACCAAAAGGATAATCATCAACATGATGTTGTTTATTGTTTGCAAAATCTCTAAAATTAACAACATTTAAAGAAATAATATCGTTTTCCAAAGCTTTACCAATAATAGAATGTTCCATAGCTTGAAACATTTCTGGGAATAAACTTAAAATATGGATATTCATTCGTCTAATAACCCCTCTATATTGGCAATATCAATCCGTTGATTTGCCACACTCACCGATAAAACAACATCATTGATATATGGAATCAAAACATCTTTTTTTCCTTGACGTTGCACAACCCATACATCATTAGAACCCAATTCTAAAATTTCTTTCACTTTACCAATCATGTTGTTTTCACAAAATACAGGTAATCCAATAATTTCGTGGTAGTAAAATTCATCCTCTTCTAATGCCGTCAAATATTCTTCTGATACACCTAATAGCATACCTTTATAACGTTCGACATCGTTAATCGAAGAATGATTCTCAAACGTTAATAAATCAAAGTTTTTATGTTTTCGATGACTTGCTACTACAACGTCTTTGACAGGTTTTCCATTGTCTAACACTACTAGTGTTTGTCCTTTTTTATAGCGTTCTTGAGCAAAGTCCGTAGTCGAAATCACACGTACTTCACCTTTTAAGCCTTGTGTGTTTACAATTTTTCCAACGTGATAGACTGTCATTTATCTACTCTCCTTTTTATTTTTTCTCATTTTTTTCTTTTATCAATGCTTTTTCTAAATAAGTGATATCGAACTGATGAGCGATATAGGCTTCTTTTACCATATTATAATAATCTTGTTCTGGTTTTATATAAGGATAATCTTTCATCACATACATCATTCCTTTTATCAAACGTTCTTGGAACATAATAGACACATAAACTTTATCATATAATATTGGATAATCTTCATATTCATCTAATAGTCGTTCATGTTCATGCGTGTTAATCTCCCAAATAACAACGGGTACTTTATCCTCTTTGCTTTCTTCGAGTGTTAAATAACCGACATCTTTTCCTCGAAATGCTAAGCAATACTGTTCTAAAAAACTCGTACCCATATAAACGGCATCTTTTAGTAAATCTTTCATCCATTGGTGGTGCATATTGCTACCGTATGCGATATAATACTGTTTCATCTTTAGCTCCCATCGTTATGATGTATTTAGTGTATCATATTTTATATCATAACAGCAAAAAAGAGCCTTTATCGGCTCTTTTGATTATTCATTTTCTTGTGCATCGTTGATAACTAGGCGAACACGTTTGTTCCCTTTGTCACGTACGCTATACAAAATCGTACGAATAGCTTGCACAACACGACCTTGACGTCCGATGACACGTCCTATATCATCTTGGTTTAACACTAAATGATATTCCATAAATTCAGACGTTTCTTCTATACGAACAATCAATTCATCTGGATGTAGTACCAATGGTTTCACCATAGATAGTAATAAATCTTCAATATTTGGCATATACATCATCTCCTCGATGCGTCATTTAAGCATTATTTTGCTTGTTTTGATTCGTGGAATTTTTTCAAAACTCCTGCTTTTGATAATAAGTTACGAACTGTATTTGTTGGTTGTGCACCATTTCCTAACCATTTTAATGCTAACTCTTCATCAACTGTTACTGTTGCTGGTTCTGTTAATGGGTTGTAAGTTCCCACTTTCTCAATAATACGTCCATCACGTGGTGAACGAGAATCAGCCACAACGATACGGTAGAAAGGTGCTTTTTTAGAACCCATACGTTTTAAACGAATTTTTACTGCCATGTTTTTTATCCTCCTAAATCTTTTACTTGGTAAGTTTATCAAACTAGACAGTGTCTGTCAAGTGTTTTTTCTTTACAGTTATTTTTAAACAGCATCTACATAAATCTGCTTAGCTACAGCATGTGTCATTTGAATGGATTGAGTACCTAAAGAAATAGTGTAAATACCTGTAAAGTCATCTTTTTCACTAAAGAAAAACTCTGTACCGATTTTTAAATGATTATTTTCTAAATATCTTAATAAATCAATATTATCAATCACTCGTTTAATACGATACGACTGCCCCACCGTTACTTTATCCAATGGATAGGCAATCAATTCTTCTAAAATCTCTTCTTTTCTAGGGACAATACCTCCATGTGGACAAATACGAGGATACCCTAAAATGTGTTCCAATTTATCAACAAATAAATCTGATACAACATGTTCCAATACTTCTGCTTCTGCATGTACTTGTTCAAATGTATACCCTAGATGATTAAATAAAAACAATTCAATTAAACGGTGCTTTCTGACTAAATCTGACACAATAGCCATACTAGTTCCCTTTAATTTGTATCCTTTAACTTTATCTTTTTCAATAAAATTATCTGCCAATAATTTTTTCATCATCTCACTTGTTGCTGGAGCAGACACACCCATTACTTCTGCAATCAATTTATTAGTCACTTTAAAGTCTTGATTGCCCAATTCATAAATACATTTTAAATAGTCCTCTTTATTTGGGGTCATTGTTTTCTCCTTTCTAACATTCTTCTCGTCTAACATGATGCCACATTTTCTCTAAATTGTCCATAGTAAACAAATTTTCTAAATTTGTATAAAAATGTTGACTTTTCATATTTTTTTAATTATGATTAAAGCACTAGTTAAGCATGCTTAATTTTTTTAGAAAAGGAGAATGATATGAAAGTAAAAAAATTTTTATCAACATTAGTTCTAAGTCTATTGACACTAGGTCTTTTGTTTGGATGCCAACAACAAAAAAATGAAGCATCAACACCAATGGAGAAAAAACCAACCGTAACAGTAACAACATCCTTTTTACAAGATATGGTAAAACAATTAGTTGGGGACGATGTTAAAACAGAATTGATTATTCCAGCTGGAGAAGATCCACATTTATATATTGCTAAAGCTGGTGATTTAAAAAAATTAAAAGAAGCTGATTTAGTACTATATCACGGCCTTCACTTTGAAGGAAAAATGGTAGATGTCTTAGAACAAAAAGGACAAGCTGTTTCTAAACATTTCCCAAAAGAAAAAATTGGAACATTTGATGAGGACGGAAAAGTTATCACAGACCCTCACTTCTGGTTCGATATTAGTTTATACAAATTAGCTGTTGAAGAAGCATCTGCTGAATTACAAAATTTATTACCAAATAAAGCAACAGAGATTAAATCAAAAACAACTGACTATTTGAAAAAATTAGATGAACTAGACGCATGGAATATAGAACAATTAAGTCAGATTCCAGAAGAAAGACGCTATTTGATTACACCACATGATGCGTTTAATTATTTCTCAAGAGCGTATCATATACCCGTACAAGCACCACAAGGTGTAAGTACAGACTCAGAAGTTGATAATAAAGCAATGATTGATACAGTAGATTTCATTATTAAACATAACATTAAAGCTATTTTCTCTGAATCAACAACAAACCCTGAACGTATGGAAAAATTAAAAGAAGCTGTAAAAGCACGTGGTGGCGATGTAAAAGTAGTCACTGGTGAAGGACAAGAATTATTCTCTGACTCACTTGCACCACAAGGAGAAGACGGAGATACATACATTGATATGTACCGTCACAACACAAAACTCATTGTAGATAATTTAAAATAATAAGAGGTACAACATATGACAATAACTAATGCTGTAAAAGTACAAAATTTATCCATTAACTATAAAGGAAATACTGCTTTGCATGATGTGAATTTAATCATTCCTAATCAAACACGTACTGCCATTGTAGGACCGAATGGTGCTGGGAAATCAACATTAGTAAAAGGTATTTTAGGCATTGAAAAATTAGCATCTGGAACAGTAGAAATTTTAAATGAAACAGAACATTTGAATAAAATCATCAGTCAAAAAATTGCATATATTCCTCAAAGTTCTCAAGTAAATTGGCAATTTCCTGCAACAGTTGATGAAATTGTTTTAATGGGAAGATACCCTCATATTGCACATATGTTAAAAAAACCTTCTAAGTTAGATAAAGATATTGCAAGTCATGCACTTGAGCAGATGAAACTATCTGATTTAAAAAACAGACAAATTACAGAGCTATCTGGCGGTCAACGTCAGCGTGTGTTTATCGCCAGAGCATTAGCTCAACAAGCTGAATTATATATTTTAGACGAACCTCTTGCAGGCATTGATATTCAAACAGAACATATTATCATGGATACATTAAAAGATTTTCAAAAAGAAGGAAAAACATCTATTGTGATTCATCATGATTTACATACGGTATCAACTTATTATGATTATGTCGTTTGGGTCAATAAAACAATCGTACATTCAGGTCCTGTTGAAACAGCCTTTAATGACGAATGGTATTTTAAAACATATAAAAATGTCCAGTCTAATCAACAATTTATTAACTTTACAAATAAAGGACGTGATTAGACATGATAGATACAAGTGTTTTATTTGATTATTCTTTCATTACCGTTGCCGTTGGAACCATTATTTTAGCATTAGCTTCTAGCATGGTTGGTACTATTAGTGTTCTGACAAAACAAAGTTTAATTGGGGATACAATCGGTCATGCTTCTTATCCAGGTGTTATCTTTGCGTTTATACTCTTTCAACAAAGAGATCCACTCATTTTAACACTAGGTGCCATGTTCTCAGGATATGTTTCCTACTATTTGGTTCATTGGATTACAAGACATAGTGAACATAGTCTTATCAATGCACTGGCGTTAGTATCGTCTTCATTTTTTGGACTAGGGATGGTTTTGAAAAACTTTATACAAGGACATAAAGCCTTTAGCAAAGCTGCACAAGCAGGTTTACAAAAATATTTATTTGGACAAGCTGCCTTCATTCAACAAGATGATGTGATATTGATTTCCATTGTTTCTATTTTTTGTATCGTCATTTTCTTGTTGTTTTATGAAAAATATAAAATCTTTTTATTTGATCCAACTTTTGCACAATTAAATGGTATTTCACCTAAATTATTAAATCAACTGACAACATTTATGATGATTAGTTTGATTTCTGTGGGGTTAAAAGTCGTTGGTGCCATTTTAATGAGTAGCTTTTTAATTGCTCCTGCTGTAACAGGTATTTTATGTAGCAAACATTACAAAACAGCTCTATGGATTGGACTTGTTTCCGCTACGATTTCTGCATTTCTAGGTACTTATTTCAGTTCCATTATCAGTGGTTTATCAACAGGACCTGCCATTATCGTTTGTATGAGTATTATTGCGTTAACGACATTCTTTATCACGCAATACATCAAACCTAACTTGCACAAAGGAGGTTCTACAACATGTTAGATACATTATTGATTTTATATTTAACAGCTTTGGCTTGTGGGTCTTTAGGGACAATTCTTGTTGTTCGCAATGAATCGATGATTGCAGATGCTTTATCGCACTCTGTTTTATTAGGAATTGTTCTAGGTTTCTTTATTAGTAATAGTTTAGATTCACCATTACTCATTATTGGTGCTGCCTTATTTGGCGTGTTTACCGTCTTTTTCATTGACAAACTCATGATATCGCCTAAAATCACACATGATGCTGCAACTGGTTTAGTATTCCCTCTTTTATTTTCCATTGCAGTCATCTTGATTTCTATGTTCGCGCGAAATGTTCATTTAGACTTAGACATGGTTTTAATGGGTGAAATTATTTTTGCGTCATTGAACACAACAAACATATTCGGTATAGATATACCTATTTCATTGATTAAAATTAGTATTATTTGTTTTATAAATATTCTCTTTTTAAGCATGATGTATCGTAGATTAAGTTTATTTTTATTTGATAGTACACAAGCAAGACTTGTCGGTTTAAAAACAAAAGTATTACAGACAATCATCATGTTGTTAGTGTCGTTTACAACCGTTATATCGTTTGATATGGTTGGATCTATCACCGTTATTTGTTTCTTTGTCGGCCCAGCAATGTCTGCATTATTATTTGCTAAGCATTACAAACAACTACTCTTTTTAACAGCTTTATTTAGTCTGTTGAACTGTGTTATTGGTTTTTTCACAGCGATATATTTAGATGTTACCGTTTCTGGAACGACAACAACCATTACATTGATAACACTACTTCTTTGTGTTTATATCAAACATATTTTAAAAAATAAATAATGGAGCAAAAAAGACAGTAAATTAGCTGTCTTTTTTAGATTATTCATCAAATCGTCTTGGCTTTGAACGATATTAACCATTCACTAAATTTTTTCATTAAAATACACATTCTAAAATTAGCAAGCACTTATCTTAATCCTTTAATATAAAAAGATGCTGGTGGATAAAATCTACCAACATCTTTTTATATTAGTCTACAACAGTCAAACGGATATTCTGTTCATCAGTAATGACAATGTGTCGTTTTTCTTTCACATAGTCGATTAAAATCTCAGCAATATCGTGTGTGTCTTCTTTGATTGTTTTTAATTCTGGAAACATAGCAAAGTTTCCACCACCCGTTGCACGATAATTATTTAAGACTAATTTATATGTCTTCTCTAAAACAAGCGGTTCTCCTTTGACGTACACATCACTAATAAAATTATCCTTTGTCTTTGAAATATTCATCGTATAAGTAATACCGTCTAATAAATCATAATTATATACTTCTCGTTTTGGGTATAAAAATTTTGGATTGATATCAATAGCATCTTCTTTAACCACCCAATACTGTGACAGTTGTGTTAAATAATCCATAATATGTTGTCCTGTCATTTCTTTCAAAACAAGCGTATTTGGAAATGGGTAATTTAAAATAATATCTCTATATTTTAACGTATCTCCAAATCCCGGCATGACATCAAATAAGCAACATGCAGATATATCGGCTTGCATATAAGTCATTTGCACTCGGTTAATAAAAGCAGTAATAGGGTGCTTTGTCAGTTGTGCCTGTTTAATATCTTTAATATAACAATCTTTAAGATTAGTTGTACCAATTTCTGTGTCTAGCCAGTTTTCTGTTTTATCAAGTTCATTCTTAAAGTAATTTTCAAATTCAGTATCTACTTCATACTCAGATACGTCGATAAGATTAACTGAAATGGTATCACTAAAAGTAATTTCCATACATTTAAAGCAGCCGTCTGGAGCTTGAATAATATGTGTACCATTGATTTTCCCAACTAATTGGCGATGTTGATGCCCCGTAATCAGCACATCAATCCCGTCAATTTCTGTACATAATGCATAACCTACATTCTCGCCCGTCAATCTTTCTGTGGGTTCTCCTGTTTCAATATCTCGTTCAAACCCACCATGGTAAACGACGACAACATAATCTACTTCTTGGCGAATATGTGCTACTTCTTTTTTGACGGTATCAATAACACTTAAAATATCTAAATGGGTTAAATTGTTTGGATTTTCCCAATGTTCAATATAGTCTGTCACAACACCTACTAATCCAATTTTTTTCTCATCACATGTTATCACATGTGTTTGTCCAATAGGCTGATTTTTATAAAGTACATTGCTCGTAACACATTTTGCATGATTTTCTTGAATATAACGATATAAAAAATCACTTCCATAGTTAAAATCATGGTTCCCAATATTAACAAAATCACAAGATAATAAATTTAAAGCTTTGGCAGAGATATTTTCTGGAACATAACTATTGGCATACGTGACAAGAGGGGTTCCTTGATTGATGTCGCCATTATCAATGTAAATCACATGATGTAAAGCTCTTTGTTGTTTTAAATAAGTTGAAAATTTAGATAATCCTTTAATTGCTTGCTTTGATGTAACAAAATCATACGCTAATAAATTACCGTGTACATCTGTTGTGGCAAGTATTTTAAACATGTTTAATACCCTCTTGCTAGTTTTCTTCTAATTTTATTTGAAAAGACTTCAATGATTAAGACTAAAATAATAATCCCAACTAAAATAGAGCCCACTTCATTCCAACGATAGTTATTCATCGCAAAAATCAACGGTGCTCCGATACCTCCGGCACCAACAAGACCTAGAACCGCAGCATCTCTTAAATTCATGTCAAAACGATAAATAACAATGGAAATTAGTTTAGAATATAATTGTGGTAAAATACCGTAACGAATTTGTTCCACTTTTGTACACCCAATCGCTGATAAAGATTCGATAATCCCAAAATCTAAATCTTCAATGGCATCAATATACAATTTAGTCACCATACCAACAGATACAACAGACATTGTAAAAACACCTGCTAATGCTCCGGGACCTGTAACACCAATAAACATCAATCCATAAATAAATGCTGGAATTGTTCGAACACACATCGTTAATAATTTTCCAATCCATGCTACATATTTAGAAACAATTTTTTTAGCAGATAAAAAAGCAAATGGTATAGAAATAATCGCACCAATAATTGTTCCTAAAAATGCAATACAAATTGTTTCAAATAACAAGTATAAAACACCCTTATTATCTAATCTGAATAAAAAATGCCAATCTGGATTTAAAATACCACCCATAATATTGCTGGCAACACTTAAAGAATCTCCTGTTGTATCACCTTTTTTTATTGCAGATGACGACCAAATCAATAAACCTAAAACAATAACCGTAATCAATAAGATATACATATACGACTTAGGTTCTTTTTGTAATTTTTCTTCTATCTTTTCACGATTCATACATTTACTCCAATCTATCTCTAAAATGCTCACTTACTGTTTCAATAATAAAGACAGTTATTAACAATAACACAATAATGGTACCCACTTTAGAGTAATCTCTCCACCCTAATTTTTCGTTTAATATCAATCCGATACCACCTGCACCAACATATCCTAAAATGGCTGCGTAACGAACATTTCCTTCGAAATTAAATAATGCTGTAGAAATAAATGACGGTAAAATAATCGGTAAAACAGCATATCTAAATGCATAAAATCGTGTAAAGCCCATTGACTCCATACATTCAAAAGCGCCCATATCAACTGTTTCAATAGACTCATACAATAACTTACCAACATAAGATAAAGAAAAAATAAAAATAGCAACTGTTCCTGCAAATGTCCCTAATCCCCAAATATATGTTGCAATTAAGGCAATAACAAGCGACGGTAATGTTCTAAGAACACTTAAAAACAGTTTGAAAAAGCCGTTGATAAATTTATTTTTTGTAATATTATTTGCCGCTAAAATAGCTACTGGTAAAGAGCAAACAGCTCCTAAAAACGACCCTACAAAAGACATTTTCACTGTATCAAAAAGAGGAGGCAATACATCATTTGTATAATCCATATCCGGTGGAAACATGCTGACTAAAATATCAAAGAAATTAGCAGAGTTTTCAAAAACATCGGCATCAAATTGTGTCACATGTAAAGAAATGATAATACATATCAATAAGCCGAGTATCAGTAAAGGTGTTTTAGAACGCGGTCTTAAAATTGTTTTACCATTGTTTAAAACAATTTGTTCATTAAAAATTAGACTATCCTTTATTGTTTTCATATTACTCTCCATTGCTAAATAAATCTTTTTGATAAATTTTTTCTAAAATATCTTTTGTGACATCTTTGGCACTTCCGTCATATACGATATGCCCTTTATTGATTCCAATCACTCTATCGCAGTATTTTAATGCTAAATCAACATCATGAATGTTTAACAAAATCGTGATATTATTTTCTTTATTGATACGTCTAAAATCGTCCATTACTTGATTAGATGTCACTGGGTCTAACGCAGCAACTGGTTCATCTGCTAAAATGATTTCTGGGTTTTGTGCCAATGCTCTAGCAAGTGCCACACGTTGTTGTTGCCCACCTGATAATTGATCGACACGTACATAAGCTTTTTCAAACATATCCACTTTATCTAGTGCCTCTAATGATTTTATCTTGCATTCTCTTGGGAAAATACCAAAGAATTTTCTGAATCCTGATAATTCTGGGACAAATGCTGTTAAAACATTTTTAATCACAGTTGTTCTTGTCACTAAGTTAAAAGATTGGAATACCATACCAATATTACGTCTAAATTTACGTACATCTCTACCTGTAATTTTTTGTACATTTTGTTCATTCACAAATAGTTCTCCAGATGTAATATCATGCATTTTATTTACACAACGAATAAATGTTGATTTACCCGATCCAGACAATCCAATAATCGCAATAAACTCTCCTTGTTCAATGGTTACATCAACATCAATCAATCCTTTTGTGCCATTTGGATATGTCTTACTTACCTTTTTAAACTCTATCATACTACTTCTCTCTTTCTTCATGCTTAAAAAAGAGAGAGAGGAACACTCTCTCCCTAAAAATTCATGTTATGTCAACAATTTCCTATTTTAAGTTTTTCACGATGTCTTGAGCTTTTGCTTCATTGTCATAATCAGCATCTTTTGCTAATTGGTATCCTTCGTGACTATATACAGCGATAACTTTTTTACCTTCTTCTGTTTTTGCAATTTCCATTAAAGCATTTGCTAAAGCTGTTTTAAATTCAGGTGTTACAGTTTTTGATTTTTTAGAAACACTTACTGTATCGTTATAAATAGCATCTGTTACACCAATAACATTTGTTTCTTCCCAAATACTCATTTCTCTTGAGTAACTTTCGTTCCATTTTTTCTCTTGGTCTGTTCTAGCGTCTGCATAAGTTGCTAATACATCTACTTGGCCAGAAGCTAATCGAGCAAAAGCAGAACCATAAGAATCACTGATAACAGCATTATTGCCTAAATCTTTAATTGTTTTACCAAATGTTTTATTTAACCATAATGTTGGGTAAATGTATCCAGCAGGAGATGTTGGGTTCATAACGCTCCATTTCAAATCTTTCACATCATCCCATGTTAATGTTTCGCCTGCATTTACTTTTTTCGCAATCGCTTGTCCTTTTTCAGACGGACCAGCAATCAACAATGAACGATAAGAAGTTGCTTGTGTATCAGCTTTTTTCGTTGGTTTATTGTCATTCCAAGCTTTTGCTGAAGCATCGTCAATAGATAATCCTTTACGAGTTGCTGTTAATAATACTTCTGCACCATTTCTGTATAAAACATAAGTTCCTGCTGGAATAAAACCAACGTCTAACGTTCCTGCATTTAATCCTTCACCAACAGCTTCAAAACTTGTACCAACTGTGATATCAATGTTTTTAACATCATATCCTGATTTTGCTAATTGTGCTTTTAATAGTTCTTTTAAAGGTTCAGTGGCTGTTACAATTTCAGAAGGTTCTCTTGACGGTACAAAACCAATGGATAATTTTTCAATAACTGTTTTTCCATCAGATGATTTCATCTCTTCTTTTTTAGAGCTACAAGCCCCTAACATACCTAGTGTCACAATAAGTCCTAAAACAAAGACTAATGTTTTCTTTAAATTTTTCATACTTCCTCCTAAAACTAACATGAATTTTATAGTTCTTACCGCAGTATACCATATTTGGAACTGAAAAAAAATACAAAACCATATAAATATGTTTATCTAACAATGAAATGCTTTTTCATATCACACCAAATAATACTTAAATTATGTTACAATGAGAAAAAGGAGTGATTATATGCAAACATACGATTTTGATACACTCATCAATCGTCAAACACAATCATCAAAAAAATGGGAATTGATGCACACATGGGCAACAGATATTCCTGAACATATCTCCCCTTTTTCTGTGGCTGATGCAGATTTAAAAACAGCACCGGAAATCGTAGAGGGTTTACAAGAGTATATTCAACAAACGGTTCTAGGCTATACAACAATGACACCGGACTACAAAAAAGCCATTAAACAATGGAATAAAGATCAATTTAACTGGGATATAGAAGAAGAGTGGATTTCGACATCTCCAGGCATTGTGTCAGCATTACACTCTGCTATCTATGCTTTTACACAGCCGAATGACAATGTACTGATTATGACACCTGTTTATCCACAGTTTAAACAAACGGTTCTACATACTGGTCGAACAGTATTAGCATCATCACTTATCAACGATTTTCCAACGTACCATATAGATTTTCAAGATTTAGAAGAAAAAATGTCTTTAAAAGAAACAACATTGATGATTTTGTGTAGCCCTCACAATCCTGTTGGACGTGTATGGACAAAGGAAGAACTGGACAAAATCATTTCTCTTGCTTTAACGTATGATGTGCTCATCGTTTCAGACGAGATTCATTATGATTTAATCATGCCAAATCATACACATCATGTATTACCAACCTTATCCAAAGAAATTGAGCAAAAATGCATTGTCTGCACAGCACCAAGTAAAAGTTTTAACCTTGCTGGATTGCAAATTTCGAGCATTATTATTCCAAATGAAACATTAAGAGAACGGTTCACACATACACAACTAATACACGGCGTTCCTAGTGCCAATATGATTGGTATGCAAGCAACGGCTATAGCATACACGCAAGGAAAACAATGGCTAGAGGCTTTTCTAGCATTGATTTGGACAAACCATTTAACAGTCAAAGATTTTATGGAAACACATCTTCCTAAAGTTAAAGTTTATGCATTACAAGGGACTTACTTACAATGGCTTGATTTTTCGGCATATGGTTTTTCAACCACAACATTACAAAATCTATTAAGACAAGACGCATTTGTTTTTTGCAATGAAGGCTATACCTTTGGGAAAGAAGGCTATGGTTTTGAACGTTTAAATTTAGCTTGCCCTACCTCTACTCTTATAGATGCTTTACATCGTTTAAAAGACAGTCTATCTCGATATGAACATTAAAATGCCGTTCTCTCAAAAGTAAAAAATAAAGAATTAGAATTATTTATAAGTTACTTGAAATCAACACATTAAACAAGTTGATTTCAAGCATTTTTGAGTCATATTAAATCTATTGATTTACTGTTAAGACAATCTAAAAATGTATTATATTTATATCTATCGATACGGTTTTACAAATAGCAAACAGTCGATTAACAATAAATACGATTACTTTGACAAAATATCATTTTAATACTATACTTTAAATAGAAAACATCGTTAAAAGATGATAGGAGTGACGGTTCTGACTCCTTTGCCAAATAAAAATTGACCGAATTGATGATAGGAGTGACGGTTCTGACTCCTTTGCCAAATAAAAATTAACCGAAACGATGTTAACGATAGAGTTTTCTCTATCGTTTTTTAGTAACAAAAGGGGAATAAAATGTGACAATTCAATTCGAACAAGCACTATATACGTTAACAAGTGATTTCTACAATGATTACCCTAATAGTTCTTTCCCAGAACTTCTAAAACCTCATGGAAATCGTACTTATAATTGTATTATAGTTGAATATAAAGACTATTTTATCTGTATTCCATTTCGAAGCCATATGAAACATAAAAATGGGTATCATTTTAAAAATACCGTTCGTTCACGTCATGTTTCATCTGGTCTAGATTATTCAAAAATTGTGATCGTAAAAAATGCTACTCAATATTTAAGTACGAGTCATATTCTTATAGATAAAGATGAATATGTTGAGGCAATGCATCATTCAGAGCGTATCATTTCTGAAGCAACCAAATATTTAGATGACTATATCAATCATGCACAAAATAAAATAACATTAAATAGTCAAGAATATAAAAAAAGATATTCCTATTCAACGTTAAAATATTTTCATGATATACTACAAATTTTTTAAGAAACTACCCTGAAAAATAGGTAAAACGCTTGAAATCAACATATTCAACAAGTTGATTTCAAGCATTTTTGAGTCATATTAAATCTATTGATTTACTGTTAAGACAATCTCTTTTTCTCAAATTATATCAGCTTATATGCTGCTATTTTTTGTACTGATATATTCATGGCACATCATAGAACCTAAAATAAGAGCAGCACCAATATACTCCAATAAACCAATATGCTCTTTTAATATAAAACTAGATATGAATACTGCTACAACTGGGTCAATATAGCCTAATAATGCAACCGTTTGTGCAGGTAATTGATTAATAGCTCCAAAATACATGGCATAAGCAATACCTGTATGAAGTACACCAAGTAAAAGTAACATCACGATACTTAATGTATCGACTTTTATTTGAGATAAATTTTCAGTCCATAACACATAAGGGAATAAGACGAGTGTAGCAATACTTAATTGTGTCATTGTCTTATCGTAAGCATCAATCTCACTCATTTTCTTATTAAGCATTATGACCGTCGCATACATCATAGCTGCCATTAACCCACATAAAATACCTTTTATATCGTCTATACTTTGAATGGATGTGTTAAACACACCTGATACACATATCATGCCACATAAAGCAACTAAAATGGTCATGCACTGTGCAATATTTAAACGTTCTTTTAAAACAAATGGCGATGCAATTAAGACAAAAATAGGCGCCATATAATAGCATACAGTGGCTGTTGCAACTGTTGTATATTGTAGTGCTTCAAATAATAAAATCCAATTAAAACCAATAAGAGCACCTGATAATAGTAGTAAATAACGCTTTTGATAAAGGAAACGCCAATTTAACGGTTTACGTGTGACAACTAGAAAAAGACACAAACAGCAAACCGCAATAAATCCTCTACCAAGTGATATAAGACTGGACGGAAGTGCAATATAGCGTCTAAAAACACCAATTGTCCCAAAAATTGTCATCGAACTAATCATCATTAATGTATATTTTTTACTTTTCATTGTTTCTCTCCAGATATGTCTTATTCACTATCTTTATAAGAAATCGTGTTGATGTCTAGCAAAGACACCAACACGATTTCTATTTTTACCCAACGCTACCTTCCATTTCATAGGCAATCAATCGATTTAACTCGACGGCATATTCCATTGGCAATTCTTTTGTAAATGGTTCGACAAAGCCCATGATAATCATTTCTGTTGCTTCACTTTCAGATAACCCTCTACTCATTAAATAGAATAATTGTTCTTCTGAAACTTTAGATACTTTTGCTTCGTGTTCTAGTGAAACTTTTCCATTGTGTAACTCATTAAATGGAATAGTGTCTGAATAAGATTTATCATCAACTAAAATCGTATCACATTCGATATGCGAAATAGATCCTTCTGATTTTTTTCCAAAAACAACTTGTCCACGGTAATTTACTTTTCCACCGTCTTTAGCAATGGATTTTGATACAATAGAACTAGATGTATGTGGAGCATTATGTATCATTTTTGCACCTGTATCTTGTACTTGATTTTCTCCAGCAAAAGCAATGGATAACATTGTTCCTCTAGCATGACGTCCGTTTAAGTAAACACTTGGATATTTCATTGTTGTTTTGGCACCTAAGTTTCCATCAATCCATTCCATTGTTGCACCTTCATGCGCAATGGCACGTTTTGTTACTAAATTATAGACATTGTTTGACCAGTTTTGAATAGTTGTGTAACGACAATACGCATCTTTTTTAACGATAATTTCAACAACAGCTGCGTGTAAGCTTGCTGTTGAATAGGTTGGTGCTGTACATCCCTCTACATAATGAATACTTGCACCTTCATCAACAATAATCAGTGTCCGTTCAAATTGTCCAGATTTTTCATTGTTAATTCTAAAATAAGTTTGTAATGGCACATCACATTTAACACCTTTTGGCACATAAATAAATGTCCCACCAGACCATACTGCCGCATTCAATGCCGCTTCAAAATTATCCGAAGCAGGAACAGCTGTTCCAAAATGTTCTTTAAAAATGTCAGGATATTCTCTCAATGCAGTATCTGTATCCGTAAAAATAATCCCTAATTTTTCAAATTCTTGCTTCATACTATGGTAAACAGCTTGAGATTCATATTGTACAGTTGCACCTGCTAAATAAGCTCTCTCAGCTTCTGGAATACCAATTCGTTCAAATGTTTCTTTAATTTTTTCTGGCACATCATCCCATGATTTTGCCACTGTTTCATTCGCTTTTTGATAATATGTAATATCTGAAAAATCAAGTTCAGATAAATCGGCACCCCAAGTTGGTTTATCTAATTTATAAAATAAATTCAAAGATTTTAAACGATAGTCTAGCATCCATTCCGGTTCATTTTTTTGTTGAGAAATATCTCGAACAACCGCTTCAGACAATCCTTGTCCTGTCGAATATAATATTTCAGCATCGTCTTTAAATCCAAATTTATATTCTGCTAAAGCAGGTACTTCACTCATTTTCTTCCAACCTTTCTAATAATGTTTCTAGCACTTTCCAACTCAATGTAGCACATTTAATACGTGTTGGAAATTTGGATACACCTTGCAATAATTCAGCATCTGCTAAATCAATCCCCACATCGTGCCCTTGCACAAGTTCAAAAAATGATTTGATTTTTTCTTTTGCAAGTGTCACATCTTCGCCTTTCAACAACTCACACATCATACTGGCACTTGCCTTGCTAATGGTGCATCCTTCTCCTGAAAACGAGATGTCTTCAATACGATTTTCTTTGGCACGAATGTGAACAGTTATCACATCTCCACACGTTGGATTTAACATTTCTAAAGAGTCTGTTTCTTCAATCTGTTTACGAAATTGTCGTGGGTGTGCTGAATGATCTAAAATCACTTGTCTATATAAATCATCTAATTTCGTCAATGCGACCATTCGTAAAAAACTCCTTTACTTTTTTGACCGCCTCAACAAAACGATCCACATCTTCTTTGGTATTATATATATAAAAACTTGCTCTAACTGTTGCTGTGACATTTAACTGTCGCATCAAAGGTTGTGCACAATGATGCCCTGCACGAACAGCAACGCCTTCCATATCTAAAGCTGTTGCGACATCGTGAGGATGAATACCTTTTAAGTTAAAACTAATGATGCTTCCACCATTATAGCCTTTTTCATGCCCATAAATCAGTACATCCGGTATAGTCTGTAACTGATGTAATGCAGCCATTGTTAACTGCTGTGTATATTGTCGAATAGTATCCATATCACATTGTTGTATATATTCAATAGCGGCACCTAAGCTAATCGCACCAATAATATTTGGTGTCCCCGCCTCAAATTTATAAGGTGTTTTTTGATACGTACTTTCCATATCGCCTACATATTCAATCATATCGCCTCCAAATGTGATTGGTGGCATCTTTTCAAGTAATTCATGACGACCATACAGTACGCCTATTCCATTCAACGCTCCTAATTTATGTCCACTAAAAGCATAAAAATCATAATGGGTTACATCAACAGACAGATGTGGTGTAGATTGTGCTCCATCAACAACGATAACACCACCTACATTATGAACTATATTGGCTAATGTTTCTATATCATTATGAACACCTAAAACATTGGATACATGTGTCACAGCCACTATTTTGGTGCGATGTGTCGCCATTTTTGATACAGCCTTAACATCTACTTCGCCTGTTTCTAATAGAGGCATAAAAATCAATTTTGCACCTGTTTTTTTCGCCAATTCTTGCCAAGGAACTAAATTTGCATGATGCTCTAAAGCAGATACAAAAATTTCATCTTGTTCTTGTAGTATACTTTCACCATAACTTTTTGCGACTATATTCAAACTATCTGTTGTACCACTTGTAAAAATAATATCCTTTTCAGACGTAGCATGAATAAAGTTTTTCACAATATCTCTGACTTTTTCATACTCTTGCGTTGCTTGGTATGCCGTTGTGTACACACCTCTATGCACATTCGCATACGTCGTATTTAAAAATGTTGTTATTTTTTCTTGAACAGGAAGTGGCACAAATGAAGAAGCTGCACTGTCTAAATAAATATAAGGTTCATCATTGATAGATTGATTTAATACGGGAAAATCCTTTTTTATATCCATACTATTATCCATACTATTCACCTAGCTTATGATCAATCACGTCAATCATTTCTTTTTGAATATCACGCATTGGAATTTCTGTAATAACAGCACCTAAAAAACCACGAATAACAAGTTTTTCTGCATCATCTTGGCTTAAACCTCTACTCATCAAATAGAATAATTGTTCTTCATCCACTTGTCCGACACTTGCTGCATGCCCTGCTGTCACATCACATTCATCAATCAATAAAATTGGGTTGGCATCTCCTCTAGCAAATTGAGATAACATTAACACACGACTTTCTTGTTGTGCATCTGCTCCTTTTGCTCCTTTAATAATATGTCCAATACCATTAAACGTTAGCGTTGATTTATCCATAATAACACCATGTTGTAAAATATGCCCTACGGAATGTTTAGCATAATTTGTCACACGTGTGTCAATCCCTTGCACTTGTTTACCAGTTGAAATACCAATAACTTTTACATGACTTGTCGAACCGGTACCTACTAAATCGGAATCAAAATCGGCAATGACATTACCGTCATTTAAAGCACCTATCGCCCAGTTAATATCTGCATCTTTTTGGATACGTCCACGACGATTGATATACGCATGTGTTTGTTCACCCAGTCTGTCAACGGCAGCGTATTTTATTTTTGCACCGTCTTTAGCGATTACTTCTACCACAATATTCGCTGTGTTTTTCTTATTGCCAAATGTTTCTAATTTTTCAACGTATGTTAATTGACTATTCACATCGGCAACAATCAGAACGTGTTTAACAAAGGCTTCTTGAATGCTACTGTCTTGTAATAAAATCGTTTGAATAGGTTCTTCAATCACGACATTTTTTGGAACATATAAAAACACACCACTGTTCATATACGCACGATTAAATGCTGTTAATTTATCCTCATCAACTGCTACAACAGTGTTTAAATGGGCTTGTACCAACTCTGGATATTCTTGCATTGCTGTGAATAGGTCTGTTAAAATAACACCTTGTTCAACCAACGATGTAGGTAATTGTTCAAAAACAGTACGTGTTCCATATTGTACTAATAATGGTTTATCATGCTCTAAATTCGTTAAAACACCATATCCTGTTTCATCACTTTGCTCATCTGAATCAATCATTGTATCAAACAAATGCCAACGATTAAATTTCACACGTTCAATAATAGGTAATGCTAATGTGTCTAATAATCCGTATGCTTGTGTCCGTTGTGCAATTGCCCACTCAGGTTCTTGCTTTAACATAGAAAATGTTTGTAATGTATCCATTCTATTATTCTCCATCAATCTCAATATCTAAGCCTAACTCATCACGGATACCTTTATATCCTTCTGCTTCTAAACGTTTCGCTAAATCTGCGCCACCTGTTTTCACAATTTTTCCACCCATCATCACATGAACAATATCTGGTTCGATATAATTCAATAAGCGTTGATAGTGTGTAATAATCAATGACCCAAAACGATTACCACGCATTGCATTCACACCTTTTGAGACAACTTTTAAGGCATCAATATCTAAACCAGAATCGATTTCGTCTAAAATAGCAAATGTTGGCTCAATCATCAATAATTGTAAAATTTCATTACGTTTTTTCTCTCCTCCAGAGAAACCTTCATTTAAATAACGTTCTGCCATTTCTTCAGGCATGTCTAATAAAGCCATTTTTTCATCTAATTTTTTAATAAAATCACGTACGGAAATTTTATTATCATCATCACGTCTTGCATTCATGGCTGCACGCATAAATTCAGCATTTGTCACACCTGCAATTTCACTTGGGTATTGCATGGCTAAAAACAATCCAGCTCTTGCACGTTCGTCTACTTCCATATCTAAAACACTTTCACCATCGAGTAAAATTTCACCTTTTGTTACTGTATAGCTTGGATGCCCCATAATCGCTGCTGATAGAGTTGATTTACCTGTTCCATTAGGTCCCATTACGGCATGAATTTCTCCTGTTTTCATGACTAAGTTGACACCTTTTAAAATTTCTTTATCTTCAATTGATACATGTAAATCTTTAATTTCTAAAATAGACATATTATACCTCTTTTCAAATTTTATCGTCTTTATTTTATAATAATTCCTAATAATAAGCTAGCTTTTGCTTTTACAAAAAAAGCATCTATAAAAGATGCTCAGACTGTTGACAAATTAAAATGTCGACAGTCTTTTTTCGTATCAGACGTTAAGTTGCACGGCTTACCACGATGTACACGATACATCGCTCGTTCTCTACCATGTGCGAGAACGAAGCCATTCGTACCACAACGTCTGATACGATAATAACGCTTAAAAGTGGTATAATAGAGATAAGAAAAAGGAGGGAAAAATCTATGTTTTATAAAGAAACTCACCCAAATGATGAAATCATATTAAACACATTGTCCGAATTAGTACCAAAAGACCATTTACTACGTAAAATTGATAAATCAATTGATTTCAATTTTATTTATAAGATTACTTCTCCTTATTATAGCCATACGAATGGTCGCAATAGTTTAGACCCTGTTGTTTTATTTAAATTGGTCTTTTTAAAAGATATTTATGGCATTAAATCCATGCGGGAAACCATTAAACGTGTCGAAACGGATGTAGCGTTTAGATGGTTTTTAAACCTCCCTTTCTCTAAACCTACCCCACATTATTCTACTTTCTCTCAAAATTATATTCGCCGTTTTCAAGGGACGTCTGTGTTTGAAGATATATTCAACACTATTGTACACCAAGCTATCTCACATCATTTAATTAGCGGCACAGCCTTATTCACAGATTCCACACACATTAAAGCAAACGCCAATAAAAATAAATTTAGAAACGCCGTTATTGAAGTGGTTCAAGAACGTAAGCGAGATTTAGAAAACGAAATCAACGCCGAACGAGAAGCTATTGGAAAAAAGCCGTTTCATTACACCGATAAAACCATCTCTAAAACGATTAAAGAAAGTACGACTGATAAAGAAAGCGGCTATTACCATCGGGATAATAAAGAAAAAGGATTTATGTACTTAGACCATCGTAGTGTCGATGGTAAACATAACTTTATTGTGGACTGCTTTATTACACCGGGGAACGTGCATGATAGCGTACCGTATGTGTCGCGATTAACATATATCATGGATAAATTTAAGTTTGATGTGAATTGTGTCGCGTTAGATAGCGGGTATTATAAAAAAGACATTTTAAAATTTTTAGAAGAGAAAAAGATATTTTCTGTGATTGGGTATAGACGTTTTCATCGCAATCCTGACCATAAGTTTTTTCGATATGATTCATCTAGAGATTGTTTTACGGATACACGTACGGGAGAAATTTACACCTACAGAAACATTGATAGACAAGGATATAAACAGTATCGTATAAGCGATAACAGTAATAAACGGATACTACGTCGCGCGATAGATGCTGATGTATACGATAGATGTCGTGAGCGTCGATTATCTACGTTTGGGAAAGCACTATATAAACGACGGAAAGAAACGATTGAGCGTAGCTTTGCAGACTCTAAACAAAATCATGGGTATCGGTTTGCACAATATAGAGGAGTAGCCAAGATGCAGCAGTACACTTGGTTATCTTGTGCTGCCCAAAATATGAAAAAAATGGCAATTCTACTCACGAGAGATAGCCATTTTTTACAATATAGTTTTTTATTTATCATTTTTAAATGTAAAATCCAACGTATTTTTCAAAACTGGAAAAATACGTTGGATTTTTTATCGCTATTGTCAACAATCTGAGCATCTATAAAAGATGCTAATTTCTTTTTAAGAGATAATAAGGGAATAGAAAAGCGCTTGGTAAAAATAAGACACACATCATGAGAAAATAGGCAAAAAAGTCTTGTACACTTAACTTTTTCAAAAGGCAATATATCAATGCATATATCGCATACGATACAATACGTGTCGTCAATTTTGTCGTTTGTTCCACGTGTATCTCATGTTTTCTTGCATAAAAAACATTCGATAACCCAACTCCTAAATATAATAGCCACGTCATCCCAGTCAGAACGACTGTCCCTTGTATAAGCATAAAGGAATGAGCTATTTCTGGTAAGATATGATATGCTGACAAAAGGGTAAAAATCCATCCTACAGCACTTAATCCACCTAATACTAAAATAATTTTTTTTACTATTTTCATTCGTTTCCACTCCTTAGAGTACTTTTTCTTATTATATCAAAAAAAGCTCATCAGTTCATACTAATGAGCTTTATTTCCTTTAAATAATTTTTTAAGCGTTGATGGCGCCAATAAAATAATAATTGGATATATTTCCAAACGTCCTGCTATCATACTCAACGATAAAATGATTTTTGTCATATCCGAGTAAAATGCAAAATTAGAAATAGGACCAACCGCTGCTAATCCAGGGCCTATATTATTAAATGTTGCTGCAACACTTGAAAATGCCGTTAGAAAATCTGGGGCTTCAATAGACACACAAATCAATAAAAGAATAAAGGTTAATAGATATATTTGTAAATAATTCGATACTTTTGTACTATCTGATTTTCGTAATGCTTTCCCATTGAATTTTGTCGTTACAATACGGTTTGAATGCCCTAAACGCTTCATTTCAGAAACAGCTTCTTTTATATACATCACAATACGAGATACTTTCATACCCCCTGCCGTAGAACCTGCACAGCCGCCAATAAACATTAAAATTAACACAATCACTTGAGCAAACAATGTCCATTCTCCAAAGTTAGCTGTTGCATATCCCGTTGTCGTTACAATAGATGCTACTGTAAACAACACATGTCTAAACGTTTCTTCTAGCGTAGCCCAATTTGGTGCTAAAGATAGCGTAATCAGTAAAATGGCAATAATAACGATACCTAAATAGTAATGTAACTCTTCATCTTTAAAAGCAGCTTTGGCATAACCAATCATCATTAAAAAGAATAAATTAAAGTTAATACCAAATATAAGCATACCAATACCAATCACGTATTCAACAAAAGCTGGATTGGCATAAATAGAAAATCCTGCATCGTTAATGGCAAAACCACCTGTTCCTGCTGTACCGAATGATAATAGCATTGAGTCATATAGCGGTACGCCACCTAATACTAAAATAAGTATTAAAATAAGTGTTAAAGATAAATAAATCGCATATAAAATACGTGCTGTATCGCTTAATTTCGATACGAGTTTTCCAAAAACAGGTCCGGGAACTTCAGCTCGCAGTAATTGTGCGGAATCTGCTTTAGAATCTGGCAAAATTGCTAACGTAAAAACAAGCACACCCATACCGCCGATTAAGTGAGTAAAACTTCTCCAAAATAAATTTGATTTGGACAATGGAGCTAGTGTTGTTAAAATGCTGGAACCAGTTGTCGTAAATCCACTTGCTGTTTCAAAAAATGCGTCGACAAGAGATGGAATATCTCCTGAAAAGACAAATGGCAAACCTCCAAAAAAGGCGAGTAAAATCCAACCCAATGCGACAATAACAGCACCATCTCTAGCACGTAGTGTAATGCCTTTTGGATTTTTTAATGACATGATACAACTTAATGAGAGTAATAATCCTATGGTCATTAAATAAGCCGATATGTATTTCCAATCTTCTTGATAAATTAGGGATACAAAAAGTGGTGCCAATAATAATAATGCTTCAACTAGTAATAATTTTCCTATTAAATAAATAATAATTTTTCGATTCATCTTCTGAGCCTGCCTATTTATCCAAAATATCTTCTAAATCAGAAAAATGTTTATTTGTTGTAATAACAATGACTTTATCATCTGCTTGTAAACTATCTCGTCCATTCGCATAAATAATTTTTCCTTGTCTTAAAATATACGCAATCAATAAATTTTTCTTCAATGGCATATCTTTAATTTGTCTATCTAAAATATGACACTGTTCAGATACTTTAAACATGAGTACTTCAACCTTACCTTGTGCAACACGATACAACGCTTCAACACGTGAACCTTGTGCATTGGCACGTGAACGAACAAATCGAGAAATTTGACTAGCAATCAAGTTTTTAGGTGTTACAATTTTCTTTAATTGTTTTGTATCTAATACTTTTAAAATATTTGTACGGCTCATTTTCGTAATAACTTTACGTACACCTTTTTTATCTGCATAAATAGACGCAATTAAATTTTCTTCATCAACTCCTGTTAAAGACACAAAAGCATCATAATTTTCTAAACCTTGTTCATCTAAAATATCCGGATTTGTTCCGTCTGCATGAATGACTTTTAATGCTGGATATTCCGCACTTAATTGTTCACATTTTTCTAAATTATGTTCAATAACTTTCATATCCATGTGTGTATGCTCTAACAATTTGAATAAATAATATGCAATTTTCCCACCGCCCAAAACAAAAACAGATTTAATGGCTTTTTCACTGTTCCCAATTTGTCGATGAAACGTCGTCATATCCTTTGGCAATCCTGCCACATAGATTTTATCGTTAGCTTGTAATGTATCACTACCAGATGGAATAAAGACATCGCCATCTCTATCAATAATACAAACTAAAACAGAACCATATTTTGTTCTAAAATCACTTAAACTCAAACCATTTAAGGTAGATTTGTCTGTGATGTCTACCTCAACAAGAGAGGCTCTATTTCCTGCCAATGTTTCAACATTTGATGCTGAGGCATAGCGAATTGCTCTAGCAATATCCATTGCCGCTGCCATTTCTGGATTGATAATTAAAGAAATACCTAGCGCATTTCTCATAAAGTCTAGTTGTTTTGCATATTCTGGATTTCGTACACGAGATACGGTATGTCGTACACCTAGTTTTTTCGCTAAAGTAGCAGAAATTAAATTGACTTCATCTGAATCTGTTGCTGCAATAAAAATATCCGCATGTTCCACACCAGCTTCTTTTTGCGTGTCAATACTTGCCCCATTTCCAACCATACCTGTAATATCGTATTTATTCATTAGTTCATCTACTAAATTTGATGATAAGTCAATCATCACCACATTATGAATTTGCGATAATTCTTCGCATAATGTTTGACCAACTTTTCCAGCACCAACAATTACAATGTCCATTTTAATTTATTCAACTCTTTTCGAATGATATTATTGGCACATCATACCACTAAGACTATAAAAAAGCTACTACTTATGTGATAGTTTTCATCATTTTATTAAAAATACTATCTATCTCATTCACTTCAACACATCAACATAACACATGTCTGTTTGCTTTATAAGAATCACATATAATCTCACGATAATTTAACAAAAGTGGTGAACGGATAATTTAAGCATCCGTTCACCACTTAGTGTATATAAATATAATCTTATTTTTTAAGTTAGGTTTTTATTATCCTAATTTTTTCACTTGTTCAACCACATTATCAACTGTAAATCCGAAGTGTTTTAATAAATCATTTGCTGGACCACTTTCTCCAAAACTATCAATCCCTAAAACAGATCCTTGTAAACCTACATATTTATACCATGGCATTGTTGCAGCCATTTCAACAGCAAAACGTTTTGTCACATTGCTTGGTAAAATACTTTCTTTATAATCAGCAGATTGTTTGTCAAATAATTCAAAACATGGCATGCTGACAACACGTACAGCTTTGCCTTCTTCTTTTAACACTTTAGCTGCTTCAATACACAATGATACTTCTGAACCAGATGCTAATAATAAATAGTCTGGTGTTTCACTTGTTTCATAGACAACATACGCACCTTTTGATACATTTTCAAAAGATGTATTTTCTAGTACAGGTAATGCTTGTCTTGTTAACACCAATGCTGTTGGCGTTTGTGTTGATGTTGCTGCTAAGTACCATGCTCCTTGTGTTTCTCTTGCATCTGCCGGACGAATAACATTTATATTCGGTAATGCTCTTAATGCTGCTAAATGCTCAATCGGTTCATGTGTTGGGCCGTCTTCCCCTACGGCAATACTGTCATGTGTAAAGACATACGTAACTGGCAATTTTTGAATAGCTGCTAAACGAATAGCACCTTTTAGATAGTCACTAAAGACGAAGAATGTGCCACCATACACACGTACACCTCCGTGTAAAGTCATCCCATTTAAAATAGTTCCCATCGCAAATTCACGAACACCAAACTGAATATTACGTTGTGTACGATTTGTATCGTCTTGTAATGTATCTTCTTTAATGTATGTCATATTAGAATGTGCTAAGTCAGCAGAACCACCTAAAAATTGTGCAGATACTTTAGCAATCGCATTTAAGGCATCTTGTGACGAATTACGTGTCGCTTGATTAAAACCAACTTCATATACCGGAAAATCATTTTCTTTTAATTCTGTTAACACATCATCGTTTACAACACGGTCAAATGCTTGTGCTAATTCTGGATAAGTAGCTTTATATTTTTCAACTAAATCTATCCATTTGTCATAGGCTTGTTTTCCACGTTTGACAACATGTTCATCAAAATCAGCATAAACATCTTCTGGTACTTCAAATGGAGCATAGTCCCAACCTAATTGTTCACGTGCATACGCTGTGTCTTCCTCACCTAAAGGAGCACCGTGCACAGCATTTGTGCCCTGTTTTTTAGAACCAAAACCAATAATTGTTTTTACTTCAATTAACGATGGACGTGGATCTTTTTTTGCTTCTTCAATTGCTTTTGACAATGCTTCTACATCATTTCCGTCTTCAACTAAAAGTGTATGCCAACCGTATGCATCGTATCTTTTACGTACACTTTCTGTTAAAGCATCTTCTGTTTTACCGTCCAAACAAATATCATTTGAATCATATAAAGCAATTAGTTTTCCTAATTTTTGTTGTCCTGCATAAGAACTTGCTTCTGCACTAACCCCTTCCATAAAATCACCGTCACCACAAATAGCATATGTGTAATGATCTACAACAGGAAATTCTGGTTTATTATATTGTGCAGCTAAATAACGCTCTGCAACAGCCATACCAATAGCTGTAGAAATACCTTGCCCTAATGGACCAGATGTAGCATCAACCCCTTGTGTATAGCCATACTCAGGGTGTCCTGGTGTTTTAGAATGTAATTGACGGAATTGTTTTAATTCATCAATCGTAACATCTTTAAATTGGCTTAAATGCAATAAAGCGTATAATAATGCTGAACCATGTCCCGCAGATAATACAAAGCGATCACGGTTGAACCATTTAGGTTGCTCTGGATTAACATGGAAATGATTTGCATAAAGAGCATACGCCATTGGAGCCGCTCCCATAACAACACCAGGGTGTCCTGATTTTGCTTTATTGATAGCATCAACTCCTAAAAAACGTATTGCATTTACTGATTTTGTAGACACCATAAAAAAATTCCTCCTAGTCGAATAGTGATATACACATCTATTTTATCACAACATTGAGGATATATTCTATTTATAAGTTGAAAATTTATAAAAAAAACGTATACTGTTACATGGAGGTTACCTAAATGAAAAAAACGTTTATTCCTTATTACATCAGTATCTTCTTTGTCCTCATTAGTCTTTCACTTATTTTTAATCTCTTTCGTCAACACGATAAAGCAACAGCTTTATTGCATGAAAAACAAGAAATGATTGACAAAAAAGAAATGGAACGACAGCACATACAAGAAAAATATAGTGATGTCTACTATACATTAAATAGCTTATTACCGAGTACATTTGAAGAAAAAATGGCAAATCAAGACACATTTTATGTCTACATTGGTAGACCAACATGTGCTGATTGTCAATTTTTTGAGCCTTTCTTTATAAAAGAGATTCAAAGAAGACAATTACACTCATCTATTTTTTATGTCAATGTCTTGCCGGTTCATCAAGACAAAGAAAAATGGACAGTATTTAAACAAACTTATCACATTAGCGGTACGCCCGTTGTCGCTAAAGTAGAAAAAGGTGTCATAACGGATAAATTAGATTTTGAAGAAATGCAAGGTATTACTCCAAAACAATTAAGTGATTGGTTGGATAAACAATCGTTCCAACCGTAATCAACGTGGTTCGCAACCATCCCACGAAAAAAAACTAGGAGGATTCTATGAAAAAGTTGTCTATTAAAGAGCAAGTTTATCTTGCTTTAATGGCAGGTGTTTATGTTGCTTTAACATTGGGAACACCTGTTATTTCTATGGCATACGGAGCCATTCAATTCCGTATTTCTGAATTTTTAAATCATTTATTGATTTACAACAAAAAATATATTATTTCATTAGGTATCGGTGTTGCTATTGTTAATTCTTTTTCAACATTTGGTATTTACGACGTTATTTTTGGAACAGGTGCTACATTACTATGCTCCGTTCTTTCCATTGCGGCATTCAAATTTATTAAATCTAAACTCGGGCGTTTTATTTTTAATACACTAAATTTTTCTTTTGTCGGTATGATACCTATTACATTTTTAATCATCTATATTGGACAAGCTGAAGAAGCATTCTTCACTTTATATGGACCACTTGTCTTAAGCGAATTGATTATTATGACAGCTAGCGGTATTTTATTATATACTCTTGATAAAAAAATAGATTTGAAAAAATATATAGGATAATTTCATTTATACAATTAAAGGTGCGAACCAAAAACTCAAGTTTTTGGTTCGCACCCTCAGACTGTTGACAATAGCGATAAAAAATCCAACGTATTTCTCCAGTTTTGAAAAATACGTTGGATTTTGCATTTAAAAATGATAAATAAAGAACTATATTGTAAAAAATGGCTATCTCTCGTGAGTAGAATTGCCATTTTTTTCATGTTTTGGGCAGCACAAGATAACCAAGTGTACTGCTGCATCTTGGCTACCCCTCTATATTATGCAAACCGATACCCATGATTTTGTTTAGAGTCTGCAAAGCTACGCTCAATCGTTTCTTTCCGTCGTTTATATAGTGCTTTCCCAAACGTAGATAATCGACGTTCACGACATCTATCGTATACATCAGCATCTATCGCGCGACGTAGTATCCGTTTATTACTGTTATCGCTTATACGATACTGTTTATATCCTTGTCTATCAATGTTTCTGTAGGTATAAATTTCTCCCGTACGTGTATCCGTAAAACAATCTCTAGATGAATCATATCGAAAAAACTTATGGTCAGGATTGCGATGAAAACGTCTATACCCAATCACAGAAAATATCTTTTTCTCTTCTAAAAATTTTAAAATGTCTTTTTTATAATATCCGCTATCTAACGCGACACAATTCACATCAAACTTAAATTTATCCATGATATATGTTAATCGCGACACATACGGTACACTATCATGCACGTTCCCCGGTGTAATAAAGCAGTCTACAATAAAATTGTGTTTACCATCTACACTACGATGGTCTAAGTACATAAATCCTTTTTCTTTATTATCCCGATGGTAATAGCCGCTTTCTTTATCAGTCGTACTTTCTTTTATGTTTTTAGAGATGATTTTATCTGTGTAGCTAAAAGGCTTTTTTCCAATAGCTTCTCGTTCGGCGTTGATTTCGTTTTCTAAATCTCGCTTACGTTCTTGAACGGTTTCCATAACGGCGTTTCTAAATTTATTTTTATTGGCGTTTGCTTTAATGTGTGTGGAATCTGTGAATAAAGCTGTGCCGCTAATTAAATGATGTGAGATAGCTTGGTGTACAATAGTATTAAATATATCTTCAAACACAGAAGTCCCTTGAAAACGGCGACTATAATTTTGAGAGAAAGTAGAATAATGTGGGGTAGGTTTAGAGAAAGGGAGGTTTAAAAACCATCTAAACGCTACATCCGTTTCGACACGTTTAATGGTTTCTCGCATGGATTTAATGCCATAAATATCTTTTAAAAAGACCAATTTAAATAAAACAACAGGGTCTAAACTATTGCGACCATTCGTATGGCTATAATAAGGAGAAGTAATCTCATAAATAAAATTGAAATCAATTGATTTATCAATTTTACGTAGTAAATGGTCTTTTGGTACTAATTCGGACAATGTGTTTAATATGATTTCATCATTTGGGTGAGTTTCTTTATAAAACATAGATTTTTCCCTCCTTTTTCTTATCTCTATTATACCACTTTTAAGCGTTATTATCGTATCAGACGTTGTGGTACGAATGGCTTCGTCCTCGCACATGGTAGAGAACGAGCGATGTATCGTGTACATCATGGTAAGCCGTACAACTTAACGTCTGATACGAAAAAAGACTGTCGACATTTTAATTTGTCAACAGTCTGAAGGTGCGAACCAAAAACTCAAGTTTTTGGTTCGCACCCTTTCTTTATATAAAAGTCATTGTTACTCAACATAGATACGTGGCACTCTATCTGAAATACCGCATAAAATTTCATAGCCAATCGTTCCTATGCTAACAGCTAAACTTGATGCGGTATTGTGTTCACCAATTAACTCGACTTTTGTCCCGATAGGATATGGTTGACTAATACGTATCATCATTTGATCCATACAAACAACACCTACAACATCACATTTTTCATCACCTATATACACACTTTGTGTGCCTAGTGCTCGACGAAATCCGTCTGCATATCCAATAGGTAATGTGGCAATCCATTCATCTTGTTTTGCAATATACTTAGCACCGTAACTAACCGATTCACCTTGTTTTAAGCGATGTACAAAACTAATTTCTGTTTCCCATGTGAGTACCGGTTTCAATGGGTACGGCAGTTTTAAAGCAAAGTCTGACGGATTCACACCATACATCCCAATCCCTACACGTACAATATCTGTTTCAACGGTTTCTCGCCATAGTGTCATTGCCGAATTGGCTAAATGTATATATTTTGGACGTGTTGTCAAAACACTTAATAATGTTTCAAATAAGCGACACTGTTGTTTGACTTTGTTATCATCTTCGCCATCTGCTGTTGCAAAATGTGTAAAAACACCTTCAAAATCAATATTCTTCATTTCCAAAACACCTTGCTCAAAGGTGATGACATCCTCTTTGGTTTGTAACCCTAGTCGATTCATTCCCGTGTTTAACGCCAAGTGTACTTTTAAACGACCTTTTTTTATATGAACTTGTGCCTCTTTCAAAAATATCAAACTTGTTACGGTCAGTGAAATATCATATTCAATAGCTAATGGTACATCACAAATTTGTGTTAAACCTAAGACTAAAATAGGTTTTGTAATACCTGCGTGTCGTAGTTCCAACGCTTCATCTAACATGGCAACACAAAACCCGTCTACTCCACACGCTTGTGCTTTTTTTGCAATTTCAATAGCACCATGCCCGTAGGCATTTGCTTTCACAACTGCAAAAAATGCTTTGTCCTTTGTCAGATGTTGCTTTATCATGTCAATATTAAATGCCAATCTGTCTAAATGAATCGTAACAGTGGCAGGTCTGTGTATTGCTGGGTTCATTCTTCTTCCTCCAAAACTACTTGAGCAGCTGCATATTCATTTGAATGCGTAATAGATACAAATATCTTTCCATGATATTTTGTACATGTCATCACTGGTTTTTGTTTATCATTTGGTAACACTTCCATATCATGAAACCCCAATGTCCCAATGCCTGTTCCAAACGCTTTTGAAAATGCCTCTTTCGCACAAAAGCGTCCAGCTAAAAATTCCATTTGTCTATATTCTACTAAAGTTAAAAAATATGTATATTCTTTCTCTGTTAAAATCTTCTTTGCAAACGAATGATTTTTGTCATAAGCCTTTTGAATACGTTCTATCTCAATAATGTCTAATCCAATTCCTTTTATCATGTTGATGCCTTTCTAAATAAAAAAGTGCTAACTTATCTTAGTTTAGCACTTTTTTTAATTGATTTCTATTGTTTATGTTGTATAAGTGCTTTCTTACCTAAACGATAACCTAAAACACAAGGAATAGCGCAAACACCGAAAAACAATACAACATTAAATGCATTTATCGTTAAAGAACCAAATAAAATAACACAAGATCCTAACATAGCCACTGTCGGCACTACATATCTAAAAATTGGATTTTTAATAGAGTTTAGTCTATATACTTGACTGTATAATAATATGTACAAAATATAGTTAAATACAATCGCAATCTCACTAATATCACTTTCTCCCAAAAGCATATACTTCATGACAAAATAATGAATACCAAACCATACAAATAAAATACATCCAGCGATGACACTTGATTGTTTCGATACACCTGATTCTGTTATATCAACTTGTTTTGAATAGTGTCCCAACATGTCTTTGCTAGCTAAAATTTGTGGCATACGTACCATTGCCATAACAAGACCATTTGTTGTACCTAAAACAGAAATAAGTACAATAATAGACAATAATTTTCCACCGATATTACCTAATAACATATCGCTCACTAAAAATATAGCATTTTTTCCTTCTTTTAAAACCGTGTCCACACCCAAGAAAGATGTTACCCCTAAAAAGTAAAGGACGTAAATACTTAAAATAAGCAGCGGCCCTATAATAAGCACTTTTCTAAATGTTTTTTGTGGATTTGCAACATCATGCACCATCGTTGTCGACACTGTCCAGCCGTCATACGCAAAACTCATGGGTACTATTGCATAGAGCCAACCTGACATACCTATATCTAGTTGCGATAAACTTTGTAAAGTCGTCTGTTGTTCTTTCCCAAAAATCAATCCTGTAAGTGCAATTAAAAATAATGGAATCAATTTAATAATCGTTGTGAGTGATTGAATACGTCCCCCTAGTTTTGTCGAGAGAGTATTCAAATAAATAAACATAATCATATATACAACACCAATAGCTATTTGAACGAGTAATTCATAATATTTAGGTATTTGTATATCGAATAAGACCAGTGTATAAATGCTTGAAACCCAACATAGAATAACGGTAATCGTCGGTAAATAGAGCGACATAAAAAATAATCCGTATGCACTTGCCCATTTAAACGATACAAATTCTTCAAAATAGCCAACAAGTCCCCCTTCTTTTTTTGAGCGCAATGCCAATTCTGCCATGGCTAATCCACCAAAAACGATACATATTGCTGCCAATATAAATACTAGTACACCTAATGAAACACTTCCATTCGTTGAAGATAAAATATTCGAGGTTTTAAAAAAAATCCCTGACCCGATACAAATACCAATCAACATAGACAGTGCTGTAAAAAAACCAAATTTCTTCTGGTTCATAATAAACTCCTTTTTATTTCATGCTGCGTCAATTATATGTAATTTTTGAACTCTTGACAACTGTTTAATGACAAAGATAGGTCAATAATCAACATCGCAAAATGTTGATTATTGACCTACGTTTAATACAAATCGTGTTGAGGCTGTCCTCAACACGATTTGAGCTTTTAAACTAAATATACCACTGATTCATTTGTTCAATAAATGTTTTGCTTTTTAAATGAATATCGACATACTCTTCATATAATGCGTCCATAATACGTCTTAATTCTTTTTTCATAGCATCACTAATATCTATACTCGTGAGTTTATCCATAGAGATACGTTGACACTTTTGTAATAAATAAATTGCATTAGGATTTGCTTGCAAACGATATGTATCTAAATGCCATTGATTTTTAGCAAGTAATCCCCCATATTTTAAAGAATAATCAAAAGGCCCTTGTTCTTCATCAGAAACCATACATCTGTTTAAATTTGGATTAATACCAAAATATCGTAATAATTTTAATTCAAATATTAAGGTGACAACCTCAACATCAAGTCCTTTTTCAATCGCACTCAATGTCTGTTTTAGTAAGTCATATAAATCTTCATTTACAATTCTATCATCAATAACCGCATCGCATAAATTCACAATATACGTTGCATAAGCATGTACATATAAATCTTCTTGTGCCCGTTTAAATAATCCAATATCTTTATATTCTCGTAAAAATGACAAACCATTTCGATTGATTGTTCCTAAAAAAGTAGCCTGTGTAAAAGGCAATAACACTCCTCTTAACACATGATTGCCCGATTTAAAGTGTCGTACAAAAAACATTTGCTTGCCATACTCTTTTGTAAAGATTTTTACCATTGCATCGGACTCTTTATAATCTCTTATAGATAAAACAATGCCCTCAAATGTATGTACTTGCACTTAATTACCTCTTTTCTCTTTTTCTTTCCGATATTTTTTCCACGCTTTTTTAGATCCTCTATTTAAATCTTTTTGCTGTTTATAAATGGCATACTCCGTAAACAGCAATGCCATATTGTATCCAACTGGATATAATTGTTTTGCAGGTAAAACAAGTTTTATTTTCTTTAATGGTATTGTATGCATCTGTTTATCAAAATAAACGGTTGCACATTGTTGATACATATCTACCTCATAAATAAGCGCTTCTTTTTTAAGTGTTTGTATCCATACTTTATCTCCCTTTTCATAAGTGATGTCATGGATACGTTTCTGTTTTTGTTTTAAAGATTCAAACACAACCTGTTCTAATGGATATATATGATGTGTCAGCACTTGTCTTGCTTTTTGGAGTACAATCTCTGCTATACCCATTTGGCTAGCAATAAAAAACGCATGACTTTTACCAGTCTGTCCCATTTGTAATTGATAGGTTGGTTTTAATGTGTCTTTTTCAAAGAGCATTGCTGCCGTTTGAAAATCGGGATGTTGTAAAGCAAACTCTTTTAGTTCACCGTAATGTGTTGTCGCCACAATTAAACTTCCTTTTTGATAAAACTCCGACAAAATAGCTATACCTAAAGCTGCACCGTCATTAGGTTCCGTACCACTCCCAATTTCATCAAGCAAGACTAATGTATGCCTTTTCGCATCTTTCAAATAAAATGCTAAATCACGCACGTGACTAGAAAATGTACTTAATGCATTCTCTAAGTTTTGATTATCGCCAATATTCACATAAATATCGTCCATAATGGCTATTTGAGTACCGTCCTCACATGGCACAAGTAAGCCAAACATGACCATGACGGTAATCAATCCGATTGTTTTTAGTACAACCGTTTTTCCTCCCGCGTTTGGACCAGTAATCATCAACGCTCGATGTTGGCGCCCAATTTCTAAAGACAGTGGAACTGCTTGTTTTAATAGAGGATGTCTAACTTGGCAAAAGCGTATATATTCCTCTTTATTAACCATAACCGATTTACCGTCAATCTGTTTTGAATATTTTGCTCGTGCAAAAATGACATCAAACTCAACAATAATTTCAATTGTTTGATAAATACTATCTAAATCTTGTGCAATCAACTCCGTTAACTCGGCTAAAATTTCATACACTTGAGCAATTTCCGTTGCTTTTAATAATGCTCTTTCTTGTGTTAAACCAACCACGCTATTCGGTTCGATAAATGTTGTTAGACCTTTATACGATTCGTCAATCACAATACCCGGCACTTGATTTTTAAAACTACTCTTAATCGGAATGGTATAGTGAGTATCCTTTTCAACAACAATAAATTCTTGTATTTTTTCTTTATAGCGAGCGTCTTTCAAAAACTTTTTCAATCGCTGTCTGATTTCTTCGTCATTTAGCAATAATGCTCGCCTTGTTTTACGCAACTCTCTACTGGCGTCATCATCAACTTGATTATGTCTAATTTTATCATAAATTACCTCTTCAATATGACAAAAAGAGCCTAATCCATTCGCATATCGACATAAAGTTGGCACTCTATCAACGTGCTTATTCAAAAAAGACGAAATTAATCTTGCACTTCTCAAAAAATCGGCATAATCAACCAACTCATTTGGCTCCAATAATAATCCTTTTTTGATTTTTTGTGTTAAGTGCTCAATATTGGTAAGCCCCATAAATGGCATATACAGACCACTATCTAATAAATAGCACGCTTCGACTGTTTCTAATAACCTTTTTTCTACAATATCCAAAGAAGACGACGGTTCTCTTTTATCAATTTCCTTTTTGGCATAATCAGATATAGCTAATGATTTTACATATCCTTTTATCTCTTGAAAATTTAGTTCTTGATAATTCATTCTTTCCCTTTCTCAACTTTTGAATTATCGAACAATCAATAACTCAAAAATCTATATCTTTTATTTCTAAAAATTTTGATTTTTTTGTATACATTTGCATAGGGCATATCCTCTTTTCTAATTGATGTACTAACTTTAGCTCAATACAGATACTTTGTCAAAATCTTTGGATACTATTCAATAAAATATACCTTATTTGTAGATAAATGACTCTTTCATCATATTTTTGATTCTATAATAAGTCGTGTTAGTAGATTAAAATTCTGCCAACACCATTTGACATAGAACAAAAAAGCAGTGAACAGCTATGCCATTCACTACTAAACTACTTATTTATTTTTTCTTCTTATCTTTCCCACCATGGAATAACTTATCAAAGAAATTACCTTCCTCATCTGGTAAATCAGCTCCACCTGCTTGTGCAAACTGACGTAATAAGTCTTTTTGTTTATCATTTAAATCACGTGGTGTTAATACACGTACTTTCACATGTTGATCGCCCATAATAGAGCTTCTTAGTTTTGGAGCTCCTTTTCCTTTTAATCTAAAAGTTGTGCCACTTTGTGTCCCAGCAGGAATTTTTAATTTAACATTTCCATGAACAGTTGGTACTTCTACTTCATCACCTAAAGTAGCTTGAACAAAACTAATTGGTTGTTCAAAATAGATTTCTGAACCGTCACGATCAAATCGGTCACTTTTAGCTACTGAAAAGATGATGTATAAATCACCATAAGGTCCCCCATTATATCCGGCTTCTCCTTGTCCAGACAATCGCATTTGTTGCCCATCTTCCACACCTGCTGGAATCGTCACATTCACTGTATGCTCTTCATTAGAACGACCTGAACCATGACATGTTGAACATTTCTCTTTGATTTCTTTTCCTGTTCCACCACATACATCACACGCAGCTTGTGTCATTACACGTCCAAAAATAGAATTTTGTTCAACATTGATAACACCACTACCATGACATTTATGACATGTAACCGGATCTGTTCCTTCTTTAGCTCCGCTACCATGACATGTATGACATTCTTCCTCACGACGATATTTAATCGTTTCTTTTTTACCAAAAATGGCATCTTCAAAGCTCAAATTGATACGATATTGTAAATCCGACCCTTGTCGTGCCATATTTCTTGTTCTACCACGAGAACCACCCATACCGCCACCAAAGAATGTATCAAATATATCTTCAAAACCACCGGCACCAAAGCCACCAGAGAAACCACCAAAACCACCGCCAAAACCACCAGCACCAAAATTAGGGTCATTGGCTGCATGCCCGTATTGATCATACGCAGCACGTTTTTGCGGATCACTCAACATTTCATATGCTTCTGAAATTTCTTTAAATTTTTCTTCTGCACCTGTTTCTTTATTAATGTCAGGGTGATATTTTTTTGATAATTTACGATAGGCTTTTTTTATCTCATCATCTGATGCTGTTTTTGACACACCAAGAACTTCGTAGTAGTCTCTCTTTGACATTTTCTCCTCCAAACTTGCAAGATTCTCTTGCTTTTGATCACTAGTACTCCGATCGCTTTACGTATCATCATTCATTACCTTTTTCATGACACGTCCTTTTTATACAACATCTTTTTAGTAGCAATCGTCCGTTTCATACTGCATCCGTAACTCACTACGTTTTAACGGCTATAGCAATTTATACGGATATACAGCTATCCTATTCAGGATAGCTGCTTATCATCTCCACTTCTTATTTTACTTCTTCAAAGTCGCCATCAACAACATTGTCATCTGAATTTGTAGAAGAACCTGCATCTGCTTGAGCTGCTTGTTGTGCTGCTGCCGCTTGTTCATATAATTTTACTGTTAAATTTTGAACAACTTCATTTAATGCATCACGTTTTACTTTCATGTCCTCTAAGTTATTTGCTTCAACAGCTGCTTTTAATTCATCACGAGCTACTTCTGCTTTTTTCACTTCTTCAGCATCTACTTTGCCTTCTAACTCTTTCAATGTTTTGTCTACACTGAATAATAATTGATCAGCTTCGTTTCTTAAATCAACTTCTTCTTTACGTTTTTTATCTGCTTCTGCATTTGCTTCAGCATCTTTTACCATGCGTTCGATTTCTTCGTCTGTTAAACCTGAAGAAGATTTGATTGTAATTGTTTGCTCTTTTTGAGTACCTAGATCTTTTGCACGTACGCTTACGATACCATTTTTGTCAATATCAAATGTTACTTCAATTTGTGGCACACCACGAGGTGCTGCTGGAATATCTGCTAATTGGAAACGACCTAATGTTTTGTTATCCACAGCCATTGGACGTTCACCTTGTAACACGTGAATATCTACTGCTGGTTGATTATCTGCTGCTGTTGAGAATACTTGTGATTTACTTGTTGGAATTGTTGTATTACGATCAATAAGTTTTGTAAACACACCACCCATTGTTTCAATACCTAATGATAAAGGTGTTACGTCTAATAAAACAACGTCTTTAACATCTCCTGTAATAACACCACCTTGAATAGCAGCACCCATCGCAACAACTTCATCTGGGTTTACAGATTTATTAGGTTCTTTACCTGTTTCTTTACGAACAGCTTCTACAACCGCTGGAATACGTGTTGATCCACCAACTAAAATAACTTCATCAATATCTGATTGTGATAAACCAGCGTCTTTTAATGCTTGACGTACTGGAACTTTTGTACGCTCTACTAATTCATGTGTTAATTCATCAAATTTTGCACGTGTTAATGTTGTTTCTAAGTGTAATGGTCCTGCTGCACCTGCTGTAATAAACGGTAAGCTAATTTGTGTTGATGTCACACCTGATAAATCTTTTTTCGCTTTTTCAGCAGCATCTTTCAAACGTTGTAAAGCCATTTTATCTTGTGACAAATCAATACCATTGTCTTTTTTGAATTCAGCTACTAAGAAATCAATAATTTTTTGGTCGAAGTCATCTCCACCTAATTTATTGTCTCCGGCTGTTGCTAATACATCAAAAACACCGTCCCCTAATTCTAATATAGAAACGTCAAATGTACCGCCACCTAAGTCAAATACAAGTACTTTTTCATCTTTATCTGTTTTATCTAAACCATAAGCCAATGCTGCTGCTGTTGGTTCGTTCACAATACGTTCTACTTCTAAACCTGCAATTTTACCTGCATCTTTTGTTGCTTGACGTTGTGCATCATTGAAGTAAGCTGGTACTGTAATAACTGCTTTTTGTACTTTTTCACCTAAATAATCTTCAGCATATCCTTTTAAGTATTGTAAAATCATTGCTGAAATTTCTTGTGGTGTATATTCTTTATCTTCTACTTTTACTTTGTAACCTGCTTCACCCATTCTGCTCTTAATAGAAATGACTGTATCTGGATTTGTCACAGCTTGGCGTTTTGCTACTTCACCAACTTGAATTTCACCATTTTTAAATGCGACAACAGAAGGTGTTGTACGGTTTCCTTCTGGATTCGGAATAATTTTTGCTTCATTTCCTTCTAATACAGCTACTGCTGAGTTTGTTGTTCCTAAGTCAATACCAATAATTTTTGTCATATTTTTTACCTCTTATCTTTCTTTTCTGTTTAAATTACTTTTATCAAAAAGTGATGTTTCTATTGTGAAACGACAACCATTGCAGGACGAATAACTCTATCATGCATTTTATAACCTTGTTGAAACACTTGTACGACCGTATCTGCTTCTTGACCTTCTTGAGCAGGAACGACTTGCACAGATTGGTGATACATCGGATCAAATTTTTGATTTAAAGCATCTACCATTTCAATATTTTCAGCTTGCAATGCAGCCACAAAACTTGAATATGCCATTTCAATACCTTTTTTCAACGCTTGCCCTTGTTCATCAGCCACTTCAATAGCCAATGCTCTTTCTAAGTTATCCAAAACTGGTAACAATTCTTCTGCTAATTTTTGTGAACGATATTTCAATAAATCTTGACGTTCTTTTGCTTGTCTTTTTTGAACATTTTGTAATTCTGCTTGAGCACGCAACACTTTATCTGCCAGCGCATCGTTTTCTTGCTGTAATCGTTCGATTTCCAATTCTTGTTCGGTCTTTTCCACAACCTCTTCCGTCACTTCTTGCGATAATTCCGTTGGTTGCTCCACAGTTTCTTCTACTTCAGGTTGATGTGTTTCTTCTGACACGTTATCCCTCTTTTCCTTATATTATATATCTAAATCATCAAAATACTGGTTGATGCTACCCGATAACTCTTCGCTTAACGCATTCATCAAACCAACAACACGTGCATACGACATATTTGTCGGCCCAATCAAAGCAATAACACCTTTCCCATTGTTCGTTTCATAAGTTGTCGTCACAAAACTTAAATCTTTAAACGCTTCATGATTTAACTCTGAACCAAATTTAATATCCACACCTTGATGTGTCGGTGACATTAACTGATACAAATCACTCGAATTTTCAATCATATTGTATAAGTTTTTTAAATTTGTCCGACTATTTTCATAATCTATGTAATCAAATAAATTGGTTTTTCCAGCAATAAACATGCGATCTGTTTCCATTTTAGTCATCAATTCTTGTAAAATTGGTAAAATATCAAACTGCTCTGAAATATTTTGTCGAATGAGTTGTGGAATATCGTATTGTAATTTATCATAAACTTCGGATAAATATAAACCCACCAATTCATCATTTAAAATACGGACAATTTTTTCTAAGTCATCGTGTATAATGCTTGCCGGAATATTAAAAATACGATTTTCAACCATTCCTTTATCCGTTACCAAAATAGCCATTACTTGTGTATCACTTAATGGCACCAATCTAAAACCAGTCAACTTACTTTGTCTTGTTTCAGGACCTAAAACAATAGTTGTATAATTGGTTAAATTAGATAACATTTTTGCTGATATATCCACAATTTCACTAATTTCATGATACCGATGTCTTAATGTTTGTCGAATATCTGTTAACTCTTGTGGTTGAATATTGGCTGTTTGAACAGCCGGTAACATATTATCAACATAAAAACGATACCCTAAAACTGATGGAATACGTCCCGATGAAGAATGTGTTTTTTCTAAAAAACCCAATTCTTCCAATTTCATCATTTCATTTCGAATCGTTGCAGAACTAAACGGTAAATCAGCTTCTTTTAATAATGTTTTAGAACCGACAGGTTCTTGTTGTTCAGCATACAATCGAATAATTAACTGCAATATTTTTAATTGACGTTCGGTTAGCATATTCTCACCTCTTTACCATAACGTCTTTGTTCTGGCACTCTTTAATCTCAAGTGCTAAAAATAGTTTAACATCTTTTAGCACTCTTGTCAACAATGTGCTAATTTTTTTGTTTTATAGTAAATTATATAATTAAGTTAGCCAGTAGTACAAAAAAAGCATCTCATAGGATATACTTTTAGTAACAACAAAAAAAGGATACCAAGAGATGCAAGAATACTATAACACAAAAGGCACAAAACGATTATCGTCGTTTACGTTTAGCCGTAGGTAGAACAGATACGTGGACGGTAGAAAAAGAAGCTCTCATCAGAGAAAAAATCATGGATAAATATTCCCCTGAAATAATTAGTCAACTACCTGTATGCCCTCTTGTACAACGATTTACACATGGGTATACAAAGGATGGATTACAGGTATTTCGCGTAAACATTTACTTTATCCTAGAAAAACTAAACCGATAACATCAACTGAAAAACGACCACCAAGAAAGGCTAATGCCCTCTCTATCGAACAGCGACCACAAGAGATTAACGAGAGAAAAGAAATCGGACATTTTGAAATAGATTTAGTGATTTTAAACAAGAAACGTGGACAACAATTATTGACATTAACAGACAGAAAAACACGCTATGAAATCATTCGTCTGATTCCTGATAAAACGGCTCAAAGTGTGAATACCGCTTTGACGTCTATTCAACAAGACTATTTAATCCGCTCTTTAACAGCTGATAATGGTTCTGAATTTTTAAGATTAGACGAAGCCATCACTTGTCCTATTTATGATGCACATCCATTCTCTTCTTATGAACGAGGTAGTAACGAAAATGCAAATCGATTGATTAGACGATGGTTCCCAAAAGGCACAACAACCGTTACTCCTAACGAAGTAACGGCTGTTGAACAATGGATAAATCGTTATCCACGTAAATTATTTAACTATGTATGTCCTTATGATTTGCCTGAGGTGGCTAACTTACTATTGTAATTTGTGTTTTTTGTTTTATAATTATCACAAATTTGTGACAAGAAAGCAATCTAATAACATTTTTCAAAGGGCATATTTCTCATTTACAAACAATACATATTCAGTCAAAGAGAAAAGCAAAGCGTTCCTTTACAAGGATATACATTATTTGTAGTATTATGCACATCTTTGAAACGATTTATACATTTCTTTTTCAGCAATATAAATCCATTTCTGTTATTTGATAATATCTCTCATAGTTACTCTTGAATCCTATACCTTAAAGTGGGGCATACTTGACATCTATTTATACAAATTATCCTAGATATGTTGCTTTTAATGATTTGTATTTGTTTTTGAGATAGCTTGTATTCTTTGTTTTTTAGTAATTATTTATCTTCTTTACTTTTTTGCATATTACATAATAACTTCGCTTATATCTCATCTAAATATTTTCTGTACACTTATCCTAATCCTTCATATTTATGATATTGATATATTCGCTAAGTAATTCTATTTTTTTCTATATGTTGATTAGGGAGAATATATAGCAATTTTGAATTGTTCACTAACGATTCGAATGCCCCATCCTATTTTTCACCCATCTTTGTACTTGTTATCTACTTATTTTGTATTTTCTAACTGTTTCTTCATTATTTTTATGTTTTATTGTGAATTTTACAACTTTTTGATGAAATCTCATTTCTTCTGCTAGTCTTATTTTCATAGAAAGCTTTTCTCTAGTGTTTTGGTTAGTGGTTATACTATTTTCCCTAATGGATTTCTTTTTTCTTATTTTTTTGTCACAACTCTATTATTACCTAACATTATTTAAAAATAAGAAAACCAATACTTCTCTATAGGTTATAATCAAGTCATTTAATTTTGGCTCTTCGTCAAATCGTGTTGGTGGAGAGAAATAGTGAGTATGTTGGTAGTGAATGGCATAAAATCCATGCGAGAAACCATTAAACGTGTCGAAACGGATGTAGCGTTTAGATGGTTTTTAAACCTCCCTTTCTCTAAACCTACCCCACATTATTCTACTTTCTCTCAAAATTATATTCGCCGTTTTCAAGGGACGTCTGTGTTTGAAGATATATTCAACACTATTGTACACCAAGCTATCTCACATCATTTAATTAGCGGCACAGCATTATTCACAGATTCCACACACATTAAAGCAAACGCCAATAAAAATAAATTTAGAAACGCTGTTATTGAAGTGGTTCAAGAACGTAAACGAGATTTAGAAAACGAAATCAACGCCGAACGAGAAGCTATTGGAAAAAAGCCGTTTCATTACACCGATAAAACCATCTCTAAAACTATTAAAGAAAGTACGACTGATAAAGAAAGTGGCTATTACCATCGGGATAATAAAGAAAAAGGATTTATGTACTTAGACCATCGTAGTGTAGATGGTAAACACAATTTTATTGTAGACTGCTTTATTACACCGGGGAACGTGCATGATAGTGTACCGTATGTGTCGCGATTAACACATATAATAGAAACATTTCATTTTAATGTGAATTGTGTCGCGTTAGATAGCGAATATTATAAAAAAGACATTTTAAAATTTTTAGAAGAGAAAAAGATATTTTCTGTGATTGGGTATAGACGTTTTCATCGTCATCCTGACCATAAGTTTTTTCGATATGATTCATCTAGAGATTGTTTTATGGATACACGTACGGGAGAAATTTATATCTACAGAAACATTGATAGACAAGGATATAAACAGTATCGTATAAGCGATAACAGTAATAAACGGATACTACGTCGAGCGATAGATGCTGATGTATACGATAGATGTCGTGAACGTCGATTATCTACGTTTGGGAAAGCACTATATAAACGACGGAAAGAAACGATTGAGCGTAGCTTTGCAGACTCTAAACAAAATCATGGGTATCGTAACTTTTCACATTTTAGAAATCGTATTTTATTCATGTGTAAGTTATATGTACCGTATACCGTACCATCTACTTCACTAGTTGCTTAATAGTTTAAGTCAAAAGTGACGTACGAATAGCTCCTTCCCCGCACAACGTAGGGGAAGAGACATGTATCGTGTACATTTCGGTGAGTCGTACATCACTTTGTGACTTAAAATAAAGGCTCTATAATAAATCGTGTTGGTGAGAATAATCCACCAACACGATTTTGTATATAAAAGTGGACAAAAAAAGAGAAATACCTGTATGATTAAATCACCACAATTAAACAAGGAGGTATTTCTCATGGATTATTATACAAAAAAATTATTGACATTAACAGATAAATCTTTCATAGCTGATGAACATTGGTTAGAAGAAAAAATAATAAATGGTATTCCACACCACTTTATTAAAGGCACTTGGACAAAGCCTTGCCACACCTGCCCACATTGTCATGCTAAAACACTCATCAAACATGGGACATATCAAACGAAAACATTATTACCAAAGTTTAGACAAATCAAAACTGTTTTACTTCTTAAAAGAACCCGTTATCGCTGTAAAACGTGTCTAAAAACCTGTTCTTCTTCGTGTTCTTTAGTCGATAAACATTGTTGTATTTCTAAAAAATTAAAACAACTTATCGCACTTGATTTAACGAAAAATATTTCAAGAAAACATATCTGCCAAGACCACTTTGTATCTGATGTGACCGTACAACGTGTCTTAGATAAATATACAAAACAAGTTAAACCGTCTTTTCATTATCTACCTAAGGTACTATGTATCGACGAATTTAAGTCTGTGACATCTCATTTAGGGAAGATGAGTTTCATCTGTGTAGACGGATTGACACACCGTATTATTGATGTGTTACCTAGTCGCCAATTAGACCATTTAATCACTTATTTTAAACAATTTTCTAAAAAAGCAAGACATAGCGTTCGCTATCTTGTTATGGATATGAATGCCAATTATGGCAAACTTATTCAGAAGGTTTTTCCTAATGCCGTTATTGTCACAGATAGATTTCATATCATACAACATATACATCGAAATTTAAATACACTACGTATAAAAGAAATGAACACCTTTAAAAAAGAAGAAAAGGCTTATAAACACTTAAAGAAATACTGGAAATTATTATTAAAAGATGCCTTTGATGTAAATGATACAGACTATCATTATCACCAATCCTTTAAAACATATCTGACACACGCACAAATCCTTGATAGATTATTAGACTATAGTCCTGTTTTAAAACAAGCATATGAGTTTCTACAAGAGTAGTAAATTATATAATTAAGTTAGCCAGTAGTACAAAAAAAGCATCTCATAGGATATACTTTTAGTAACTACAAAAAAAGGATACCAAGAGATGCAAGAATACTATAACACAAAAGGCAAACATATAACAGAAAAAGAACGTTACTTCATCGAAAAATGGAAAAAAGAAGGTAAAAGCAATAGAGAAATCGGTCGATTATTGGGAAAAAATCACCAAACCATCAATAATGAAATCAAACGTGGACTTATCGATTTATCTTTTCATGGTGGCACTAAAGAATACTCTGCTCAAAAGGCACAAAACGATTATCGCCGTTTACGTTTAGCCGTAGGTAGAACAGATACGTGGACGGTAGAAAAAGAAGCCCTCATCAGAGAAAAAATCATGGATAAATATTCCCCTGAAATGATTAGTCAACTACCTGATATGCCCTCTTGTACAACGATTTACACATGGGTATACAAAGGATGGATTACAGGTATTTCGCGTAAACATTTACTTTATCCTAGAAAACATAAACCGCTAAAATCCAATGAAAAACGACCACCAAGAAAGACTAATGCACTCTCTATCGAACAGCGACCACAAGAGATTAACGAGAGAAAAGAAATTGGGCATTTTGAAATAGATTTAGTGATTTTAAACAAGAAACGTGGACAACAATTATTGACATTAACAGACAGAAAAACACGCTATGAAATTATTCGTCTGATTCCTGATAAAACGGCTCAAAGTGTGAATATCGCTTTGACGTCTATTCAACAAGACTATTTAATCCGCTCTTTAACAGCTGATAATGGTTCTGAATTTTTAAGATTAGACGAAGCCATCACTTGTCCTATTTATTATGCACATCCATTCTCTTCTTATGAACGAGGTAGCAACGAAAATGCAAATCGATTGATTAGACGATGGTTCCCAAAAGGCACAACAACCGTTACTCCTAACGAAGTAACGGCTGTTGAACAATGGATGAATCGTTATCCACGTAAATTATTTAACTATGTATGTCCTTATGATTTGCCTGAGGTGGCTAACTTACTATTGTAATTTGTGTTTCTACAAGAGTTGAGATATGCTTATAGACAGCGAGATTTTGATTTATTTATGAAGGTTATTCATCATATTGACCCGTCATTACCAGAGTGGTTTAGAAAGAAATTTGATATTTTTAAAACCTATCAGAATGGTATTTATCAAGCTTTTACCACACCTTATTCAAACGGTATCACAGAAACTATCAACAATCATATTAAAGTCATCAAACGCATTGCCTATGGCTACAGACGTTTTTCTTATTTTAGATTGCGTATTTTAATCATACAACACCATTCTCAGTGGCAGAAAAAGAATGTGAAAAAGGTAGTGAATGGTTAATGCCATTCACTACCAACATACTCACTATTTCTCTCCACCAACACAATTTGACGAAGAGCCAAAATAAAAAGATAGTGACGTAACATTCGTTACATCACTACCTTTTATGAGTCATCAACCCTATTTGACATAGAGCCAAAAAGGCAACCCTTAAGGGCTGCCTAAATTCGGCTCTCTATAATAAATCATTTGATGTCTTGAGAACTTCGTCTATCAGAATGACGCCAATAGCGTCTCCTACAAAGATGACTACAAAATACTGTACGCCTATCTAAAACACCTTCTAAAGTCTCAACTTTTCTTCCGCACTTCTTGCAAAAAAATTCTCGATGACTTTTCAACTTAGAGTTCATATTATTATCTCCTTTATTTTAAGATATTATGATAAACAAAGTACATAATTTATTTAAATAAATATACTGATAGGTTTCAAAAAATAATTAGCTAAAGATTACTTCTTTTTTTATTCACCAAAAACAACTGATATTAATAGAAGTAGAAATGAAATATCTCGTTTTTTACTTCCTAGTTACATTAACTTTATATGGCAATATCAACTTGATATTTTATATTCGATTTATTCCTTTTCTTCTTCAATTCGTCTTCTTAATGATGCAATCATTAAACCTAATCCCAGTACAGTAGCTCCATAGAATATTGTATTTTGCTCTATTGCTCCTGTTTTTGGTAGTTTTTTGTTTTGATATTCATCTTTATTAGATGAAGTTGTACCTTCTTTGTTACTATCTACATCTATATTAGAGATTGATTTATTGAAGTTAAGTTTATCTTTACCAACTTTATTGTTATCAGGTAAGATTACGCCTAATTCAAATCTTGGTCTATCGTAATTAGGAGTATCTACATTAACTTCGTAGTTACCTTTTGCTATTAACTCTGTATATGGTATTTCTAAGTTATTAACTGTTACTCTGTTGTCACCAAAAATAATCGTTACACCTGGATTTAAACGTAGTAGCTCTTCTTTTAGTTTATCTTTTGTTGTTTGGTCAATGTTAGCTGTGTCAGATACTCTTATTTTATAAGCTGGTAATATGACAGAAACTTTTGATACCCCTGCTTCTTTTGCACTTTCGATGGCTGCTGTGTTTGTTGCTTTATCGATTTCGCCTTTTGCTGCGTCAGCTGCTTCTTGTGCTTTTTGTTTTGCTGCTTGTCTTTCTGCCGGTGTTAGGTCATTGTTGGCATCAAGTTGTGTGTCTCTTGCGTCTTTGGCTGTATCGATGGCTTCTTTGGCTTCTGCTTTGGCTTTCGGTAAGTCTAGTGACGCTACGCCGTCTGCTTTGGCTTTTTCAAGTCCTGCTTCGTCTGCTTGATCGATGGCTGCCTTCGCTGCTTCTGCTGCTTTTTCTAGTTCAGCTTTAGCTGCTTCTTTGTCTTTTAGACTAGAGTTGTCGATGTCTCTTGCTTTCTCGGCTTTTGCCTCATCGATGGCTTTTTTAGCGTCTGCTTTGGCTGATACGACTGGTGAAGAGGAAATGGCTGTTTCCCCTGCTTCTTTTGCACTTTCGATGGCTGCTGTGTTTGTTGCTTTATCGATTTCGCCTTTTGCTGCGTCAGCTGCTTCTTGTGCTTTTTGTTTTGCTGCTTGTCTTTCTGCCGGTGTTAGGTCATTGTTGGCATCAAGTTGTGTGTCTCTTGCGTCTTTGGCTGTATCGATGGCTTCTTTGGCTTCTGCTTTGGCTTTCGGTAAGTCTAGTGACGCTACGCCGTCTGCTTTGGCTTTTTCAAGTCCTGCTTCGTCTGCTTGATCGATGGCTGCCTTCGCTGCTTCTGCTGCTTTTTCTAGTTCAGCTTTAGCTGCTTCTTTGTCTTTTAGACTAGAGTTGTCGATGTCTCTTGCTTTCTCGGCTTTTGCCTCATCGATGGCTTTTTTAGCGTCTGCTTTGGCTGATACGACTGGTGAAGAGGAAATGGCTGTTTCCCCTGCTTCTTTTGCACTTTCGATGGCTGCTGTGTTTGTTGCTTTATCGATTTCGCCTTTTGCTGCGTCAGCTGCTTCTTGTGCTTTTTGTTTTGCTGCTTGTCTTTCTGCCGGTGTTAGGTCATTGTTGGCATCAAGTTGTGTGTCTCTTGCGTCTTTGGCTGTATCGATGGCTTCTTTGGCTTCTGCTTTGGCTTTCGGTAAGTCTAGTGACGCTACGCCGTCTGCTTTGGCTTTTTCAAGTCCTGCTTCGTCTGCTTGATCGATGGCTGCCTTCGCTTCTGCTGCTTTTTCTAGTTCAGCTTTAGCTGCTTCTTTGTCTTTTAGACTAGAGTTGTCGATGTCTCTTGCTTTCTCGGCTTTTGCCTCATCGATGGCTTTTTTAGCGTCTGCTTTGGCTGATACGACTGGTGAAGAGGAAATGGCTGTTTCCCCTGCTTCTTTTGCACTTTCGATGGCTGCTGTGTTTGTTGCTTTATCGATTTCGCCTTTTGCTGCGTCAGCTGCTTCTTGTGCTTTTTGTTTTGCTGCTTGTCTTTCTGCCGGTGTTAGGTCATTGTTGGCATCAAGTTGTGTGTCTCTTGCGTCTTTGGCTGTATCGATGGCTTCTTTGGCTTCTGCTTTGGCTTTCGGTAAGTCTAGTGACGCTACGCCGTCTGCTTTGGCTTTTTCAAGTCCTGCTTCGTCTGCTTGATCGATGGCTGCCTTCGCTGCTTCTGCTGCTTTTTCTAGTTCAGCTTTAGCTGCTTCTTTGTCTTTTAGACTAGAGTTGTCGATGTCTCTTGCTTTCTCGGCTTTTGCCTCATCGATGGCTTTTTTAGCGTCTGCTTTGGCTGATACGACTGGTGAAGAGGAAATGGCTGTTTCCCCTGCTTCTTTTGCACTTTCGATGGCTGCTGTGTTTGTTGCTTTATCGATTTCGCCTTTTGCTGCGTCAGCTGCTTCTTGTGCTTTTTGTTTTGCTGCTTGTCTTTCTGCCGGTGTTAGGTCATTGTTGGCATCAAGTTGTGTGTCTCTTGCGTCTTTGGCTGTATCGATGGCTTCTTTGGCTTCTGCTTTGGCTTTCGGTAAGTCTAGTGACGCTACGCCGTCTGCTTTGGCTTTTTCAAGTCCTGCTTCGTCTGCTTGATCGATGGCTGCCTTCGCTGCTTCTGCTGCTTTTTCTAGTTCAGCTTTAGCTGCTTCTTTGTCTTTTAGACTAGAGTTGTCGATGTCTCTTGCTTTCTCGGCTTTTGCCTCATCGATGGCTTTTTTAGCGTCTGCTTTGGCTGATACGACTGGTGAAGAGGAAATGGCTGTTTCCCCTGCTTCTTTTGCACTTTCGATGGCTGCTGTGTTTGTTGCTTTATCGATTTCGCCTTTTGCTGCGTCAGCTGCTTCTTGTGCTTTTTGTTTTGCTGCTTGTCTTTCTGCCGGTGTTAGGTCATTGTTGGCATCAAGTTGTGTGTCTCTTGCGTCTTTGGCTGTATCGATGGCTTCTTTGGCTTCTGCTTTGGCTTTCGGTAAGTCTAGTGACGCTACGCCGTCTGCTTTGGCTTTTTCAAGTCCTGCTTCGTCTGCTTGATCGATGGCTGCCTTCGCTGCTTCTGCTGCTTTTTCTAGTTCAGCTTTAGCTGCTTCTTTGTCTTTTAGACTAGAGTTGTCGATGTCTCTTGCTTTCTCGGCTTTTGCCTCATCGATGGCTTTTTTAGCGTCTGCTTTGGCTGATACGACTGGTGAAGAGGAAATGGCTGTTTCCCCTGCTTCTTTTGCACTTTCGATGGCTGCTGTGTTTGTTGCTTTATCGATTTCGCTTTTGCTGCGTCAGCTGCTTCTTGTGCTTTTTGTTTTGCTGCTTGTCTTTCTGCCGGTGTTAGGTCATTGTTGGCATCAAGTTGTGTGTCTCTTGCGTCTTTGGCTGTATCGATGGCTTCTTTGGCTTCTGCTTTGGCTTTCGGTAAGTCTAGTGACGCTACGCCGTCTGCTTTGGCTTTTTCAAGTCCTGCTTCGTCTGCTTGATCGATGGCTGCCTTCGCTGCTTCTGCTGCTTTTTCTAGTTCAGCTTTAGCTGCTTCTTTGTCTTTTAGACTAGAGTTGTCGATGTCTCTTGCTTTCTCGGCTTTTGCCTCATCGATGGCTTTTTTAGCGTCTGCTTTGGCTGATACGACTGGTGAAGAGGAAATGGCTGTTTCCCCTGCTTCTTTTGCACTTTCGATGGCTGCTGTGTTTGTTGCTTTATCGATTTCGCCTTTTGCTGCGTCAGCTGCTTCTTGTGCTTTTTGTTTTGCTGCTTGTCTTTCTGCCGGTGTTAGGTCATTGTTGGCATCAAGTTGTGTGTCTCTTGCGTCTTTGGCTGTATCGATGGCTTCTTTGGCTTCTGCTTTGGCTTTCGGTAAGTCTAGTGACGCTACGCCGTCTGCTTTGGCTTTTTCAAGTCCTGCTTCGTCTGCTTGATCGATGGCTGCCTTCGCTGCTTCTGCTGCTTTTTCTAGTTCAGCTTTAGCTGCTTCTTTGTCTTTTAGACTAGAGTTGTCGATGTCTCTTGCTTTCTCGGCTTTTGCCTCATCGATGGCTTTTTTAGCGTCTGCTTTGGCTGATACGACTGGTGAAGAGGAAATGGCTGTTTCCCCTGCTTCTTTTGCACTTTCGATGGCTGCTGTGTTTGTTGCTTTATCGATTTCGCCTTTTGCTGCGTCAGCTGCTTCTTGTGCTTTTTGTTTTGCTGCTTGTCTTTCTGCCGGTGTTAGGTCATTGTTGGCATCAAGTTGTGTGTCTCTTGCGTCTTTGGCTGTATCGATGGCTTCTTTGGCTTCTGCTTTGGCTTTCGGTAAGTCTAGTGACGCTACGCCGTCTGCTTTGGCTTTTTCAAGTCCTGCTTCGTCTGCTTGATCGATGGCTGCCTTCGCTGCTTCTGCTGCTTTTTCTAGTTCAGCTTTAGCTGCTTCTTTGTCTTTTAGACTAGAGTTGTCGATGTCTCTTGCTTTCTCGGCTTTTGCCTCATCGATGGCTTTTTAGCGTCTGCTTTGGCTGATACGACTGGTGAAGAGGAAATGGCTGTTTCCCCTGCTTCTTTTGCACTTTCGATGGCTGCTGTGTTTGTTGCTTTATCGATTTCGCCTTTTGCTGCGTCAGCTGCTTCTTGTGCTTTTTGTTTTGCTGCTTGTCTTTCTGCCGGTGTTAGGTCATTGTTGGCATCAAGTTGTGTGTCTCTTGCGTCTTTGGCTGTATCGATGGCTTCTTTGGCTTCTGCTTTGGCTTTCGGTAAGTCTAGTGACGCTACGCCGTCTGCTTTGGCTTTTTCAAGTCCTGCTTCGTCTGCTTGATCGATGGCTGCCTTCGCTGCTTCTGCTGCTTTTTCTAGTTCAGCTTTAGCTGCTTCTTTGTCTTTTAGACTAGAGTTGTCGATGTCTCTTGCTTTCTCGGCTTTTGCCTCATCGATGGCTTTTTTAGCGTCTGCTTTGGCTGATACGACTGGTGAAGAGGAAATGGCTGTTTCCCCTGCTTCTTTTGCACTTTCGATGGCTGCTGTGTTTGTTGCTTTATCGATTTCGCCTTTTGCTGCGTCAGCTGCTTCTTGTGCTTTTTGTTTTGCTGCTTGTCTTTCTGCCGGTGTTAGGTCATTGTTGGCATCAAGTTGTGTGTCTCTTGCGTCTTTGGCTGTATCGATGGCTTCTTTGGCTTCTGCTTTGGCTTTCGGTAAGTCTAGTGACGCTACGCCGTCTGCTTTGGCTTTTTCAAGTCCTGCTTCGTCTGCTTGATCGATGGCTGCCTTCGCTGCTTCTGCTGCTTTTTCTAGTTCAGCTTTAGCTGCTTCTTTGTCTTTTAGACTAGAGTTGTCGATGTCTCTTGCTTTCTCGGCTTTTGCCTCATCGATGGCTTTTTTAGCGTCTGCTTTGGCTGATACGACTGGTGAAGAGGAAATGGCTGTTTCCCCTGCTTCTTTTGCACTTTCGATGGCTGCTGTGTTTGTTGCTTTATCGATTTCGCCTTTTGCTGCGTCAGCTGCTTCTTGTGCTTTTTGTTTTGCTGCTTGTCTTTCTGCCGGTGTTAGGTCATTGTTGGCATCAAGTTGTGTGTCTCTTGCGTCTTTGGCTGTATTTATTGCACCTATAGCTTCTGCTCTTGTTTTTTCTAATTCAATAGCTTCTAGTCCACTATTTTTTGCATTGTTTATTGCATTATCATCTGTTGCATTTCCAATCACTCTTGATGCTACTTCTATTGCTTTTGTTATTTTTCCTTTTGCTTTTGTTTTTTCTTCTTGTGATAGATTGTTATTATCATCAATTGTTCTATTTGCTTTTTCTTGTTGTTGTGCTAAAGCACTTACTGCTGCTTCCTTATCTAATAGATTTAAAGTTACAGTTATAGTTTTAGATACACCAGAGTTAAAATCATCACTCTCATTATTTATTGTAGCTAAAATTCTAATAGTATTGCCTTTTCCTTTTATTTTACTAATAGTTTCAACTGACTCACCTTGAGAATTTCGTATTTCTTCTACTGTAAAGCTAATATCATTTGTTTTATCGAATTTATCAGTAGGAGCTTTAATATATCCCAAAATCATTTCCTCAAATTCAACTTTGTTAGTAGATTCTTTACCAATATTTAAAGTTATATTCTCTGGTGCATAAACAGTTCTTAGTCTAAATGGTTTACTAACATCTAGTCCTGTACCACTTTCAATTCTCCCATTAGTTATTTTAATAACTTTAGTGTAATTATCAAATGTATTTTTTGAACTTGAAGTTAAAACACTTCCTTCTTTTAAAACAAACTCTTTAGCGCTATTCAACTCTTCAATAAGGCGAGTATTTCCACTGTAAAATGCTTGTTCATGATTTTTAGTACCAATATCATTTTCAGCTATATAAATTTTAGGGACATTACCTGTTGGTGTTGTGATTACAATATCTTTGTCTGTTGGTGTATCTTTCCACATGATTACATCTTTTGGAGTTCCCGTAGTGGTTCTTTCTGTTGGTGCTGAATTTGATGAATCTGGTTGTGGATTTGTTGTTCTTACAACAGGTTTAAACCATGCACGAGCATAATTGTTTGATACTGGTTGCTTAGACTTCATCCCAGCTACAAAAGCAAGATCGTCTATACTTCTTACGCTATTGTCCACTGTAGCTGTATAGTAAAGATAGTACTCCTTATTACCTTCTGCTACTTCAAATGAAAAAATTGCTCCTGTTCTAGCTCTGATAGAATCGTACATATCTTTTACATCACCTTTTAGATTTCCATCATTTACATGCCATCCAATTACATCTCGCCAACGCTCATCAAAGCTATCTATTCGACCACCTATAGAATTACCAATTCTAGGTGTATAAGTTCTAGTGCCTCCTTTTTCATCACCAACTCTTGCTCCTCTTACCCAATCTCCAATTATATTTCCATCTACCCATCCAGTAAAATTACTTTCAGTACCGAAATTAATACTTGTAATACGGGTAACTTCTTTCGGAATTGACACGTAATAGAATGGTTCTTTCCATCTATCATGATGTGAATTAAATACTACTCTTACATTAATTGTATGGCTACTAGGATTAAACGAAAGAACTTCAAACTTAGCAGCATTAATCGCTATATTACCATCATTTCCTTCTTTACTATTCCATCCATAGCCTCCTATTAATCCAGATATAGGTCCTCCATTACGAAAGTTTGTTCTTTCAATAAGTGATAGGTTCTTTCTGTTGTAGTCTTGAAAGTTTTTAGACAAACTCAAGGATTTTTGTTGTTCAAGTGATAGACTTGCTACTATTTCATCTGTAAGGTTTAATTGTTCAAAGTCTTCAATAGTACATGCCTTGATTTCTTTTGGTGTCATTCTTTTAAAGTCTTCTAAGGTTATTGTTTTTTCTTTTTCTACTTTTTCAGAAACTACTGGTTTTATTTCTGAAGTTTGACTGTCATATAATTTTACATCTGAAGACATCTCTACGACTTCTTTTTTAAATGAGCCAGCGCTCGTCTCTGATACTACTTCTGTTACAAGGGCAGATTTAACAGTATCAAGTGTATTCGCCAATACTTGCGGTGGCATTATCAAAAAAGAACCTAAAAATACAGATCCTACACCTACCTTAAATTTCCGAATAGAAAATCGATCTTTTTGCTTATAAAACATTTATTTTTCTCCTTTTTTTAACATTTAGCACATTTTAATTTTAAATCCGTTCAAAAAATTAGGATTTTTGGAACAAGTGAGGTATACTTAGGAAAGCATAATTGCGATTTTAATAATTCTTAAGAAATAAGGATTTTTGGATACGTTTTTATAGAATAGATAATTAATTATTTGCTGTTTTTCATGAATATTGGTAATTCCAAAAGTCCTAGTATTTTGTACAACTTCTTTAATTTTTTCTTTTGCCGAGTTGTAAAATAAAGTGCAAAAGCAAAATAGTGTTATAAAAAGGCTTTAATTTAAGAGAAAATTGCCTTTTTGTCTACATGAAATTAGGGTTGGTGGCTTATGCCATCAACCCTAAAAATTATACAGCCATAAAAAATATACTTCTAATCTAGTGGTAGCTAAATACTTTGTTTTCATTTTTCATAAATAACGATACAGTCACTATGTGCGTCTTACCTAACATAATATTTTCGACTACTATTCTATTTTTAATCTTCTGTTTTTTTAGAATATATACTAATTGTTATACCCATAACAAATAATACAACACCCATGATTGAAATAGACGAAAATATAGTCCCCGTATGCGGTAAGTACTTATCATTTTTTAAAACTTTATTATTAAACAATCCATTGCCGATATATGACAAATACTCTCTCTTTGTATTGACTGATTTAATGTCTAAATTTGTATCTACCTCACTATTCCCTAAACTAATATTTTCTGACCTTATACTATTTATATCTAAAATAGAAGTTATATCTAGTTTTTCGAAATCTTTTGTACACTCATTTAACTCTAATATATTTGTTTCTTCCATTTTAATCTCTTTACTTAACGTATCATTTTTATCTATTTCAGAAACATTTTCATCTATGTATGTCACATTATTTATTAAATCTTCATGACCTTCATTATCACTTAGTTTATTTTCTCCAATTGAGTCTCTTTGTGTTTCTGGCTGAATTTGATCATGTTCATTTTCAACATTCTCTTTTATCTCCAATGAAGTACCTTCATTCCTCTCTATTGCATTCGGATTTACAGGATTGCTTCCTTTTTCTTTTTCTTCAACGTCTGGGAAACCATCTCCATCTGTATCTACTGTGTTTGGTGTAGAAGTCGCATCGTTTGGATTGCTTCCTTTTTCTTTTTCTTCAACGTCTGGGAAACCATCTCCATCTGTATCTACTGTGTTTGGTGTAGAAGTCGCATCGTTTGGATTGCTTCCTTTTTCTTTTTCAACGTCTGGGAAACCATCTCCATCTGTATCTACTGTGTTTGGTGTAGAAGTCGCATCGTTTGGATTGCTTCCTTTTTCTTTTTCTTCAACGTCTGGGAAACCATCTCCATCTGTATCTACTGTGTTTGGTGTAGAAGTCGCATCGTTTGGATTGCTTCCTTTTTCTTTTTCTTCAACGTCTGGGAAACCATCTCCATCTGTATCTACTGTGTTTGGTGTAGAAGTCGCATCGTTTGGATTGCTTCCTTTTTCTTTTTCTTCAACGTCTGGGAAACCATCTCCATCTGTATCTACTGTGTTTGGTGTAGAAGTCGCATCGTTTGGATTGCTTCCTTTTTCTTTTTCTTCAACGTCTGGGAAACCATCTCCATCTGTATCTACTGTGTTTGGTGTAGAAGTCGCATCGTTTGGATTGCTTCCTTTTCTTTTTCTTCAACGTCTGGGAAACCATCTCCATCTGTATCTACTGTGTTTGGTGTAGAAGTCGCATCGTTTGGATTGCTTCCTTTTTCTTTTTCTTCAACGTCTGGGAAACCATCTCCATCTGTATCTACTGTGTTTGGTGTAGAAGTCGCATCGTTTGGATTGCTTCCTTTTTCTTTTTCTTCAACGTCTGGGAAACCATCTCCATCTGTATCTACTGTGTTTGGTGTAGAAGTCGCATCGTTTGGATGACTTACATCTGTTGGATTCGTAGAATCCACAATCATCACAGCTACCTCAATGAATGCTTTTGAACGGTCTGGATATTCCACAATCAATGTTACTATTTTCTTACCTACTGTCCTCGTATCTGGCAAATGTTGTAAATCCCAATATAAATATGTCTCGGACTTAGGTAACTCATCCCTATTCTTCAACATATTCTCTGAATTTGGCAAACTAAATGGCATTAAAGCATTTACTGGTAACACAATCCTTTCATCTTTCACCATTGGACGATACCGTACTGAATCATCATCTTTTGTGGTGAATTTCAAATGATATAACCACTCATCTTGATACCCCGTTCCCGACAAACTACCTTTATTCCCATTCACAAAACCACTAAATTCTTTAGAAATTCGCTCTTCAAAATAACTTCTTGACCCATGTCCTTCTTGGGTTTTACCAACATTAATAGCATGTTTAAAATTGCCAACTAAAGAAATAACGCCGTCATTAGACACCTTATAATGCGTGACCACTCCGTCTTTTGCCAGCTTATCTCCTTTTTCTGCTAACTGATTTAAATATCGATTAAATAGATTTCCTGCAATTTTCGGCGCATTAAAGGTATATCCTTTTCTAATCCATGAATATTTTCTATCGTATGCTTCAATCATAGCACGTTGTGTTAGATAACCTCCTAAAGAATGACCAGTAATATAAAGATTATTCACTTTTTTCTCACGGTTTAATCTTTCTAACAGTTTAACAACAGAATCTGCTTGACTAGGATTTGTTTTAAACAGAATACTCGCATCATTTTGGACATCTTTAAAACCTGCTGTTCCTCTAATTGCAAGTACCTGAATATGCGAATTATCAATATACGAATCTGGAACAGAACCGTATTTTTTTGCATCAAATCTCGTTTCAAAAAGCACTGCATCAAATCCATTTGACTCATGATACGTTTCTTTCACATACCAAAATGGTGCAAGTTCCTTATGCATGATATCATATTCTAATCGATCCTTATAACGGTCTACTGAGTAAAGAGTTGGATCTAATACTTTTTTGATATAATCATCATCTCGATACACCAATTCCATAAATAACACTGTTTCTCTAGGAGAGATCGTCTCCCATTTTCGTGGATTCGTGTGCTTATTATTTACTTCATCTCCATCTAGCCAACCATCACCGTCTGTATCTGCTAATTTTGGGTGACTATTGTATCCATAGTACTTCTTATCGTTCAGAGTATAGATATAAATTTCTTCTTTATTGATTAAACCATCTTTATCATCGTCCATATCTGGATCTAATGGTGGTTGTTGATATAAAGTACGATCAACAATTTCCCCCTCCAACGTAATAACTCCTCGAGAAATATTTAAAGCATATTCATTTGTCAATGCTTCTTTTTTTGCATCAAGAATATTAGAACTTCTAAATCCTGTATTAACTGTACGGTCACTCGTTACCGAGATATTTTTTGAATTGTCTATTTTTTCTTCAACTAATTGAATTTTATCTTTCTCCCCAGAAATAGAAAATTCTTCCTTTTCATCTGCCTTTGCTTTCAAGACAATCAAAGTAGTTTCTTTACTTATTTTGTCTAATTTATTAATATCTTCTGTTTCATCACTAGATATACTCTTTTCCCCTACTGTTGATTTTTCTACCGTACTTTCTGAATCATCCTTATCCGTAAGAGTAGACATATCTTCTTTTATTTTGTCTAAGACGGATACAGACGATTCATTTACCACACTGTTCATCTGCTGTTTGGAAGTATATTGAATTTCCTTAGCTTTTGCCTCACTTATTCCAAAACAGAACATTATTCCTATAGCAAAACTAACCGTTCCTATACACAATTTTCGAATAGAAAATTGCTGTTTCAAAGTATACCAATTATATTGTTTCTTTCTATTTTTCATACTTAATCTTCTCTCCTGTTTTCTGCTTAGGTACTCCATCACAATTTACTTTATACAGTATTCAATAAACAGATGTCTATATTATGGTTGTCTTCATCCTAATTTAAACAAAACGATTATTTTAAAAAGAGAGAAGATCGCAATCTTCTCTCCTCATGTGCCTAGACCACATGACAATATCTAATTACTGTTGTGTTTTAACCCTCTGGGAATGTCTCCAATAACGTCTGCGACATACCGAACTACAAAATACTGTGCGTCTATCTAACGTTCCTTCAATGGTTTTAATTTCTTTACCACATCTTTTACAAGTAAATACTCTACTATGATAAAGTATACTTGTTCCAGGCTCTTTCATACTATCCATGCTATTCTTCATCTTTTTTATATTTACTTAATAAACCAGATAATCCAAGTGTTATAAATCCAACAAATAATCCCAGATGATTTGTCGCTTCTCCTGTGTGTGGTAATTGGTTTTCAGATTTAGATACTGTATCTTCCAGTTCATTTGGAACATTAACATTTTCCGATTTATCTTTTGAACCAACACCTATATTACCACTTTGTTTATAACGTTTTGGATGACTATCTTTATCAAACGGATCTGTACCATTCTCTAACTCCTCACGGTTTGTGAAACCATCATGATCAGAATCTTCATCAAGATTTAGAACTGGTTTATCTGGTGTCACCAATCCTACGCCTATTTCATGATGTCCTTTATGTGGCTTGCTGTTTGGTGTAGAAGTCGCATCGTTTGGATTGCTTCCTTTTTCTTTTTCTTCAACGTCTGGGAAACCATCTCCATCTGTATCTACTGTGTTTGGTGTAGAAGTCGCATCGTTTGGATTGCTTCCTTTTTCTTTTTCTTCAACGTCTGGGAAACCATCTCCATCTGTATCTACTGTGTTTGGTGTAGAAGTCGCATCGTTTGGATTGCTTCCTTTTTCTTTTTCTTCAACGTCTGGGAAACCATCTCCATCTGTATCTACTGTGTTTGGTGTAGAAGTCGCATCGTTTGGATTGCTTCCTTTTTCTTTTTCTTCAACGTCTGGGAAACCATCTCCATCTGTATCTACTGTGTTTGGTGTAGAAGTCGCATCGTTTGGATTGCTTCCTTTTTCTTTTTCTTCAACGTCTGGGAAACCATCTCCATCTGTATCTACTGTGTTTGGTGTAGAAGTCGCATCGTTTGGATTGCTTCCTTTTTCTTTTTCTTCAACGTCTGGGAAACCATCTCCATCTGTATCTACTGTGTTTGGTGTAGAAGTCGCATCGTTTGGATTGCTTCCTTTTTCTTTTTCTTCAACGTCTGGGAAACCATCTCCATCTGTATCTACTGTGTTTGGTGTAGAAGTCGCATCGTTTGGATTGCTTCCTTTTTCTTTTTCTTCAACGTCTGGGAAACCATCTCCATCTGTATCTACTGTGTTTGGTGTAGAAGTCGCATCGTTTGGATTGCTTCCTTTTTCTTAACGTCTGGGAAACCATCTCCATCTGTATCTACTGTGTTTGGTGTAGAAGTCGCATCGTTTGGATTGCTTCCTTTTTCTTTTTCTTCAACGTCTGGGAAACCATCTCCATCTGTATCTACTGTGTTTGGTGTAGAAGTCGCATCGTTTGGATTGCTTCCTTTTTCTTTTTCTTCAACGTCTGGGAAACCATCTCCATCTGTATCTACTGTGTTTGGTGTAGAAGTCGCATCGTTTGGATTGCTTCCTTTTTCTTTTTCTTCAACGTCTGGGAAACCATCTCCATCTGTATCTACTGTGTTTGGTGTAGAAGTCGCATCGTTTGGATTGCTTCCTTTTTCTTTTTCTTCAACGTCTGGGAAACCATCTCCATCTGTATCTACTGTGTTTGGTGTAGAAGTCGCATCGTTTGGATTGCTTCCTTTTTCTTTTTCTTCAACGTCTGGGAAACCATCTCCATCTGTATCTACTGTGTTTGGTGTAGAAGTCGCATCGTTTGGATTGCTTCCTTTTTCTTTTCTTCAACGTCTGGGAAACCATCTCCATCTGTATCTACTGTGTTTGGTGTAGAAGTCGCATCGTTTGGATTGCTTCCTTTTTCTTTTTCTTCAACGTCTGGGAAACCATCTCCATCTGTATCTACTGTGTTTGGTGTAGAAGTCGCATCGTTTGGATTGCTTCCTTTTTCTTTTTCTTCAACGTCTGGGAAACCATCTCCATCTGTATCTACTGTGTTTGGTGTAGAAGTCGCATCGTTTGGATTGCTTCCTTTTTCTTTTTCTTCAACGTCTGGGAAACCATCTCCATCTGTATCTACTGTGTTTGGTGTAGAAGTCGCATCGTTTGGATTGCTTCCTTTTTCTTTTTCTTCAACGTCTGGGAAACCATCTCCATCTGTATCTACTGTGTTTGGTGTAGAAGTCGCATCGTTTGGATTGCTTCCTTTTTCTTTTTAACGTCTGGAAACCATCTCCATCTGTATCTACTGTGTTTGGTGTAGAAGTCGCATCGTTTGGATTGCTTCCTTTTCTTTTTCTTCAACGTCTGGGAAACCATCTCCATCTGTATCTACTGTGTTGGTGTAGAAGTCGCATCGTTTGGATTGCTTCCTTTTTCTTTTCTTCAACGTCTGGGAAACCATCTCCATCTGTATCTACTGTGTTTGGTGTAGAAGTCGCATCGTTTGGATTGCTTCCTTTTTTTTTCTTCAACGTCTGGGAAACCATCTCCATCTGTATCTACTGTGTTTGGTGTAGAAGTCGCATCGTTTGGATTGCTTCCTTTTTCTTTTTCTTCAACGTCTGGGAAACCATCTCCATCTGTATCTACTGTGTTTGGTGTAGAAGTCGCATCGTTTGGATTGCTTCCTTTTTCTTTTTCTTCAACGTCTGGGAAACCATCTCCATCTGTATCTACTGTGTTTGGTGTAGAAGTCGCATCGTTTGGATTGCTTCCTTTTTCTTTTTCTTCAACGTCTGGGAAACCATCTCCATCTGTATCTACTGTGTTTGGTGTAGAAGTCGCATCGTTTGGATTGCTTCCTTTTTCTTTTTCTTCAACGTCTGGGAAACCATCTCCATCTGTATCTACTGTGTTTGGTGTAGAAGTCGCATCGTTTGGATTGCTTCCTTTTCTTTTTCTTCAACGTCTGGGAAACCATCTCCATCTGTATCTACTGTGTTTGGTGTAGAAGTCGCATCGTTTGGATTGCTTCCTTTTTCTTTTTCTTCAACGTCTGGGAAACCATCTCCATCTGTATCTACTGTGTTTGGTGTAGAAGTCGCATCGTTTGGATTGCTTCCTTTTTCTTTTTCTTCAACGTCTGGGAAACCATCTCCATCTGTATCTACTGTGTTTGGTGTAGAAGTCGCATCGTTTGGATTGCTTCCTTTTCTTTTTCTTCAACGTCTGGGAAACCATCTCCATCTGTATCTACTGTGTTTGGTGTAGAAGTCGCATCGTTTGGATTGCTTCCTTTTCTTTTTCTTCAACGTCTGGGAAACCATCTCCATCTGTATCTACTGTGTTTGGTGTAGAAGTCGCATCGTTTGGATTGCTTCCTTTTTCTTTTTCTTCAACGTCTGGGAAACCATCTCCATCTGTATCTACTGTGTTTGGTGTAGAAGTCGCATCGTTTGGATTGCTTCCTTTTTCTTTTTCTTCAACGTCTGGGAACCATCTCCATCTGTATCTACTGTGTTTGGTGTAGAAGTCGCATCGTTTGGATTGCTTCCTTTTTCTTTTTCTTCAACGTCTGGGAAACCATCTCCATCTGTATCTACTGTGTTTGGTGTAGAAGTCGCATCGTTTGGATTGCTTCCTTTTTCTTTTTCTTCAACGTCTGGGAAACCATCTCCATCTGTATCTACTGTGTTTGGTGTAGAAGTCGCATCGTTTGGATTGCTTCCTTTTTCTTTTTCTTCAACGTCTGGGAAACCATCTCCATCTGTATCTACTGTGTTTGGTGTAGAAGTCGCATCGTTTGGATTGCTTCCTTTTTCTTTTTCTTCAACGTCTGGGAAACCATCTCCATCTGTATCTACTGTGTTTGGTGTAGAAGTCGCATCGTTTGGATTGCTTCCTTTTTCTTTTTCTTCAACGTCTGGGAAACCATCTCCATCTGTATCTACTGTGTTTGGTGTAGAAGTCGCATCGTTTGGATTGCTTCCTTTTTCTTTTCTTCAACGTCTGGGAAACCATCTCCATCTGTATCTACTGTGTTTGGTGTAGAAGTCGCATCGTTTGGATTGCTTCCTTTTTCTTTTTCTTCAACGTCTGGGAAACCATCTCCATCTGTATCTACTGTGTTTGGTGTAGAAGTCGCATCGTTTGGATGCTTCCTTTTTCTTTTTCTTCAACGTCTGGGAAACCATCTCCATCTGTATCTACTGTGTTTGGTGTAGAAGTCGCATCGTTTGGATTGCTTCCTTTTTCTTTTTCTTCAACGTCTGGGAAACCATCTCCATCTGTATCTACTGTGTTTGGTGTAGAAGTCGCATCGTTTGGATTGCTTCCTTTTTCTTTTTCTTCACGTCTGGGAAACCATCTCCATCTGTATCTACTGTGTTTGGTGTAGAAGTCGCATCGTTTGGATTGCTTCCTTTTTCTTTTTCTTCAACGTCTGGGAAACCATCTCCATCTGTATCTACTGTGTTTGGTGTAGAAGTCGCATCGTTTGGATTGCTTCCTTTTTCTTTTTCTTCAACGTCTGGGAAACCATCTCCATCTGTATCTACTGTGTTGGTGTAGAAGTCGCATCGTTTGGATTGCTTCCTTTTTCTTTTTCTTCAACGTCTGGGAAACCATCTCCATCTGTATCTACTGTGTTTGGTGTAGAAGTCGCATCGTTTGGATTGCTTCCTTTTTCTTTTTCTTCAACGTCTGGGAAACCATCTCCATCTGTATCTACTGTGTTTGGTGTAGAAGTCGCATCGTTTGGATTGCTTCCTTTTTCTTTTTCTTCAACGTCTGGGAAACCATCTCCATCTGTATCTACTGTGTTTGGTGTAGAAGTCGCATCGTTTGGATTGCTTCCTTTTTCTTTTCTTCAACGTCTGGGAAACCATCTCCATCTGTATCTACTGTGTTTGGTGTAGAAGTCGCATCGTTTGGATTGCTTCCTTTTTCTTTTCTTCAACGTCTGGGAAACCATCTCCATCTGTATCTACTGTTTGGTGTAGAAGTCGCATCGTTTGGATTGCTTCCTTTTTCTTTTTCTTCAACGTCTGGGAAACCATCTCCATCTGTATCTACTGTTTTGGTGTAGAAGTCGCATCGTTTGGATTGCTTCCTTTTTCTTTTTCTTCAACGTCTGGGAAACCATCTCCATCTGTATCTACTGTGTTTGGTGTAGAAGTCGCATCGTTTGGATTGCTTCCTTTTTCTTTTCTTCAACGTCTGGGAAACCATCTCCATCTGTATCTACTGTGTTTGGTGTAGAAGTCGCATCGTTTGGATTGCTTCCTTTTTCTTTTTCTTCAACGTCTGGGAAACCATCTCCATCTGTATCTACTGTGTTTTGGTGTAGAAGTCGCATCGTTTGGATTGCTTCCTTTTTCTTTTCTTCAACGTCTGGGAAACCATCTCCATCTGTATCTACTGTGTTTGTGTAGAAGTCGCATCGTTTGGATTGCTTCCTTTTTCTTTTTCTTCAACGTCTGGGAAACCATCTCCATCTGTATCTACTGTTTGGTGTAGAAGTCGCATCGTTTGGATTGCTTCCTTTTTCTTTTTCTTCAACGTCTGGGAAACCATCTCCATCTGTATCTACTGTGTTTGGTGTAGAAGTCGCATCGTTTGGATTGCTTCCTTTTTCTTTTTCTTCAACGTCTGGGAAACCATCTCCATCTGTATCTACTGTGTTGGTGTAGAAGTCGCATCGTTTGGATTGCTTCCTTTTCTTTTTCTTCAACGTCTGGGAAACCATCTCCATCTGTATCTACTGTGTTTGTGTAGAAGTCGCATCGTTTGGATTGCTTCCTTTTTCTTTTTCTTCAACGTCTGGGAAACCATCTCCATCTGTATCTACTGTGTTTGGTGTAGAAGTCGCATCGTTTGGATTGCTTCCTTTTTCTTTTTCTTCAACGTCTGGGAAACCATCTCCATCTGTATCTACTGTGTTTGTGTAGAAGTCGCATCGTTTGGATTGCTTCCTTTTTCTTTTTCTTCAACGTCTGGGAAACCATCTCCATCTGTATCTACTGTGTTTGGTGTAGAAGTCGCATCGTTTGGATTGCTTCCTTTTTCTTTTTCTTCAACGTCTGGGAAACCATCTCCATCTGTATCTACTGTGTTTGGTGTAGAAGTCGCATCGTTTGGATTGCTTCCTTTTTCTTTTTCTTCAACGTCTGGGAAACCTCTCCATCTGTATCTACTGTGTTTGGTGTAGAAGTCGCATCGTTTGGATTGCTTCCTTTTTCTTTTTCTTCACGTCTGGGAAACCATCTCCATCTGTATCTACTGTGTTTGGTGTAGAAGTCGCATCGTTTGGATTGCTTCCTTTTTCTTTTTCTTCAACGTCTGGGAAACCATCTCCATCTGTATCTACTGTGTTTGGTGTAGAAGTCGCATCGTTTGGATTGCTTCCTTTTTCTTTTTCTTCAACGTCTGGGAAACCATCTCCATCTGTATCTACTGTGTTTGGTGTAGAAGTCGCATCGTTTGGATTGCTTCCTTTTTCTTTTTCTTCAACGTCTGGGAAACCATCTCATCTGTATCTACTGTGTTTGGTGTAGAAGTCGCATCGTTTGGATTGCTTCCTTTTTCTTTTTCTTCAACGTCTGGGAAACCATCTCCATCTGTATCTACTGTGTTTGGTGTAGAAGTCGCATCGTTGGATTGCTTCCTTTTTCTTTTTCTTCAACGTCTGGGAAACCATCTCCATCTGTATCTACTGTGTTTGGTGGTGTAGAAGTCGCATCGTTTGGATTGCTTCCTTTTTCTTTTTCTTCAACGTCTGGGAAACCATCTCCATCTGTATCTACTGTGTTTGGTGTAGAAGTCGCATCGTTTGGATTGCTTCCTTTTCTTTTTCTTCAACGTCTGGGAAACCATCTCCATCTGTATCTACTGTGTTTGTGTAGAAGTCGCATCGTTTGGATTGCTTCCTTTTCTTTTCTTCAACGTCTGGGAAACCATCTCCATCTGTATCTACTGTGTTTGGTGTAGAAGTCGCATCGTTTGGATTGCTTCCTTTTTCTTTTTCTTCAACGTCTGGGAAACCATCTCCATCTGTATCTACTGTGTTTGGTGTAGAAGTCGCATCGTTTGGATTGCTTCCTTTTTCTTTTTCTTCAACGTCTGGGAAACCATCTCCATCTGTATCTACTGTGTTTGGTGTAGAAGTCGCATCGTTTGGATTGCTTCCTTTTTCTTTTTCTTCAACGTCTGGGAAACCATCTCCATCTGTATCTACTGTGTTTGGTGTAGAAGTCGCATCGTTTGGATTGCTTCCTTTTTCTTTTTCTTCAACGTCTGGGAAACCATCTCCATCTGTATCTACTGTGTTTGGTGTAGAAGTCGCATCGTTTGGATTGCTTCCTTTTTCTTTTTCTTCAACGTCTGGGAAACCATCTCCATCTGTATCTACTGTGTTTGGTGTAGAAGTCGCATCGTTTGGATTGCTTCCTTTTTCTTTTTCTTCAACGTCTGGGAAACCATCTCCATCTGTATCTACTGTGTTTGGTGTAGAAGTCGCATCGTTTGGATTGCTTCCTTTTTCTTTTCTTCAACGTCTGGGAAACCATCTCCATCTGTATCTACTGTGTTTGGTGTAGAAGTCGCATCGTTTGGATTGCTTCCTTTTTCTTTTTCTTCAACGTCTGGGAAACCATCTCCATCTGTATCTACTGTGTTTGGTGTAGAAGTCGCATCGTTTGGATTGCTTCCTTTTTCTTTTTCTTCAACGTCTGGGAAACCATCTCCATCTGTATCTACTGTGTTTGGTGTAGAAGTCGCATCGTTTGGATTGCTTCCTTTTTTTTTCTTCAACGTCTGGGAAACCATCTCCATCTGTATCTACTGTGTTTGGTGTAGAAGTCGCATCGTTTGGATTGCTTCCTTTTTCTTTTTCTTCAACGTCTGGGAAACCATCTCCATCTGTATCTACTGTGTTTGGTGTAGAAGTCGCATCGTTTGGATTGCTTCCTTTTTCTTTTTCTTCAACGTCTGGGAAACCATCTCCATCTGTATCTACTGGCTCTGGATAATTAACGATTACTGTTACAATCTTATCCTGACCACTTGGTGTTGTAAGTTTCACATACACTTTATTATTTTTACCAGAAGTTGGTAAAGCAGTCGTTTCCATCGCAGTATCCACATCATCTGAATTTACAATGACAGCTTTAATGCTTTCTTGTTTAACATCAAAAGCAACCTTTCCGTCTACTTCCATTAACTTCCCTTTATATGTTTCAAACACTTTATTCTTAATCTCTTCAGCTGTAACTTGCTCACCTTCTGTTTTATCAATAGGTGTTGTCGGATTTGTCACTACTAAAGCCGCAATTTTGAAACGATCTGAAATTGCTGCTCTATTTGAATCTCTCGTTCCAGCTACAGCACGAAGTGTATACTGTGACATTCCTTGTGTACTTTCCACACCTCTAACAAGACTCCCTTTTTTGAACGTTACTTGACGATTATCCTGTGAAAAGACAGATGTTACTGTATCTCCTTGAGCATACGTTTGTACTCTGCTTACATCACCGCCGCCATTTGTCAAATGCGCTTCCGTTATAACAGTACCATCTACACCTTGAATATTCCCTGTTGTGAAGTCATTGTTTGTTACTGTATCTGCCCATACATAATAGTTGCTAAATTCTGTTGCAGTCACTTTTTGTGGATAGTTCACTGTTACAGTGACTACTTTTTGATGACCAGACGGCAATGTCAAACGTACTTTAACTTTATTATTTTGTGCCTCAGGTAACTCTGACAGATTATTTTTATCAACAAGTTCTCCTGTCGGTGTTCTCACTTCAATAATCTCTTTGGTTACTTTACTCCAATCAACATCACTTCCACCTCTTTGATAAGTAGCTTGAACAGCTCCATAAATATCATTTTCTGCAGTAGGTTGACCAGATTGTTTCGTAATGGTTGTATCCGTTGCATGTACAGCACTAATTCTTATAGGTGAACTAACTGCTGGAGTTTTTCCATTCTTATCTACACGAACACGCACAGTATAACCAGAAGTATGTGTATTATCTCTTCCCAAAATAACACTACCAGCATCTAAAACAACATCTTTTTCTTTTAATTTTGTATTTATTGTATCTCCTAAAGCTGGATTTGTAACTTCATCAATCGTATCTTGGCTATTTGTTATCAATCTTGCTGACGTTGGATACCCTTCTGTATGCCCAATTACTATCGGTTTTGTAAGAGGTTCATCTGACCAAACTGTTCCTGATTGTCCATTTACTTCAAGTGGAACAGGAATACGCATATAGGCACGTGCAAAGTTTTGAGAATTTTGATAACTCTTAAAACCAATCATCATTGGTAGTTCTGAGATATCTCTAATAGGTTCTTTTAATATAGCTCTATATTCAAAAACATGTTTAAATTTTCCTACTCCTCCTCTAAACACCAAAATACCAGCAGTCTCTTTTTTAATATCTTCCCCCATTCTACGTTCTGCATCAGATGTATACTTGCCCATCTGCCATCCAATTAAATCATACCAACGACGATCCAAATTATCTTTATAATATCCTTGACCACCATTTTTGCTCGAATAACTTCTGAAATCGCTACCAGTCCTATTCTCTGATATCCACTCTGAAACAGGGTTATCTCCAGCATAACCTTGTGCTGTCTCTTTATATCGACCTCCTGTTAGAGGTTCTGAAGTCAGTGTATCAATTCCTATAATGCGTTCTACTTTTTCAGGAATAGTCAGATAATATAAAGGATTCGCCCATGCATCTTCATGTGGATTAAATTGTACAGTAACTTTAATTTCTCTACCGCCTTTTAATAATTCAAATTTTGTGTCAACAGAATTATGTGCGACATTACCTTCTCCACGAGTCCATTCATATTCGGAATTTGAAGGTTCACCATTAGGATTTATGATAAACCCACCGTCTCGAAAACTCGCACCCTCAGGTAACTTTTCTGCTAAACGAACCGTTACAGTTTTGTCAATAACATAAACTTTATCTTTATACGTTACAGATACTGTACCATCACTACCTACTGTTACCATCTCCGCTCTCAGTTGCGGATTCGCTTTTAAAACACGTTTTAAAACACGCTCTTTATCATTAGCACTTAAATTGGTAATATCAGCTACAGCAATCTGTTCTGGATCTTGGATAATCTCCTTTTCCTCTGATAATACTACTTTATTTAATATTTCATTGTCATCTACAACAGATGGAGCATTTCCATGTTCAGTTTTTGAAGGTTCAAAAGCATTTGCTTGACTATTTGAAAAAGCAAGTGGAACACTTAAAATAAATGAACCCAAAAACACCGAAAAGACACCCACTTTATACTTACGAATCGAATATCTTTGTTGTCGTTTGAAAAACATTGTATTTTCCTTTCTTATCTTAATCATTCATGAATACGGGTAGTTATTTAAATATCCCTATCCACATTATTGACAGCTTTTCTTGATTGTGATATGAAACAATAAAAATGACAGATGAATCACTACTCTCATTCTCCTTTCTTTCACCTTTTATTTTCGGATATTTTATACTTGTCCAAATATCAGGACTTTATGTACAAATATGTTAAAATAAAAGAAGCTTGAATTAAGATTGTGATTTTTCCAATGAATATAGGACTTTTAGAGCCATTATGCATCAAAAAACAACCAATTTATCATTTTGAAATTGGTTTGTTTAGTGCGTTCCAAAAGTCCTAGTATTTTGTACAACTTTTTTGATTTTTTCTAAGTATTAACCAGTTATAACACGTTGTTTTAGCCACTCCTAAAAGTTGAGCTGCCTCTCGAGTATTTAATTTATTTAAATTCCACTGTTGATAAACATCTTCAAAATTAGCTGGCAACTCTTTTTTTGGTCGCCCAAATTGAACACCTTTTTTCTTTGCTTCTATAATTCCCTCTTTTTGCCTTTGAAGCATATTTTCACGTTCTACTTGAGCAATATAAGATAATATTTGTAGTACTAAATCAGAAATGAATCGACCTGTTATATTATTATCAAAAGATGATTTCGTATTTAATAATTCTAAGTCAATAACCCGAATATCTACCTCTTTTTCTCTCACTAAATAGCGCCACTGTTCAAGAATCTCATCATAATTTCTTCCTAAACGATCAATCGATTTAATCACAATTTCATCTCCTTTTTTTACACGTTTTATCATACGTTTGTAAGCTACTCGATTGAAATCTCTCCCTGACATTTTATCAATATAAATCTGTTTTTTTGCAATCCCTTCTTTGTACATAGCTGTTAACTGACGATCAATGTTTTGTTCCTTTGTCGACACACGAATATACCCGTATTTCATAGTTAGTCCTCCTATTGTTTTTTTACTATTATCTCAAAGTAAAAATAAGATAAAAGAATAAAAAACGAAAATAAACGGATACTATAAAAATCCTGTTTCATCACGACATCAATGTAATAACAAAAGACAATTAAATTTATCTATTTTTATGTTTAGAGTTACTGTTTTTATAAAGGCACGGTTTTATTATTTAGTACATTCTCATTCAAAAACGATACATTAATAAGCTTTGTTTAGCTAACATTTTAAGTTGGTGTCCTCAAATATTAGAAAAGTTTTCTTTAAACACACGCACGTTATCTGATAAAAAATTATTGGATTTATGTTTCTATTTAAATATCCCTATATTTGAAAAAAAGAAACAAAATATGCACCAGTATTGTTGTAGAAGTAAAATTCAGTTTCTATACAGAAAAAAGAAAACATAACGAGTATTCTTATGGATACAATGAATAGTATACCCATATCTTTCATTTAAAAAGATATGTTGCGAATAAATATACTGATTTAGTTGCAAAATAGTTTGGTAGAAAAGTTATCGAAATATAGTTTTATAAAATGTTTATGCATTTTTGTATAAAAACAATTTTCAAAAACAGATATTTATTATCTTTTCATTTTGAAAATATACAAAATATTGTATAAATAAACAGAATACTTTATTTCATAAGAAATAATAGTGTTTAAAACACAAATTACAATAGTAAGTTAGCCACCTCAGAAAGTTTCGTAAATTTTCAAATCAATTAACTAAATTTTCATTTTTGTGCTATACTGTCTTAAAAGAATTAAATTGATGCTTAATGCTTGCTATCCAAATCATTCTTTTGTAGCAAGCACAGTAAGTGTACGGACAAAATTGATGAAGCAGACCTTCGGGAACTGCTTCTTTTTTTATCAATTTTTAGCTTGTTAGGGAGAACCCTAAGACCCCGAAATACATCTAAAGGAGGAACTATTTATGGCAAATAGAATACGAAATGAAAGACTTGAAATTAAACTAACAAAAGAAGAAAAGGCTCTTTTTGAGGAGAAAAGAAAACTTGCTAAGTGCAGAAATATGAGCCATTTTATACGCAAATGTGGTTTGGAAAAGGAGATTTATCAAGTAGATTTAGAACCTTTCCGAGATTTACAAGGTTTACTTTCCAATAGTACAAACAACATCAATCAGATTGCCAAGCGAGTAAATTCGACCGGTGTAATCTACAAAGAGGACATCGATGATATAAAAAATGCGATTGAACATTTCTCAAAAGAGCTATGGCAAATTCATTCACTGCTGCTTAACAGGACTTCCGGAGGTGATTAGTTTTTATGGCTATTACAAAAATACACCCAATAAAATCGACCCTTAATCTTGCTATCGAGTACATTGTAAATGGAGATAAAACAGACGAGCAGCTTTTAATCAGCACTCATAAATGCCACGAATCAACTGCTCACACTCAGTTTTTAAGGACACGAAATGATGCAGGAACAAAAGAACTGTTCTTGCAAGACATTTAATTCAATCTTTTCTTCCTGATGAAGTTAGTCCTGAACTTGCACACAAAATTGGAAAAGAATTATGTAATAAATTACTAAAAGATAACTATGAATATATTCTTACTACTCACATTGATCGTGGACATATTCATAATCATATTATATGTGCGTCCATAAGGTACGAAGTAAATCCATTTTAGCAAAATGGTAGAATAGTAGTTTTAATATCTAGGGTCAATAACTAACTTAGAGGAGAAATCCAAAGAGGACAATAGCACGTTATTAAAGTCATAAGTTGGATAGATATCATTCCACAGCTGAATGGCGAGACCTAAAGTTGATATGAGGATAAAATCTAAACTGATTGAATGCCAGTCCGAGGAACATTTGTGGTGGTCATAACGAAAGATATCTATATACGTTATGTTGAGTGTACCTATGTAGTGAAAATGAATGCATTAGGCAAAACTTTACACTCAATCCGCTTGCATAAGCATGAAAGGACGAAAAGCATATCCGACAATCAACGCTTGCTTTTTACTTCGATACTAAATGGAGATTACCTAAGTCAGAAAGCGAAAAAAATGCTATGGTTTTAAGAACCTGAATATCTGATATGGTAACGGAGCCTTCGTAGTAATCCGAGAGAGATAATGACTCTTACATGGTGAAGGAAGGCAGTTTATTCATTCAATTCAGAGGAAAGGAAGGTGCGAGAGGCACTATGAGAAATCCCAACAATGTATTGATTAGTTTGAGAAAACATTCAAAAGAAGAAAACTACACTTACAAAAGATTGTATCGTAACCTTTACAATACAGACCTATTCTTGCAAGCATACCAAAATATTTATGCTAACACAGGAAATATGACTAAAGGTGTAGATAATCAAACAATAAGTGCAATGAGCTTAGAAAGAATTAACAAAATCATTGATTCACTAAAAGATGAAAGTTACTCACCCACACCAACAAAAAGAGTATATATTCCAAAGAAAAACGGAAAATTAAGACCATTAGGCATACCAAGCATTGACGATAAATTAGTACAGGAAGTATGTAGAATGTTATTAAATTCTATCTATGATGAAAGCTTTGAGGACACATCTCATGGCTTTAGAGATAATAGAAGTTGTCATACCGCTTTAAGACAAATTCAAAATAGATTCGTAAGATGTAATGGTTCGTTGAAGGAGACATTAAAGGTTTCTTTGACAATATAGACCATAACATTATGATAGACATTCTATCCAAGCGTATTGACGATGAAAGATTCCTAAGATTAATAAGAAAGTTTCTTAAAGCTGGATACATGGAACAAAACCAATATCACAACACCTACAGTGGAATGCCACAAGGGTCAATAATAAGTCCCATACTTTCAAATATTTACTTGGATAAGTTTGACAAGTATATGCAAAATTACAAGGAAAGCTTTGATAAAGGTAATAAAAGAAAGCAAAATAAGGAATATAAAGCTCTCTATGATAGAAGAAAAAGACTTGAAAATAAGTTAAGCAAGACAACCAATAAAATTGAAATAGATGATATTAAATCAGAAATTGAAGAGATAAACAAAAGATATTTCAATATACCTTGCTTAAATCCTATGGATGAAAACTTCAAGAGAATACAATATGTTAGATATGCTGATGATTTCATTATTGGCATTATCGGTTCTAAGGCAGATGCTGAAAAGGTAAAACAAGACATTGGTCAATTTATCAAATCAGAATTAAACCTCGAACTATCTGATGAAAAAACGCTAGTAACAAAATCAACAGATAGAGCCAAGTTCCTAGGTTTTGATATCAGAGTAACTCCTGGAAGTAATCATACAAAGAGGACAAAAGCAGGTATAAAAGCAAGAAACTTTGGTGGTCATGTAAGACTTGAGCTATCAACTTCAACAATACAAAATAAGCTAGCAGAGCTTGGAGCATTAAGAATTAAAAATCTAAATGGAAAAGAAGTATGGTTTCCTAAAGAAAGAACTGAGCTAATATCAAGAACAAACTTAAGTATATTAGACCAATATAACGGAGAAATCAGAGGATTCTGCAACTACTACAGAATCGCAAATAATTCTTCAAAGCTCCATAAGTTTAGATACATTATGGAATATAGTCTGTATAAAACATTGGCTTGCAAATATAGGACAAAGGTAACGGATATTATAACTAGATACCGCACTGATAAAGATTTTGGTATAAGTTATACAGATAAAAATGGTAATAACAAAACTCGTTTACTTTGGAAAGACAGCTTGGCTAGAAAAGAATTTCCCCAATGTGATAATGCTGATGTGATTCATAAGCAAAAATTCTATCTTAAGAAACCAACGCTAGGTTTAAGATTAAAAAATAATAAGTGTGAATGGTGCGGGAAAGAAACTAATAATCTAAAAGTGTATCAAGTAAAAAAGCTTAAAGACTTAACTGATGAATATGCTTGGCATGTTTTTATGAAAAGCATTAATAGAAAAACTCTAGTAATTTGTAATGAATGTTTTGAAAAAATTAATAACTCAAATGAAGAATAAATGGAAAGCCGTATACATCGAGAGGTGTACGTACGGTTTGGGGGCGAGTATCTAAAAACCTACATTAGAAATAATGCAAGGCGTTGGATGCTTAGCCTACTTAATAATGTAAATATGGTAACAGGTAGGTGCTACCAGTCTAATAAAAAAAGCTACCATAAAATCCGTTATCAAAGCGATAGGCTATGCAAAGAAAATAACCTATCCGTCATTGACGAGTTTTACGAAAGCTATAAAAAAAATATAAGACTAACAGCAAGTCTTGGTATGAAAACGAACAGGCAAAGCGTGGTACTTCTTGGAAAAGCAGTCTTCAATTTGACATTGACAGAATGATAAAACAGTCTAAGGATTGAGATGAGTTTCTAAAAAAGATGGCTGATCTTGACTATGAAATTAAGTATAGCAAACACATTGCTTTTAAGCCGAAAGATAAGCCAAGATTTACAAGAACTAAAACAATCGGAGAAGATTATACTGAAGAAAGATTAAAAGAACGCATCGCAGAAAGAGTATCTATTAAAACTCCTGCTGTCAAAAAACACATCGGCAAGGTTATTGATATGAACACCAATATAAAAGTAAAAGAAAGCAAAGGCTATGAATATTGGGCAACCAAACATAACCTTAATACAATGGCTGAGTCTGTCATCTATATCAGAGAACATGGCATTAAATCCGTTAAACAGCTTGATGAGTATATCCAACAAGCAGCCGACAAAAGACAAAATATACAAGAAAAAATCAAGGCTATTGATAAGAAAATGCAGGAGCTTTCTGTAATTATGGAGCAAGTTCACATTGTCAAAAAATATAGGGAACACTATAAAATATATAAGGCTAATCCATCTGATAAGGCTTTTTTTGAAGAATACAAAGCTCAGATTACACTATATGAAAATGCCCTTTCAGAGCTTAAAAAATCATATTCCAAGTTGCCAAATTCTAAGGGTATTTTAGATAGACTTGATAAATTACAAGAAAAAAAGAATACCCTTATGCAAGAGTATTCTTCGTCAAAATCTACTATGAACGAGCTTTACAAGATACGAAAAAATTATGGAATTTATATGGGTAAGGAGATGGAGAGATAGGCTTTTAAATCTTCTTATTGCTTTAATAGAAATTTATGAACAGCTTCTAATGTAAATGCGTATGATAAAATTGACAAAAATATTACTATAATGCTAAGGAACATAACCGATTCAAATTGTTTTGTTTTAGCGATGAAACGACGAACTGATTGTATCGGTTTTTTCTTTTTTCTATCAATATAAACACTTATTACTCTAAGCAATAATATATAAGATATTAACTGTTGAATTACTCCTATAAATACGCCAAAAATTTTATATACCGATGCAAAAAGATTTCTTCCATCTGTTATTGTTGCACTCATTGTTGTCGCCATTTCTCTAAGATTAAGTCCATAATATAAGGTCAATGCAGAAACAACTATTGAAACTGCGATGAATTTAACTGTAACTTTTTGAACTTCTTGACTAATAGATATAACAAATAAAAATAATATACATATTATCAGTGGGATAAGTCCAAACCACTTTAAAAACAAAGAAATATAATCTACATATTCTTTAAAAAAACTAACTACTATAGAAGCTACAAACACTCCTGCAATGATTAGCAAAAAAACATCATTGTCATTAGAATTTTCACTTCTAACATTTTCAGCTCGTCTTATTGTAGTGTAATGATAATCTGGAGATTCAATAAAAGTGGTTTTAGTAGATATTTCTATCTTCGTATTAAACAATTTTAATATGATATTTTTAATTTTAGAAGTTAAAAATTTAACTTTGTTAACAAGTTTTATTATAAGTAAAATTAAAAATGATGCTATTAGTCCCTTGATAATATCTTCAGGTATTGCTTTTACCAATCTCCATAACCAATATATAATTGTATCAGGCATAGTCATCACTCCCCCTAATCCTTTTCTAATATCATATCTAATAATTTATATCCCAATGCAGTAATCCTAAATTTCTCAATGCCTCCATTAGCTTGAATCGGTATGTTGCCAAAATACATTGCTGATGTTTCTTGATGAAATCCCTCACAACAATATAATCTAAATAAATTAAGCATTGCCAATTCATATTCTTCTTTAGACAAACAAAGATGTTCTCGTACAACATTGCCATCTACGTACGAATTTTTGTTATACCTAAGATTATTTCTATCTAAACTGGTATGAATTGCTGATAAAATACGAATTTCATTTTTAGATAGATTTTTTAATATTTCTATAAACACCATTGCTATGTCTGTACGATTTTCAGCAAACTACCAATTAGAAAGAAGATTAGCCCACAAATCTTGCACTTCATCCTCTTCTTCCATAAAAGCATTACCTAATATTTCAAATAAAAATTTTGGTGGCAATGGTGTTTCTTTGCCAATTGAACTTCTTTTCGTTTTTTTCTGATCATATTTGTCAAAAAACTTTACAGCATTATTCCATCTGTAATAATTCAGTTTATCTAATAAAACATCTCCAATTTTTGCTAAAACTCTATTATTACTATTCTGTATCCTAAGCTTCCCTCCTATACCACAACTGTTAATTTCTATTTCATATATCTTATCTTGATTCTCCATATCTCTTCACCTCTTATACTTGCTATAATTTTTATAAATATTCCATACCATTCCATTTACTGTCGATAGTGCAAAAAAACAAATACTATTCCCACTTAATTTCTTCATTAACTTTTTGGTGAATATCTACTCTATTAACAACATCGATTACATTTACTAACCAACCATTTAATGTACAACTTCTGATAAATTCATCAATTCTATTAACTCCATTCATTTCTTTGAGTGTTACAACAACACCAAACTTAACTCCTATACCATCTTGAGGAGCTAATCGGTTATTTGTCTTTACTTCCATACCCCAGTTTTTATTTCTATAAGAGTCTTTTGGTATCATTCTTTTTGTAGCACTCTCTGCGATATACTTTACATTATCCCATTTTCTAAACTGCTTTCTGGCTTCACCTTCCAAAAGATAATTTCTTTCTCCCTCTGAGGTGTCTTCTGTATTCTGTTTATCCCCCTTAATATCCTTGATTTTTTTATCATCCCCTATTCTCCCAAAATGTAAATTTAATTCCGTATTTGTATAATCCACACCTTGCAATCTATCACACAATGGAAAATAACACATAGTAGCCTTTGCAATATATGGATACTTGTTATCCTTTAGAGGCACTGGAAAATCGTAGCTATAAGTATTCCATTTTTCACTAACGTCTGATACCACAAATTTTATTTCATCATCTTTTGTTTGAATAATATCGTTTATATGAATTGGTACAACTCCATGCCCATATAAAGCAACTTCCTCAGGAGTCGGTTTTTCATCCCAACCTCTTGCAGCGTCAATAATCATGGCTTTTGCAACTTCTCTATTAAGTCCCAACACATCAATTAAATAAGATAATTTTCTCGCAATCCAAGGCGCAGCATAAGAAGTACCAGCAACACTCGCAGCCCCTAAAGGTTCACAAACCCTAATGTACTCTTCTTCACTGCCACCATAATAGCTCACATCAGGCTTTGCAAAGAAAGATAATACTAATCCTTTACGAGCATATTTAGTAGACAGCCCATTCTTACTAACTGAATTTACAACTATACTATTAACAGAATCTGCCGGAGATCCTATTTTTACTATATCTGCACTTGGTTTATTTGTTCCTGCCACAACAAATATTACATTGTTTTCAAACTGAATTTTATCTAATGTTGCAGCTTCAGCAGAAATAAAGTTGTCATTAATTTCCTGATTACTACCAAGTGAAATATTCCAGACTTTTATATCTGAATTGTTTACTACAATACTCTTTATTTTCTTTATTATTGAAAATGAAGAAAATTCAGCACCTACCGCTACTCCAAAATGCCTAACCTTAAATCTTCCGCAGCCATCGTCCAGCCAAGGATTTAATCTTGCTCCATCAACGATAATGGAAGATACTGCTGTCCCATGATTATAATCTTTTGGATTTTTTGGTATATCTTCTGAGACCATATCATGATATTCAACCCAATCACTAAAATAAACACTTTCATCAAATAAGGTATCTATCACACCAATTGTTGGTTCAATAGTTGGGGATGATATAGTTACCATTTTTGTTTGATACTCATTTATAAAATCATCAGGTGATAAACTTGACAAATCAACGGTTGCCATTGAAACAAGATAAGGTGCTTTTACGAAAAGTAGTTCTATCTGCTTTTCGTCTAAGTAAACAGTTTGATTATCTAAAATTCTGCTACTTAAAATATCTATCCCTAATCTTTCAAATAATAATTTTGTATCTTTTCTTACATCATACAAAGTTATAATACTTTGTTTTACATCTATCGTAGGTAACTCTACCTCAAAAGAATCAATATACGATACATCTGCAATCACCTGTTTAAATGTAGACATACTTACAGAAAGGTTTTTAAAAACTTCTGAATTAACAATACTTTTGTCTTCAAATTTGCTCTTGCTGATATTTCCTTCAAATTTTTGAGATAATATATTTGAAGTATTTACAATTAACTCTATGCTTTTAGTTAAATCATCCTCATCAAGAAAATACGTTATTATATGCTTACTCTTATCTAAATTAAATTTTGCACCAACAATTGCATCATTAGAAGTCGTCCCTTTAAAAAGTCCTGCAATTCGATTACTTTTCGCAACAATTTTATTATAATAAACACTAATTAAAATTCCTTCAAATGGTTTTGTTTCTTTATCCCAAAATTCTTTAATTTGGCTTAACTGAGATTTTAACCTTAACAAATGCTGTGTGCTAACATCATTTTTTCCATTCATGGCTATACCACCGCCATTAACATTTCTACGTGCTTGTACAAAGCGTTTCCCTTTTAATTCCAAAACATTATTCACTATCTACTTCCTCCTTTTTCAGCTTTCTTGATACAGCACTTTTAGACTCCCCTTTTAACTTTTCTATTTCTCTTACAGTAAATCCTTCTTCATGAAGTTGGCTTATGTCCTTTTGATCCAGGTTTCCTATCAAACTATTGTACAATCTTTTCAAATAATCATACTCAGAACCAACATCACTAAATGCAAGTGATGTTTTTATAATGTTTTTTAATTCTCCGGGATAAGGTATTTTCTTTGCTATCCTCAATATTTTTTTAAATAATCTTGTATCCTTGGATATTCCTTTAAAATTCTTGATAAATGAAGAAAAATAATATTCAGCAACTTCTATTAAATCCTCATCACTATACCTATTGAAATTAATAACAGCATCAAATCTCCTAATTAATGCTTTATCAAAATTTGAATATAGATTAGTTGTTGCAATAAGTACAATCTCTTTATTAAGGTCTGTCAATCTATCTAATTCTCTTAAAATTGTGGATGTTACTCTTCCCATCTCTCTAATATCATTAGAATTAATTCTATTCAATGCAATAACATCAATTTCATCAAATAAAAGCACAACCTTATTTGCATTTGGAAGCATATTTATTTCTCTAAATACTTCTATTATGTTTTTATTACTCTGTCCCAACTTGCTATCTATCAAGTTTTCAAAATCCACCCTAAAAAGAGATCTATCCAATAATCTTGCAACATTTTTAGCTGCTTCTGTTTTTCCACTTCCCGGTAATCCTTCAAATAAAAATTTATTAATACCAAGATTATGGTTTACAGCGTTAATAATACCTTTTATATCTTCTGTTATTTCAAGTGGTAAATTTAAAGCCTCTAAATTTCTTATTTCTACTTGTTTTAAAAACTCACTTTCAAAATCACTACTTTGTGGTGAATATAAATTTGATTCAGATATTAACCCCATAATATATTCGGATAACTGATAATCTCCTATGCTATCAAAATATCTTGCTATTGCTATTGCTTCATTTCTAAAGGAATTTTCATTCCTTTCCACATGGTATTTTATTAAATTCAAAACATTTTGTTTTTTCATATTGCCATACCTCCTATTTTCTTTATTATTATATCATAAATCGGGACATGTTTCTATATTTATGGGACAAATATTTAAATTTTAATTTCTACATCAAAGGTTATATTAGCGATCCTTCATGATTAAAAAAAGCCGGTGCAGTCCTAAGACCACACCGACCATATATTTATCTCTCAGCTTCTTTTGATGCTTCTTTCTTTTCTCTAGGCTTTTCCTTATTATCTTCAGCCTGATATTTCTTGATAGCTCCAAGAACAGATTCTTTCTTTTCTTCCTGTCTTTTCATTTGTTCTTTTGCCTTTAAGAGCTTTGAAGAAAGTATCTTGATGTTAGTATGTTCCTTACCGTTATCATCAATGGAAGTTCTAATCTGTCCAAAAAGCTTCACAAAATCTCCCTGCTTAAAATCCTTTGGAATATCACTCTTTTCTCCATAAGCGGATCAATTATGATATACCTTATTTTCCTCATCATCTTTAGATACAACAGAGAAATTTGCCACCTTAAAGGCTTCTCTATTCTTGTTTTCTCTTTCAACTACATCGACCTTGCCGACAACATTTCCAACTATATTTATAAGGTTATCTTGTTCTTCCTGAACATAAGGCAGATCTTTTATCTATCCCTGTTCTCTTAAATCTTCAATCATATAGTCAAATTCCTCGTGCAGTAAATTAACGGTGTCATTGTCCATATAAGCCTCATAGAGCTTGTCTAAAGCACTTTCATCGTTGATACCTTTTTCCATGCTGATAACCGCCTTAACAAAGTCATTGTGATTATCATTGACCATATCTTCAATTCTATCTCTCATTGTTTTGTAATCCATGTTTTTATCTCCTTTCATGGTAAAAGGGAGGTTGCCCTCCCGTTATCGTACATATTCCTGTTCTTTTGTAATTTGTTTTTCCTCTGTCTTGCTCTCATTTTGATAAGCTCTTATCTGACCTAAAATAGATGGCTTATCACCCGTTTTCTGTGTGGCTTCCTCTTTGGTATACAGATTGTCCTCCACATCATAAGTTGACTCAAAATAGTCGCTGTCCTTAAAGTCATTGTCATATCTGTCAGTAATTCCATCATTATCAAGGTCTTTAGAAAGTAGATCATAAAAGTTACCTTCATCATCAATGTCAAGTCCAAGTGCTGCTCTTAAATCTTCAGAATCCACATAGACTAAATCTTCAAAAGAAGATAGCTCAATCTCATTTTTTATGTTCTTTAGAGTTTCATTTTCTCCCTTGTTCTCATAATCAAAGCTCTCTGTTTTTATTGGTATATCATCAATATACTGTGTCCATGTATTATCCTCTAAATTAAGCTCATACTGAATACCATGTCTTTCATCTGGCGTATTCGTATAGGCAATGCCTATGTGCTTCAAATCAGGATACAAGGTGTTAAAGTCATCATAACTATGATTTTCTTTGTACTCTCTGTTACAGAAATCAATAATTGCTCTTTTTACATCTTCTACAAGTGGATTATCATTTCTCTTTTCTTCAACATCTCCAATGTCAAGCAGCTTATTCAGTTCTGCCAAGCGAAGTACCTTACTCTTTAATTCATCAGCTTTTTCAAACGGATTTTTTAATTCCTCTTTGGCATTTTCAAGCTGCTTTTTTGTGCTGATGAGCTTTTCTTCAAGCCTCTTTAATTTCTCAGGCATTTTCTCAAGAGCGTTATCCAGTCTTGTAATGTTACCGTCCGCACTCGTTCCAAGCTCTCCTGAATACTTTGTAGCACCATTTAAGCTAAAGTCATGGGCATTGGTAAAAAAGTTGTAGCTTACCTCTAAATCTATATTTCTGTACTTGCCGATAATCTTGCTTCCATTGATTTTCACTTTGGAAATGGCTTCAAGCAGCTTTTCTCCAGCTAACTTCTTATCGGTAATCTTTTCTCCAAAAAGGGTAATGGAAGTAAACTTTTCTCTCCTTCCTCTTTAGGTTCAACTTCCGATATATCTTTCCTTACAGCTTCTATTAGCTTTTCCGTTCTTGCAATTTCTTCCGGATAGTTTTTCGCTACCTTATTCTAATCTGTAACGATTGGACTTATAGTTTGATTCCAACATCTTCAGCTTCGTAACCTCGTTATCCAAATCCATCTTTTCTTTAATCTTAGGATCACCTGTAGCAAGAGCTTTAATCTCTGCATAGTTTAAACTGCTTTCATCTACATCTTCCGCCACACGAACAGGAGTCTTTGAAGTCATAATCTGTGAAATAAATTTCTGTTTGTTTTCTATCGTCTGACACAAATAGGCATAAAATGTGTTCTCTGTAACATAACGATAGATATTTACTTTCTCATTTTCGTTACCCTGTCTTACAATTCTACCCGCACGCTGTTCAAGGTCAGCAGGGCGCCAAGGGACATCGAGGTCATGAATTGCAACCAGTTTGTTTTAAACATTCGTGCCGGCTCCCATTTTCTGAGTAGAGCCGATCAATATCCTCACATCTCCTTTTCTTACCTTTGCAAATAGCTCGTCCTTTTGCTTATCGGAACCTGCTTCATGGATAAAGGCGATTTCTTCTTTCGGTATTCCCATTGCTACAAGTTTATCCCGTATATCATCATAGATATTAAACTCTCCATCACCTTTCGGTGTGGACATATCAGAGAATAGAAGCTGTGTTGACCTATCTTCTTTTGTCTTATCCCAAATGGCAAACACATTTTTCACGCAGACATTTACCTTGCTGTCAGGATTATCAGGTAGCAGAGGATTGATTAAACGCGGATCTAAAGCAAGTTTTTTACCGTCATTAGTAATTTTTAGCATATTATCTTCATCAGGCTCTACCACCCTATTTCTCACATCATCTGCTCTTTCAGATAAACTCTTTAGGATTTCCTTTTGCTCCTCACTTGGCAAGGTCTTAATAACTTCATAGTGTGCTTCAGGTGTTGGAAGATTTAGCATATCTGCTGTCTGAATATCTTCAACTTCCTTAAACATTGACATTAGTTCAGGAAGGTTATAGAACTTCGAAAAACGAGTTTTTACTCTATACCCTGTTCCCTCCGGAGAAAGTTCAAAAGCAGATTGTGTTTCCCCAAAGGTAGAAGCCCAAGAATCAAAATGCTCCAGATTGTTTTTCTTTAGGCTTTCATACTGAAGATAACGCTGCATGGTATAAAGCTCAGTCATAGAATTTGATACAGGAGTTCCCGTTGCAAAGACAATGCCTTTTCCATTTGTCATTTCATCCATGTATCTACATTTCATAAACATATCGGAGGACTTAAAGGCTTCACTTTGACCGATTCCTGCAACATTACGCATTTTTGTATAAAGATAAAGATTTTTGTAGTTGTGTGCTTCATCAACAAAGAGCTTATCAACTCCTAATTCCTCAAAGGTAATGACATCATCTTTCTTAAAATCGTCATTTAATTTCTCGAGCCTTGTTTCCAGTTTCTTCTTCGTCTTTTCAAGCTGCTTTACCGTAAAGTTCTGATTTCTATCATGCTTATATTCCTCAACATAGTTAATGATTTCATCAATCTGATCCTGAATATGCTTCTCTTGATATTCCTTAGACATAGGGATTTTTTCAAACTGCGTATGCCCGATAACAACGGCATCATATTCCCCTGTGGCAATCTTCCCGATAAATCTCTTTCTGTTTTTTGGCTCAAAGTCTTTCTTATCAGCCACCATAATGTTCGCAGACGGATAGAGCTGCATAAACTCACGACCGATTTGTCCTGTTAAGTGATTGGGTACAACAAACAAGGACTTACTACACATTCCAAGTCTTTTAGATTCCATTGCAGAAGCTACCATCTCAAAAGTCTTTCCACTACCCACGACATGAGCAAGCAGGGTATTTCCTCCGTAAAGACTTCGTGCGATAGCGTTTCTCTGATGAGGTCTAAGTTCTATTTTAGTATTCATTCCCTCAAAAGAAAGATTACTTCCGTCATATTCTCTGTTTCTTATCGAGTTAAAACGCTCATTATACAGTTTTACAAGGCGGTTTCTTCTTTCCTGATCGTTAAATATCCAGTTCTTAAATTCTTCTTTTAATAACTCCTGCTTTTGTCCTGCAAGCATGGTTTCTTTTTTATTTAGGACAGAAGTTTTAGAACCGTCCGGATTTACAATCTGGTCAAATACCTTTGTTTCTTTAAGGTTTAGAGCATCTTCAATCAGCTTATAGGCATTTACCCTTGATGTACCATAGGTCATTTCAGCGAGGTCATTTCCTCTATCCCTACTTTTACCTTCTACATTCCATTCACTTGTCAGGTTTGAAAACTTAACCTTAATATCCCATCTTGCATATCCCGGGGTTTTCAGCGTTTCAAAGATATATTTCTCAATATCTTTAATCGGTATCCAAGTTGCACCAAGACGCACATTGATTTCACTTGCTTCAAGCTCCTTTGGGAGAACTTTCATAAGCTCAGCCTTTTGGTATTCCGAACGATTCATCTCATAGCTAATCAGTTCTTTTTCTTTACCATCTTCTGCATAGCCAAGATGGGGGAGTTCTCTTTCCGTTTGTCTTAGCTTTGCAAAGTAGCTGTCTACGATGGCAATCTTATCCCTGATATTTCCTGATAGGTACTCATCTTTTGTTACATAGCCATACTTATAGGAGTTGCTATCATTGGCACAAGCAAAAGGTAAATCTCCATATTCCAAGTTAAAAGACAGTGGTCTATAAAAGTTTTGTTCCTCTCTGATATTTAGATAAATCTCTCCCCTAAGTTCCTCAATCAAAGTCGGTCTGTCTTTACCTGTCAGGCTTTCCATATAGTCAAAGTCTACATATCCTTTTTCAGATACCGATAAAACAAGGGCTTCTAAAGAAGTATCAACATGATCTATGACTTTAGCCTTTGTAATAGTTCTTTTGGAGAAAATATCTCCCTTTGCCTTGAAATTTTCTTCTTCATCAAGGATTTCAATGGAGGAAACAAGTGGAAAGTTGCTATCCTCTTTTAAAGCTCTGGTATTGCTTAAATTATTTACAAAGCCATGCTTATTAGAAAAACGATCATAGACTTCATTTAGTTTTTCCTGTGAAGCCTTGATTTCTTCCTCACTAAAATCTTCTTTCTGCTTGTAAATCACATCTTTTAAGGCAGCATTCAGCTCAAGATAATCCTTGATTTTTTCTTTGTTTTTATCCGTTAACTCTTTCTTTACAAATAGGGAGTTTTCTCTGTAATAGACTTCATCATCAATTAAGGTATAAGAGAAGTTCTTTACATCATCCGTTGCCGGGATTGAAGTGATTTCATCATCTAAAAGCTCTATTTCTTCATACTTGGCATCTTTTGAAATTCTTTCTCTTGCAATCTCGATACGATCCTTCAATGAAGCCATATTTAGCTCTGTGCCTAAATAAGCTATCGGCTCACAAGTTAGAGTTTTTCCAAATCTTCCGCTTACTTCACGCATTGAGCCAAGTACCTGTTCAGGATGATCAACAAAGTATTTGTTATATACAAGACCGTTTTCATCTTCCGCAAGGTGTATCCAATCTTCATCACGCTCTAATACGCTATCTCTTTTCTTTAGAAAGATAATATCGCTTGTTACCTCTGTTCCGGCAACACTCTTAAAAGTATCGTTCGGAAGTCTTATCGCTCCTAAAAACTCAGTCCTTGCTGCAAGATAACGTCTGACACTTTCGTCCTTTTTATCCATTGTTCCACTTGATGTGATAAAGGCGATGACGCCGCCGTTTCTGACTTTATCAATAGACTTGGCAAAGAAATAATCGTGGATAAGGAAGTTATTTTTGTTATACTCCCTGTCATTGACCTTATATTCTCCAAAGGGAACATTACCGATAACTGCATCGAAGAAGTTATTGGAAAAGGAAGTTTCTTCAAGTCCTTTAATCTGTATATCACTTTCAGGATATAAAAGTTTTCCAATCCTACCGCTTATAGAGTCAAGCTCTACACCATAAAACTTTGACCTACGCATTTCATCAGGAAGATTTCCTATAAAGTTTCCGATGCCCATTGATAGCTCAAGGATATTTCCGCTCTTAAATCCCATATCTGAAAGTGTCTTATATACGCCGTCAATAACAGTTTTCGGTGTGTAAAAGCTCGTTAGGGTAGATTCTCTTGCAGCTTCATATTCTGCCTGAGATAAGTTTTCCTTTAGAAAGCTCCTCGCTTCTTTCCACTGTCCGCCTTTTTCTTCATCGAATACATCAGCAAGTCCACCCCAGCCTACATACCTTGCTAAAACTTTCTGAGCTGTACTGTCAAGCTCTCTTTGCCCATTCTCCACTCTATTAAGCATGGAAATTGCTTCAAGGTTATTATTTAGCCTTTCACTTGGAGATAACTTTTCAGGTAATGTTTCTTCCGTAATCTTGAAGTTATGAGCTTCTGTTCTCTCTATTTCACTTTCTTTAGCAATAGTTTCAGGCTTTTTATATGTCAGATTTTCAAATACTCTCTCAAGATCGCTTTCAAGACGATAAGGAATTACATCGGAGCCTGTTATCATACCGCCAAGATATTCGGTATTATCCTTAACTGTTACCGTCTTTAAGTTATTTCCCATATCATCAAAGCGTGTGATGGTGTAGTCTTTCCCCTTATAGTTCACTTCATCGCCGATGATAAATTCAGGTCTTTCAAGACTTATTTGTCTTAATAAATCCTCATTATCTGTAAAGGCTACAATCGGGATTTGATGATTACCTTGTCTTACAGGATCAAGCCATAAATCATTTCTTCCTGTAATTTGATTTTTAGAAAGCTCTCTTACTTTGTACTCCACATGATTAAAATAGACGGTATCGCCTTCTTTAACTGCAAACTCATCTGAAAGGCTGTCCTCTTTTTCATTAAGCTCTACTTCTTCTTTTTCCTTTAGATAATCAAATAAGGTAGCCTGAAAAGGTTCTGCTTTTATGCTTTTTTCTACTTCTTCAGGTGCTTCAAACTCTGTATTATTCTCCTCAAAACTTAGCTCTCCATTAAAGACATGATGAAGCTCCTGCTCATCCATCTGCTTTTTAAGTTCACTGTCTTTAAGTTCTCTAAAGGTCTTTGGAAAATCCTCTAAAACAAGCCTTTGGACATTTAATTCCTTTAACTCCTCAAGATTAAAATATCCCCATTCAGGTTCTATCCCAAGTACAAGTCCAAAAGCATCTTTACTTTCCCTGTCATATTCCGTCATATACCAAGTCCAGTTAGAACGGAAAGGAATAATATATGCTGCATGAACCTCTTTATCCGCTAAAGCTACATCTTCCTGTGCGTAAAGTTCAGGTACTCTTTCAAGCATTTCATCAGTCATTAAGTTTTCAGGATTATCTTTAGAATAATATTGCGGTGCTTTTGCTTCTTCTATCTCTGACTTACTTTCTATTTTCTTTTCTTCAAGATAAAGATTTTTAGAAAGCAGCTCGTCAATATACTTTGCCATACTTGACCAAGTAAGGAAAACATCATTACAATTATTCTTCTGTAATTTAAGTCCCTTTGCATCGTGCCATTCATCACTTCCCATTGCACCTGATACTGCATGACTTCTACCACCTATGCCATATTCGTCTTTTAGAAAATTAGCTTTTTCCTGCAAAGTATGAGTTTCTTTGAAAAACTTTGTTATTCGCTCTTTTCCTCTATCGACGCCACTTCCTCTTGAAAGATTTTCAAGGACTTCATCTTCTGTAATAAAGGACTTTACTTTTGGAAGCTCTGTTAGATTGGTACTATATTCCTTTCGTGGCAGCTCAAGTTCCTGTAACCTCTTATATAGACTATCTACCTTGTGATAGTGAAACCTTAATACATTTCTCTTTTCTTTGTATCCCCCTAAAAATCTGCCATATTCTTTGATTGTTTCCTTTAAGTATTCAGGATTTTTTAATGCTTCAGACAACCTTTTCGTTTCTTCCGGAAAGCCTCCTCCACTTGTTTTCAATAGTTCAAAATATCCCTGTGCTTGTCCTTCTTCGCTTAAATCATGCGTTAGATACCATAGTGATTCTGAAATCCGATTTCTTTCATAATCAAGAGCCTCAGAAAGATCTACATTTGTAGCAAACTTACCACTATCAAGAAGCTCATTTATTCTACTTGCTGCATCACTCCAGCTTAAAATTTGCGTATCATCTTCTCTTGCAGAAGTTCCATAAGCTAAATGAATGCCTTTATCCGAATACCAGGAAGATACTTCTCTTTCATCAATGTAAAATCCATTTCCTCCTCTAAAGGTATTTTTTAGATAATCTCCCAATTCTTCATTGCTCTTTCCTTTAGAAAACTCAGCGATAACAGGAAGTCTACTTCCATCATGATTTCCTCCGTTAATAAGGATAGTATCTATATCCCTTTCATTAAGCGGAATTGTGAGCCTCATCTGTCCGTAGGTATTTTCAGGTAAAGAAAAAGAAGCCTTTTCAGCCTCTTTTAACTCTACATTAGTATTATCTTTTAAATTTCCACTACTTCCTTGATTGTCATTTCCTTCAGAGCTGAAATCATCGCCCCATACTGTGGATGGTTCTCGTCCTCTATCTTCCACGCCTTCATCAATTTCGGCTTCTCCGTTCTCATAAACTCTATCGCTTGTTTCTGAATATCCATCAGGTGTCCTGTCAGCTTCTTCTCCTTGTATAGATCCACTAACATCTCGAAGTGGCTCTGCTCCTCTCTCTGTGATAAATAATCCAGCCTCATCACTGCGTAGGTCGGATTCGGATACTCCCTTATGAAGTCCATCTGTTCCTCCAAGCTGTTTAGCGTATTCTCCCTGATTTTCTCTATTATCTCGTCCGTACTCTCCATTTCTGAGAACTCGCTCATTTTCATTTCTTTTCTGATCATCTCGTCGAAGTACATTATTATCTCCTTTCTCAATTTCTTCTTTAATCCTATTGTATCCTGCTTCTTTACCTCTTAAAACTTCTTTTTTAAGCTCAAGCTCTTTGCTTCTTTGAATAGTTTCATCAATAATCTTTCCGCTAATATCCGATACGGTTTCACCAAGACTCATTAGGGATATACTGCCAAGTCTTTGAAAATTTTCTCTTAAAAGCTCATTATCCACAGGATAGTCTACCTTAAATCTTGAAGCTACTGCATAACTCGCTGAGTCCCTAACAAATTTGGTAAAGGATATTCTATCCTCATCAGCTATTCTAAGCTCATTCATAAGGCTGTCTATCTTTTCATCACCGTAAAGTTTACTTAAAGAAAAGATATTTTCTAAGGTGCTTTCACTTTCCTCATAGCCCTCTCTTGTTATCATTTCCTTTAAGACATCCCTATGAGCTTCCTTATCATATCTCCAAAGATTGACTTCATTGACCTCCCTGTTTCTTGAAACTGTCTGGCTTATATCAAAAATATATGCCACTTTTTTGTATGTGCCATAGTCCTCTAAAATTGGTATCCCTTTCTGTCCTCGCATAACTGTTCGGTTAAAGCGTTCCCTCCAATAGTCGAACTTGGCACAGGCTGTCGCTTCAGGATTTTTATCATAGATACTTAATTGACTTCTAAAGTCGTATCTTTGATTATTTCCGACAACTTTTAAGAGCTTTAGATACTCTGCTTCATTATGCAGGACATCTTGTTTTACAAGTTCTAAAACGTTATGAAAATCATTTATTCGCATGTTTACCTCCTTCTTTTTTCGGCTCTATAATAAATCGTGTTGGTGAGAATAATCCACCAGCACGATTTTGTATATAAAAGTGGACAAAAAAAGAGAAATACCTGTATGATTAAATCACCACAATTAAACAAGGAGGTATTTCTCATGAATTATTATACAAAAAAATTGGGCTCTATAATAAATCGTGTTGGTGGGAATAATCCACCAACACGATTTTGTATATAAAAGTGGACAAAAAAAGAGAAATACCTGTATGATTAAATCACCACAATTAAACAAGGAGGTATTTCTCATGGATTATTATACAAAAAAATTATTGACATTAACAGATAAATCTTTCATAGCTGATGAACATTGGTTAGAAGAAAAAACAATAAATGGTATTCCACACCACTTTATTAAAGGTACTTGGACAAAGCCTTGCCACACCTGTCCACATTGTCATGCTAAAACACTCATCAAACATGGAACATATCAAACGAAAACATTATTACCAAAGTTTAGACAAATCAAAACTGTTTTACTTCTTAAAAGAACCCGTTATCGCTGTAAAACGTGTCTAAAAACCTGTTCTTCTTCGTGTTCTTTAGTCGATAAACATTGTTGTATTTCTAAAGAATTAAAACAACTTATCGCACTTGATTTAACGAAAAATATTTCAAGAAAACATATCTGCCAAGACCACTTTGTATCTGATGTGACCGTACAACGTGTCTTAGATAAATATACAAAACAAGTTAAACCGTCTTTTCATTATCTACCTAAGGTACTATGTATCGACGAATTTAAGTCTGTGACATCTCATTTAGGGAAGATGAGTTTTATCTGTGTAGACGGATTGACGCACCGTATTATTGATGTGTTACCTAGTCGCCAATTAGACCATTTAATCACTTATTTTAAACAATTTTCTAAAAAAGCAAGACATAGCGTTCGCTATCTTGTTATGGATATGAATGCCAATTATGGCAAACTTATTCAGAAGGTTTTTCCTAATGCCGTTATTGTCACAGATAGATTTCATATCATACAACATATACATCGGAATTTAAATACACTACGTATAAAAGAAATGAACACCTTTAAAAAAGAAGAAAAGGCTTATAAACACTTAAAGAAATACTGGAAATTATTATTAAAAGATGCCTTTGATGTAAATGATACAGACTATCACTATCACCAATCCTTTAAAACATATCTGACACACGCACAAATCCTGGATAGATTATTAGACTATAGTCCTGTTTTAAAACAAGCATATGAGTTTGTACAAGAGTTGAGATATGCTTATAGACAGCGAGATTTTGAGTCATTTATGGAGGTTATTCATCATATTGACCCGTCATTACCAGAGTGGTTTAGAAAGAAATTTGATATTTTTAAAACCTATCAGAATGGTATTTATCAAGCTTTTACCACACCTTATTCAAACGGTATCACAGAAGCTATCAACAATCATATTAAAGTCATCAAACGGATTGCCTATGGCTACAGACGTTTTTCTTATTTTAGATTGCGTATTTTAATCATACAACACCATTCTCAGTGGCAGAAAAAGAATGTGAAAAAGGTAGTGAATGGTTAATGCCATTCACTACCAACATACTCACTATTTCTCTCCACCAACACAATTTGACGAAGAGCCAAAAATTGTTGACATTAACAGAGTGGTTTAGAAAGAAATTTGATATTTTAAAAACCTATCAGAATAGTATTTATCAAGCTTTTACCATACTACCTTATTCAAACGGTATCACAGAAGCTATCAACAATCATATTAAAGTTATCAAACGCATTGCCTATGGCTATAGACGTTTTTCCTATTTTAGATTACGTATTTTAATCATACAACACCATTCCCAATGGCAGAAAAAGAATGTGAAAAAGGTAGTGAATGGTTAATGCCATTCACTACCAACATACTCACTATTTCTCTCCACCAACACAATTTGACGAAGAGCCAAAATAAAAAGATAGTGACGTAACATTTGTTACATCACTACCTTTTATGAGTCATCAACCCTATTTGACATAGAGCCAATAAATCATTTGATGTCTTGAGAGCTTCGTCTATCAGAATGACGCCAATAGCGTCTCCTACAAAGATGACTACAAAATACTGTACGCCTATCTAAAACACCTTCTAAAGTCTCAACTTTTCTTCCGCACTTCTTGCAAAAAAATTCTCGCTGACTTTTCAACTTAGAAATCATATTATTATCTCCTTTATTTTAAGATATTATGATAAACAAAGTACATAATTTATTTAAATAAATATACTAATAGGTTTCAAAAAATAATTAGATAAAGATTACTTCTTATCTTTTTTTATTCACCAAAAACAACTGATATTAATAGAAGTAGAAATGAAATATCTCGTTTTTTACTTCCTAGTTACATTAACTTTATATGGCAATATCAACTTGATATTTTATATTCGATTTATTCCTTTTCTTCTTCAATTCGTCTTCTTAATGATGCAATCATTAAACCTAATCCCAGTACAGTAGCTCCATAGAATATTGTATTTTGCTCTATTGCTCCTGTTTTTGGTAGTTTTTTGTTTTGATATTCATCTTTATTAGATGAAGTTGTACCTTCTTTGTTACTATCTACATCTATATTAGAGATTGATTTATTGAAGTTAAGTTTATCTTTACCAACTTTATTGTTATCAGGTAAGATTACGCCTAATTCAAATCTTGGCTTATCGTAATTAGGAGTATCTACATTAACTTCGTAGTTACCTTTTGCTATTAACTCTGTATATGGTATTTCTAAGTTATTAACTGTTACTCTGTTGTCACCAAAAATAATCGTTGCACCTGGATTTAAACGTAGTAGCTCTTCTTTTAGTTTATCTTTTGTTGTTTGATCAATGTTATTTGTATCAGATACTCTTATTTTATAAGCTGGTAATATGACAGAAACTTTTGATACCCCTGCTTGTTTTGCTGCTGTTACACCTTCTTTGTCTGTTGCATTACCTACTGCTTCGATCGCTTCAGTTGTAGCTGCATCTACTTCACCCTTAGCTTTGTCTTTTTGTTCGCTGCTTAAGTGTCCATTTTGTTCGATTGCTGCTTTGGCATCTGCTTTTGCTTTTTCTAAATTCCCTACTGCTTCTGCTTTTGCTTTCGCTAACTCGATTTTGCCTAATCCTTCTGTTTGTCCAGCTGTTATTCCTTCGCTATTTGTTGCTTTATTTATTGCATCGATTGCTGCACTTGTCGCATCATCTACTTCTTTTTTAGCTTTTGCTTTCTCTTCTGGACTTAGATTGTCATTTGCTGCTATTGCTGCATTTGCTTCATTTTGGGCTTGGGCTAATGCTGTTACTGCTGCTTGTTTTGATCCTGAATCTGTTGACACTGCGTTTATCGCACTTTCCCCTGCTTGTTTTTTGGAATCTACATCTGCATTTGTTGTTGCTGCTGCTATTTTCGCTTTTGCGTCTTTTGCTGCTGCATCTGTTGCTGCTTTTGCTTCTGCTTTTTCCCCTTCTGTTAGGTTTGAATTGTCAATTGCACTATCTTTTACTCGCTTAGCTTCATCGATCGCTCTTTCTGCCTCTGCTTTTTTAGCTGATGTTTCACTTACTGCTGCTATATTGTTTGCTCCAGTATCGTATGCTCCAGTAATTTCGTTTTCATCAGATATTTTTTCAATCGCTTCTTCTGCAGCTTTTTTAGCTTCTTTTGCTTGGTTTATTGCTTCTACTTTTTCTTCATCAGTTAAGCTTGAGTTGTTGATCGCATTTGTTTTATCAGCTAATTTCTTATCTAGATTTGCTTTTGCTGTTTCTTTTGCTTTTCTTAGGTTTACTTCTGATAGTCCTGCATCTTTTAAGCCAGGTATTGTCGATACATCTGTTGCACTGTTGATGCTGTCTTCTGCTTTCTTAGCTTCTTCTTTTACCTTGTTTTTTAATGCTTCTTTTTGAGAATTATCTAAACCTTGGGCATTATCTATTTCACTATTTGCACTCTCTACTCTTGCTGCTAGGGCTTCGATCGCTTCGGCTTTTGCTTTCGCTAAGTCAACTTTTGGTGTTGCACTAGTTTCTGCTGCTGTTACACCTTCTTTGTCTGTTGCATTACCTACTGCTTCGATCGCTTCAGTTGTAGCTGCATCTACTTCACCCTTAGCTTTGTCTTTTTGTTCGCTGCTTAAGTGTCCATTTTGTTCGATTGCTGCTTTGGCATCTGCTTTTGCTTTTTCTAAATTCCCTACTGCTTCTGCTTTTGCTTTCGCTAACTCGATTTTGCCTAATCCTTCTGTTTGTCCAGCTGTTATTCCTTCGCTATTTGTTGCTTTATTTATTGCATCGATTGCTGCACTTGTCGCATCATCTACTTCTTTTTTAGCTTTTGCTTTCTCTTCTGGACTTAGATTGTCATTTGCTGCTATTGCTGCATTTGCTTCATTTTGGGCTTGGGCTAATGCTGTTACTGCTGCTTGTTTTGATCCTGAATCTGTTGACACTGCGTTTATCGCACTTTCCCCTGCTTGTTTTTTGGAATCTACATCTGCATTTGTTGTTGCTGCTGCTATTTTCGCTTTTGCGTCTTTTGCTGCTGCATCTGTTGCTGCTTTTGCTTCTGCTTTTTCCCCTTCTGTTAGGTTTGAATTGTCAATTGCACTATCTTTTACTCGCTTAGCTTCATCGATCGCTCTTTCTGCCTCTGCTTTTTTAGCTGATGTTTCACTTACTGCTGCTATATTGTTTGCTCCAGTATCGTATGCTCCAGTAATTTCGTTTTCATCAGATATTTTTTCAATCGCTTCTTCTGCAGCTTTTTTAGCTTCTTTTGCTTGGTTTATTGCTTCTACTTTTTCTTCATCAGTTAAGCTTGAGTTGTTGATCGCATTTGTTTTATCAGCTAATTTCTTATCTAGATTTGCTTTTGCTGTTTCTTTTGCTTTTCTTAGGTTTACTTCTGATAGTCCTGCATCTTTTAAGCCAGGTATTGTCGATACATCTGTTGCACTGTTGATGCTGTCTTCTGCTTTCTTAGCTTCTTCTTTTACCTTGTTTTTTAATGCTTCTTTTTGAGAATTATCTAAACCTTGGGCATTATCTATTTCACTATTTGCACTCTCTACTCTTGCTGCTAGGGCTTCGATCGCTTCGGCTTTTGCTTTCGCTAAGTCAACTTTTGGTGTTGCACTAGTTTCTGCTGCTGTTACACCTTCTTTGTCTGTTGCATTACCTACTGCTTCGATCGCTTCAGTTGTAGCTGCATCTACTTCACCCTTAGCTTTGTCTTTTTGTTCGCTGCTTAAGTGTCCATTTTGTTCGATTGCTGCTTTGGCATCTGCTTTTGCTTTTTCTAAATTCCCTACTGCTTCTGCTTTTGCTTTCGCTAACTCGATTTTGCCTAATCCTTCTGTTTGTCCAGCTGTTATTCCTTCGCTATTTGTTGCTTTATTTATTGCATCGATTGCTGCACTTGTCGCATCATCTACTTCTTTTTTAGCTTTTGCTTTCTCTTCTGGACTTAGATTGTCATTTGCTGCTATTGCTGCATTTGCTTCATTTTGGGCTTGGGCTAATGCTGTTACTGCTGCTTGTTTTGATACTGAATCTGTTGACACTGCGTTTATCGCACTTTCCCCTGCTTGTTTTTTGGAATCTACATCTGCATTTGTTGTTGCTGCTGCTATTTTCGCTTTTGCGTCTTTTGCTGCTGCATCTGTTGCTGCTTTTGCTTCTGCTTTTTCCCCTTCTGTTAGGTTTGAATTGTCAATTGCACTATCTTTTACTCGCTTAGCTTCATCGATCGCTCTTTCTGCCTCTGCTTTTTTAGCTGATGTTTCACTTACTGCTGCTATATTGTTTGCTCCAGTATCGTATGCTCCAGTAATTTCGTTTTCATCAGATATTTTTTCAATCGCTTCTTCTGCAGCTTTTTTAGCTTCTTTTGCTTGGTTTATTGCTTCTACTTTTTCTTCATCAGTTAAGCTTGAGTTGTTGATCGCATTTGTTTTATCAGCTAATTTCTTATCTAGATTTGCTTTTGCTGTTTCTTTTGCTTTTCTTAGGTTTACTTCTGATAGTCCTGCATCTTTTAAGCCAGGTATTGTCGATACATCTGTTGCACTGTTGATGCTGTCTTCTGCTTTCTTAGCTTCTTCTTTTACCTTGTTTTTTAATGCTTCTTTTTGAGAATTATCTAAACCTTGGGCATTATCTATTTCACTATTTGCACTCTCTACTCTTGCTGCTAGGGCTTCGATCGCTTCGGCTTTTGCTTTCGCTAAGTCAACTTTTGGTGTTGCACTAGTTTCTGCTGCTGTTACACCTTCTTTGTCTGTTGCATTACCTACTGCTTCGATCGCTTCAGTTGTAGCTGCATCTACTTCACCCTTAGCTTTGTCTTTTTGTTCGCTGCTTAAGTGTCCATTTTGTTCGATTGCTGCTTTGGCATCTGCTTTTGCTTTTTCTAAATTCCCTACTGCTTCTGCTTTTGCTTTCGCTAACTCGATTTTGCCTAATCCTTCTGTTTGTCCAGCTGTTATTCCTTCGCTATTTGTTGCTTTATTTATTGCATCGATTGCTGCACTTGTCGCATCATCTACTTCTTTTTTAGCTTTTGCTTTCTCTTCTGGACTTAGATTGTCATTTGCTGCTATTGCTGCATTTGCTTCATTTTGGGCTTGGGCTAATGCTGTTACTGCTGCTTGTTTTGATCCTGAATCTGTTGACACTGCGTTTATCGCACTTTCCCCTGCTTGTTTTTTGGAATCTACATCTGCATTTGTTGTTGCTGCTGCTATTTTCGCTTTTGCGTCTTTTGCTGCTGCATCTGTTGCTGCTTTTGCTTCTGCTTTTTCCCCTTCTGTTAGGTTTGAATTGTCAATTGCACTATCTTTTACTCGCTTAGCTTCATCGATCGCTCTTTCTGCCTCTGCTTTTTTAGCTGATGTTTCACTTACTGCTGCTATATTGTTTGCTCCAGTATCGTATGCTCCAGTAATTTCGTTTTCATCAGATATTTTTTCAATCGCTTCTTCTGCAGCTTTTTTAGCTTCTTTTGCTTGGTTTATTGCTTCTACTTTTTCTTCATCAGTTAAGCTTGAGTTGTTGATCGCATTTGTTTTATCAGCTAATTTCTTATCTAGATTTGCTTTTGCTGTTTCTTTTGCTTTTCTTAGGTTTACTTCTGATAGTCCTGCATCTTTTAAGCCAGGTATTGTCGATACATCTGTTGCACTGTTGATGCTGTCTTCTGCTTTCTTAGCTTCTTCTTTTACCTTGTTTTTAATGCTTCTTTTTGAGAATTATCTAAACCTTGGGCATTATCTATTTCACTATTTGCACTCTCTACTCTTGCTGCTAGGGCTTCGATCGCTTCGGCTTTTGCTTTCGCTAAGTCAACTTTTGGTGTTGCACTAGTTTCTGCTGCTGTTACACCTTCTTTGTCTGTTGCATTACCTACTGCTTCGATCGCTTCAGTTGTAGCTGCATCTACTTCACCCTTAGCTTTGTCTTTTTGTTCGCTGCTTAAGTGTCCATTTTGTTCGATTGCTGCTTTGGCATCTGCTTTTGCTTTTTCTAAATTCCCTACTGCTTCTGCTTTTGCTTTCGCTAACTCGATTTTGCCTAATCCTTCTGTTTGTCCAGCTGTTATTCCTTCGCTATTTGTTGCTTTATTTATTGCATCGATTGCTGCACTTGTCGCATCATCTACTTCTTTTTTAGCTTTTGCTTTCTCTTCTGGACTTAGATTGTCATTTGCTGCTATTGCTGCATTTGCTTCATTTTGGGCTTGGGCTAATGCTGTTACTGCTGCTTGTTTTGATCCTGAATCTGTTGACACTGCGTTTATCGCACTTTCCCCTGCTTGTTTTTTGGAATCTACATCTGCATTTGTTGTTGCTGCTGCTATTTTCGCTTTTGCGTCTTTTGCTGCTGCATCTGTTGCTGCTTTTGCTTCTGCTTTTTCCCCTTCTGTTAGGTTTGAATTGTCAATTGCACTATCTTTTACTCGCTTAGCTTCATCGATCGCTCTTTCTGCCTCTGCTTTTTTAGCTGATGTTTCACTTACTGCTGCTATATTGTTTGCTCCAGTATCGTATGCTCCAGTAATTTCGTTTTCATCAGATATTTTTTCAATCGCTTCTTCTGCAGCTTTTTTAGCTTCTTTTGCTTGGTTTATTGCTTCTACTTTTTCTTCATCAGTTAAGCTTGAGTTGTTGATCGCATTTGTTTTATCAGCTAATTTCTTATCTAGATTTGCTTTTGCTGTTTCTTTTGCTTTTCTTAGGTTTACTTCTGATAGTCCTGCATCTTTTAAGCCAGGTATTGTCGATACATCTGTTGCACTGTTGATGCTGTCTTCTGCTTTCTTAGCTTCTTCTTTTACCTTGTTTTTTAATGCTTCTTTTGAGAATTATCTAAACCTTGGGCATTATCTATTTCACTATTTGCACTCTCTACTCTTGCTGCTAGGGCTTCGATCGCTTCGGCTTTTGCTTTCGCTAAGTCAACTTTTGGTGTTGCACTAGTTTCTGCTGCTGTTACACCTTCTTTGTCTGTTGCATTACCTACTGCTTCGATCGCTTCAGTTGTAGCTGCATCTACTTCACCCTTAGCTTTGTCTTTTTGTTCGCTGCTTAAGTGTCCATTTTGTTCGATTGCTGCTTTGGCATCTGCTTTTGCTTTTTCTAAATTCCCTACTGCTTCTGCTTTTGCTTTCGCTAACTCGATTTTGCCTAATCCTTCTGTTTGTCCAGCTGTTATTCCTTCGCTATTTGTTGCTTTATTTATTGCATCGATTGCTGCACTTGTCGCATCATCTACTTCTTTTTTAGCTTTTGCTTTCTCTTCTGGACTTAGATTGTCATTTGCTGCTATTGCTGCATTTGCTTCATTTTGGGCTTGGGCTAATGCTGTTACTGCTGCTTGTTTTGCTTTAGGTAATTTCATAGCCTCTATTCCAGCATTTTTCGCTTCATTGACTTTATCTCTAGTTGGCGAATTATTGATTGCTTCTTTAGCTTTTTCTGCTTCTTTTGCTATTTTATCTTTTGCAGCTTGTTTTTCTGATTCTGATAGTGAAGAATTATTTATTTCTTCATCTTGTTTTCTTTTTTCTTGATCAATTTCTTCTATTGCATTTGGTTTATCTTTTGCTGCTACACGATGCTTCTCATATATTTTTTTATCTGCTTCTGCTTTGATCCTTTTTAGATTTGATATATCATTTGCTCCATCAATTTTGTTTTTTGCATCCTCTGCAGCTAATCTTGTCGCTTCTGCTGCAGCTTGTTTTTCTTCCTCTGTTAGATCATCTCTTCTATTATTAGAATCATCTATTTCTTTTTTTAATTCATCAATTGATTTTTTAGTAGCTTCTTTGTCTAAGATATTTAGGGTTACAGTGATATTTTTTTCAAAACCATCCTTTGTTACAGCTGTTACTTCAAGAGTATTTCCCAGACCATTCAAGTCAGTTATCTTATCAACTTCTTTCCCAGATCCATTTCTCATTCTGTTAATTATGAATGTAGTTGCATCTGCTTGTTCTTTATAAGCAGCCTCATATTTTACTAATTTTAAAAGTTCTTCTTGTAAATCACTCTTGGCTATTAATTTGCTGTTTTTATCTATCGTTACATCTTCTGGTATGTGAAAATACATAAATCTAATTTTCCCACTTCTTGCAAGTGGGTTATCAATTCTATCCTTACTAGTATTTGCTACAATACGTTTGTTGAATCCTCCTGGAGTAGCACTATTTCCATGACCAAATATACTACCTGCTTTAAGATAAAATTCTTTTTTTGCTTTATCATAATGGAATATAGGTTTAGTAGGAGCTAGATTTCCCGTGAATTTTGCTTCTATTCCTGGGTGATCTGATGAATCATCTGCCAGGTAGATAACAGGTGGGTCTCCTGCTTCTACATCAATAAGCTTAACGTCTTTATCAGTTCGAACACCTGCCCACATGATTAATTCAGTAGACTCAGTAGGCGAGCTTGAAAATGTAACTGAAGCTGGATTTGAAGATGGACTCGGTGTTGGTGCTGGTTGTACAGGAGTAGCTTCTTTGTAAACTTTCAGATAAGCACGAGCATAATTTTGTGCAGATCCTATAGGTAGTTGGTTAGATTTAAATCCAGCAATTAACGCAACTTCATCAGCACTTTTTATACTACTATCTACAGTTGCTGTGTAGGTGATTCGATAATCTAAAGTTGTTTCTTCTGTTTCAAATGATAAAATTCCTTTAGTTCTATTTTTGATGCTGTTTATTCTATCTATTTCACTTGGAGTTGTATTCCAACTCTTCTCCATGTGCCAGCCTATTGTATCTCTCCAACGACCTTCAAATCCATCATTTTTATAACCATAACTTACTGTTTTTTCAACATAACTTCTCTTTCCTTTTTCTCGTGATAATCTATGTATAGAAGTTGCCCAATCATTAAGTACATTTCCATCTGAATAAAAATAAGATGAAGTATTTTCTGCCATAGACACGGATGTTACTGTTAGTCCTTCTGGTACAGTAACATAAAATAATGGTTCTTTCCACCAGTCATGTTTTTTATTGATATTTGCTGTTACTCTAACTCTATTTTGTCCACTTCCATTATCTCCAAGCCATTCTACTTTTACATCGATAGAGTCTTTTACTATGTTGCTATCGTTTCCTTCTCTTGAGTTCCATCCATACTCTGTATCACTTATAACTCCTCCATCACGGAATTTATTTCCTTCAATGTTTTTCTTTTGCTTGCTTTTGTAATTTTGGAAGTTTTTAGAAAGCGTCAAAGCTTTTTGTTGTTCAAGCGATAGACTTTCTACTATTTCATCTGTAAGGTTTAATTGTTCAAAATCTTCAACAGTAAGTGCCTTAATTTCTTCTGTTGTCATTTTTTTAAAGTCTTCAAATGTGATATTTTTTGCTTTTTCTTTTGTTTGTTTTTCTGTTTCTGAAGCTGTTTTCTCTTCTGCTGTGGTTGTTTTTGGTTTTTCTACTACGCTGGCATTAGTTGCTTCTGTTGTTAGTTCTGTGTTTTCTACTCCGTGTGCAAATACTTGCGGTGTTATCAAAAGAAAAGATCCTAGGAAAATCGATCCTACTCCTGTCTTAAATTTCCTAATCGAAAATCTGTCTTTTTTCTTATTAAACATTGTTTTTTCTCCTTTTTTATGATGTTGTTTTTTATTTATTCAAAAAATCAGGATTTTTGGAACAAGTGGGGTATAATTAAGAAAAATATAGTTGTTATTTTAAGAATTCTTAAGAAATAAGGATTTTTTGATATGTTTTTATAGAATAGACAGTTAATTATTTGATGTTTTTCATGAATATTAGTAATTCTAAAAGTCCTAGTATTTTGTACAACTTTTTTGATTTGAGTAAATTATATAATTAAGTTAGCCAGTGATACAAAAAAAGCATCTCATAGGATATACTTTTCATAATCACAAAAAAAGGATACCAAGAGATGCAAGAATACTATAACACAAAAGGCAAACATATAACAGAAAAAGAACGTTACTTCATCGAAAAATGGAAAAAAGAAGGTAAAAGCAATAAAGAAATCAGTCGATTATTGGGAAAAAATCACCAAACCATCAATAATGAAATCAAACGTGGACTTATCGATTTATCTTTTCATGGTGGCACTAAAGAATACTCTGCTCAAAAGGCACAAAACGATTATCATCGTTTACGTTTAGCCGTAGGTAGAACAGATACTTCAACGGTAGAAAAAGAAACCATCATCAAAGAAAAAATCATGGATAAATATTCCCCTGAAATGATTAGCCAATTACCTGATATGCCCTCTTGTACAACGATTTACTCATGGGTATACAAAGGGTGGATAAGTGGTATTTCACGTAAACTTTTACTTTATCCTAGAAAACATAAACCGATAAAATTCAATGAAAAACGACCACCAAGAAAGGCTAATGCCCTCTCTATCGAACAGCGACCACAAAAGATTAACGAGAGAAAAGAAATCGGGCATTTTGAAATAGATTTAGTGATTTTAAACAAGAAACGTGGACAACAATTATTGACATTAACAGACAGAAAAACACGATATGAAATCATTCGTCTTATTCCTGATAAAACGGCTCAAAGTGTGAATACCGCTTTGACGTCTATTCAACAAGACTATTTAATCCGCTCTTTAACAGCTGATAGTGGTTCTGAATTTTTAAAATTAGACGAAGCCATCACTTATCCTATTTATTACGCACATCCATTCTCTTCTTATGAACGAGGTAGTAACGAAAATGCAAATCAATTGATTAGACGATGGTTTCCAAAAGGCACAACAACCGTTACTCCTAACGAAGTAACGGCTATTGAACAATGGATAAATCATTATCCACGTAAATTATTTAACTATGTATGTTCTTATGATTTACCTGAGGTGGCTAACTTACTATTGTAATTTGCGACTGTGACTTAAAACAAAAAGATAGTGACGTCACATTTGTTACATCACTACCTTTTATGAGTCATCAACCCTATTTGACATAGAACCTATAATAAAACTACTTTATGGTAGAGAAATAGCTTCCATATATGTATCTATGATTGTTTGTGTTCCTTTACCGTCATTCAAATCATATATAACTTCTAATCTGATTTTATATGGTGTGTTTGCTTCTAAACCTTGAACCTCCACATCATATATATGTTCATCCATTGGTAACTCTTTTACAATAGAATCATCACTTTCTTTAATAATAACAAGTTTTCTACTGATAATACCTTGTCCTTGAATGTCTACAGCAACAGTTAACGAACGATTATCTTCGTCTTTTTCAATATCAACAATACTAATCATTGGTTTTTGTAAACTTGTATCGGTATTCGTATGATTGTTTTGTCGAATCAAGCGAATTACTTTTTCTTCTTTTATTAACGTATAAATATCTGCATCTCCATTACGTTCATTAAACAGGATATGCGATGTGACAGTGTTTAAAGAACCTTTTTGAATCGTCATATATATTTTTTCTTCAGTCACATCAAATTGTACTGGATTGATAAGAACATTTAAGTTCCCTTTTATTTCATTGTCTACATTCACACTTGCTGTCAATGGTAAAACAAATACTCCACCAGATGATACAATATCGCCTACACTCACTTGAGTATTCGATGCTAATTGTACCGCATCTCTAACTGTATCCAATGTCAAGGTGTCTGCCCCTTGGAAATTTTTAGAGAAAAAAACGACTGAGTTGTTTAACTGAATATGTTTTATACGTCCTTTAATATCTAAATTTTCCTGAGTCGTACGATAATTGATGTTTAATTTACTATCCCTTGCATTTGTTGCATCAATATAATTTATTTTATCATTTTCTTGTAATGTTACATTCACTTCTCCAAGGTTTTGATGTTGTTCACTTGATAAACGTATGCCTACAGGATGTCTTTCAGAAGAGTCAATTCTGACATTTCTATCAAGTATTAGTGTTGTTGGTGTCGTTTTATCTCGATAGGTATCTCCAAGAATAATCTCTTTAAAGACAGTACCTGTATAACTATATCCGTCGTTTTGTCTATGCTCTGTTGGTTGTGGAGAGTTTTTAAATATAATATTAGCACCTTTAGTTGCTGGAACAGTCGTACGATGACTACCTACTACTAAAGTAAAGCCATCACTGTTAATCGTCGCACTTGTTCTTGTGACAACATTATCAAAAATCAAATGAGAATCATTCGCATAAATATAAAGTGCGTTGCTACCGTCCGGTGTACTAGAAAGTGTGATATCTTTCAATAATGTGTGTTCTCCTTCAAAGGAATAACTCAAACCTCTACCATAAATCGTATGTCCTCGCCCATCTATTGTGATAGATTTATCAATAGTCAACACTTGATTCGCCATACTTGTTGCTAAATTCACATCACTCAATAGTACAATCGTATCTCCTTCTTTAATTGATGTTAAAGCTTTTTGAAGTGTATTGTACGGACTTTCTTCTGTACCATTTCCTCCCTGTGTTGCATTCGTGTTCACATATAAACGATTTGCTGATTTTGGTGTAAACTGCCATGTCCCAGTAAAAACGGTATTTTGTGTTACGGTGACAGGAATTGTTGGTTCATATCCAACAAATGTCCATACACCCTCATCTGTTGTAATTGTACCATCAATCGCACTTGGACTAAATATTTGTCCATGTGGTACAAGCACTTGATGTGGTTTCAATGCATTCACTTCTACTGGAAGTATTTTCCCCTCCGTAGCAGACCTAAATACATATTGAACTGTATATTGATTTTTTTCAAAATGCCATGTCCCAACAACTTCTGTATCACTTTGAATATGTGTCAGAGATGTAGGAGCATACCCTTTAAATACCCACTTTCCACCTTCTACACGCTTTTCTTGCTCAGTTGGCTGAATAAGTGTCACAGCATTTCCTTTAGGAACTGTTTGTTGACTAGGTGTTAAGGCTATCACACTCTCTGGCAGTACTTCGTCTTGAGTGTCTGATTGAAAACGATACGTTATCGCATATAATTCCGGCACTGGATTTTCCTTAAATGTCCATGTCCCAATAACCGTTACATCAGCTTTATTGACAACTTCACTTGTTTTTGTCCATTCAACAAATGTCCATAACCCATGATGAACCGTATCGACATAATCACTTGTGTCAATCATATCCGTTGTAACTGATGTACCATTCTCCACTTTGGATTGTGTTTTACCATTCAATCTTTCTTTTAAAGATTGTGGTAAGTCAAAAGAACTATTGACATCTTTTTCAAATGCATACTGTATTTTATAAGTGTTAGGAGTAAACTGCCATATTCCCGTAAACACTACATCAGCTTTATTGACTGTCGCAATCGTTTTATCCCAACCTATAAACTGCCATATTCCATCATTGACTATGTCGTTGTAATCTGATGTATCAATCTCTTTTGTTGTCAAGATTGTTTCATTTTTTACTTGTTGTGAGGTATGCAATACTCTCTCTTTAAGAACTTGAGGTAATTCTTTTTCAGCTGTAAATTGATAGGACACATGATACAATATTTCTTTTGGCATATCTTGCGTTGTCGTTACCTTAGTCGTTTCCGTCACTTGACTTGTTGTTACTCTTGTTGTTTCTGAAGTCGTTTCTTTGTTTATTAATTTTGTTGTTTCTTTAGAATTTTCTATTGGCACTACTTTTGAAGATTCCTTTGATACTTCATTTACAGATGTTTCTCGTGTCGTCACGGGTGCTGACTCATCTAGTGTTGTCATGTTTTTTGTAGTTGATATTACTGACAACTCTGATTCTTTATGTGATATAGAAGGAGCTACTTCATCTATATAAATATTCTTACCACTTGAATCCACTGCTGAATGCGTCGCTTCACCTTTGATAAAACCAATATAACGATAACCATTAATATCAACACCTTTAGGTAAAACAGATTGGCTATCCAAAGTCAAAAGTTGATTGTATTTTGCCAATTGCTGACTTTGTACAGCGTATAAAGCTGTATGAGAATATAAAAATGCACTTGCTGCCGTTACAAAAAATAAAGGTATCATCATTTGTTTCGTTTTTCGTTTTCTATCTGACAGTATTATAAATCCACTTGCAAGGCATACCATACCCGATAAACCATAAAATATCATATTTTGTTCTGCTGTATGAGGTAATTTCTCCTGTGAAACACAACGATAAACCATATAATAAACTTGGTTTTCTTCTTGTGAATTCATAGGTAATTCAGCAATGATATGTTGTTTCTCATCAGCTGTTAATTCATCTTCTAAAACATATTGATACGAAACTTTTATTTGTTTGTGACTCTGCTGCTCACTGTTGGCAAAAGCAACTTGATGATTAGAGACAGCTGCCCCACATAAAAAAATACCAACTGCAACAGAAACTGTACCTAGTGTTAACTTTCTAATAGAAAATATTTGTTTTCTAAAACCCCTGTCTATGTTCCTCATATCTACTCCCTCACTTTTTTATTATAAAACTATTTTCGATCTCCTATAGAATATCATAACTAGTATACCTAAGTCAAAATAGTAAACGAGAAGATAACATCGCAATGCTATCTTCCCATTTTTACTTTTCAGTCATATCTATATGACATCAGTAAGCTTGCATTAAAAAATATACCACTTATTCCGTTTCTTCTTCCAATCGTTTTCTTAATGCTGCAATCATTAAACCTAATCCAAATACAGTAGCTCCATAAAATATTGTGTTTTGTTCTGTTGTTCCTGTTTTTGGTAGTTTTTTACTTGAATATGAATCTTTATTAAGTGAACCTGTTCCGAATTTTGTTTCTTCACCATTTATTAATCCATTATTATCGCCTTTATGATTGTTAGACCCATCTGCTACTCCTAGAACTAGATTTGGCTTGTCATACTTAGGAGTATCATTATCAACTTCATATTTACCATATACTATCAAGTCGGTTAATGGTATTTCTACACCATTGACTATTACTTTATTTTCATTAAAAGTAATTGTCGCACCAGGATTTAAACGAAGCAATTCTTCTTTTAATTTATCTTTCACAGACTGATCAATATTAGATAAATCAGGTACTCTGAATTTATTATTTGGTAGTGTAACAGAAATTTCTTTTTCGCCATCTTCTTTTGCTTTGTTGACTTCTTCCACATCTGTTGCAGCGTCAATAGCTGTTTTTGCTTTATCTGCTGCGTCTTGAACTGCTTGTTTTGCTTTGGCTTTTTCTGTTTCTGTTAGGCCTTCTGCTTTATCGATTGCTTCTTCTTTAGCCACTTTGGCATCATCAATCGCTTTTTTCGCATCTTCTTTCGCTTTATCAACTGCTACTTTTACATCTTCTTTTTCTGATGTTACTGGTGAATTTTCAATTTCTTTTTCGCCATCTTCTTTTGCTTTGTTGACTTCTTCCACATCTGTTGCAGCGTCAATAGCTGTTTTTGCTTTATCTGCTGCGTCTTGAACTGCTTGTTTTGCTTTGGCTTTTTCTGTTTCTGTTAGGCCTTCTGCTTTATCGATTGCTTCTTCTTTAGCCACTTTGGCATCATCAATCGCTTTTTTCGCATCTTCTTTCGCTTTATCAACTGCTACTTTTACATCTTCTTTTTCTGATGTTACTGGTGAATTTTCAATTTCTTTTTCGCCATCTTCTTTTGCTTTGTTGACTTCTTCCACATCTGTTGCAGCGTCAATAGCTGTTTTTGCTTTATCTGCTGCGTCTTGAACTGCTTGTTTTGCTTTGGCTTTTTCTGTTTCTGTTAGGCCTTCTGCTTTATCGATTGCTTCTTCTTTAGCCACTTTGGCATCATCAATCGCTTTTTTCGCATCTTCTTTCGCTTTATCAACTGCTACTTTTACATCTTCTTTTTCTGATGTTACTGGTGAATTTTCAATTTCTTTTTCGCCATCTTCTTTTGCTTTGTTGACTTCTTCCACATCTGTTGCAGCGTCAATAGCTGTTTTTGCTTTATCTGCTGCGTCTTGAACTGCTTGTTTTGCTTTGGCTTTTTCTGTTTCTGTTAGGCCTTCTGCTTTATCGATTGCTTCTTCTTTAGCCACTTTGGCATCATCAATCGCTTTTTTCGCATCTTCTTTCGCTTTATCAACTGCTACTTTTACATCTTCTTTTTCTGATGTTACTGGTGAATTTTCAATTTCTTTTTCGCCATCTTCTTTGCTTTGTTGACTTCTTCCACATCTGTTGCAGCGTCAATAGCTGTTTTTGCTTTATCTGCTGCGTCTTGAACTGCTTGTTTTGCTTTGGCTTTTTCTGTTTCTGTTAGGCCTTCTGCTTTATCGATTGCTTCTTCTTTAGCCACTTTGGCATCATCAATCGCTTTTTTCGCATCTTCTTTCGCTTTATCAACTGCTACTTTTACATCTTCTTTTTCTGATGTTACTGGTGAATTTTCAATTTCTTTTTCGCCATCTTCTTTTGCTTTGTTGACTTCTTCCACATCTGTTGCAGCGTCAATAGCTGTTTTTGCTTTATCTGCTGCGTCTTGAACTGCTTGTTTTGCTTTGGCTTTTTCTGTTTCTGTTAGGCCTTCTGCTTTATCGATTGCTTCTTCTTTAGCCACTTTGGCATCATCAATCGCTTTTTTCGCATCTTCTTTCGCTTTATCAACTGCTACTTTTACATCTTCTTTTCTGATGTTACTGGTGAATTTTCAATTTCTTTTTCGCCATCTTCTTTTGCTTTGTTGACTTCTTCCACATCTGTTGCAGCGTCAATAGCTGTTTTTGCTTTATCTGCTGCGTCTTGAACTGCTTGTTTTGCTTTGGCTTTTTCTGTTTCTGTTAGGCCTTCTGCTTTATCGATTGCTTCTTCTTTAGCCACTTTGGCATCATCAATCGCTTTTTTCGCATCTTCTTTCGCTTTATCAACTGCTACTTTTACATCTTCTTTTTCTGATGTTACTGGTGAATTTTCAATTTCTTTTTCGCCATCTTCTTTTGCTTTGTTGACTTCTTCCACATCTGTTGCAGCGTCAATAGCTGTTTTTGCTTTATCTGCTGCGTCTTGAACTGCTTGTTTTGCTTTGGCTTTTTCTGTTTCTGTTAGGCCTTCTGCTTTATCGATTGCTTCTTCTTTAGCCACTTTGGCATCATCAATCGCTTTTTTCGCATCTTCTTTCGCTTTATCAACTGCTACTTTTACATCTTCTTTTTCTGATGTTACTGGTGAATTTTCAATTTCTTTTTCGCCATCTTCTTTTGCTTTGTTGACTTCTTCCACATCTGTTGCAGCGTCAATAGCTGTTTTTGCTTTATCTGCTGCGTCTTGAACTGCTTGTTTTGCTTTGGCTTTTTCTGTTTCTGTTAGGCCTTCTGCTTTATCGATTGCTTCTTCTTTAGCCACTTTGGCATCATCAATCGCTTTTTTCGCATCTTCTTTCGCTTTATCAACTGCTACTTTTACATCTTCTTTTTCTGATGTTACTGGTGAATTTTCAATTTCTTTTTCGCCATCTTCTTTTGCTTTGTTGACTTCTTCCACATCTGTTGCAGCGTCAATAGCTGTTTTTGCTTTATCTGCTGCGTCTTGAACTGCTTGTTTTGCTTTGGCTTTTTCTGTTTCTGTTAGGCCTTCTGCTTTATCGATTGCTTCTTCTTTAGCCACTTTGGCATCATCAATCGCTTTTTTCGCATCTTCTTTCGCTTTATCAACTGCTACTTTTACATCTTCTTTTTCTGATGTTACTGGTGAATTTTCAATTTCTTTTCGCCATCTTCTTTTGCTTTGTTGACTTCTTCCACATCTGTTGCAGCGTCAATAGCTGTTTTTGCTTTATCTGCTGCGTCTTGAACTGCTTGTTTTGCTTTGGCTTTTTCTGTTTCTGTTAGGCCTTCTGCTTTATCGATTGCTTCTTCTTTAGCCACTTTGGCATCATCAATCGCTTTTTTCGCATCTTCTTTCGCTTTATCAACTGCTACTTTTACATCTTCTTTTTCTGATGTTACTGGTGAATTTTCAATTTCTTTTTCGCCATCTTCTTTTGCTTTGTTGACTTCTTCCACATCTGTTGCAGCGTCAATAGCTGTTTTTGCTTTATCTGCTGCGTCTTGAACTGCTTGTTTTGCTTTGGCTTTTTCTGTTTCTGTTAGGCCTTCTGCTTTATCGATTGCTTCTTCTTTAGCCACTTGGCATCATCAATCGCTTTTTTCGCATCTTCTTCGCTTTATCAACTGCTACTTTTACATCTTCTTTTTCTGATGTTACTGGTGAATTTTCAATTTCTTTTTCGCCATCTTCTTTTGCTTTGTTGACTTCTTCCACATCTGTTGCAGCGTCAATAGCTGTTTTTGCTTTATCTGCTGCGTCTTGAACTGCTTGTTTTGCTTTGGCTTTTTCTGTTTCTGTTAGGCCTTCTGCTTTATCGATTGCGGTATCTTTAGCGGCTTTGGCGTCATCAATGGCTTTTTTCGCATCTTCTTTGGCTTTTGGTAAGTCTATCGCTTGTTTACCAGCTTCTTTTTCAGTGTTGACGTCAGCGTCCGTTGTGGCGTTATCGATCGCTTGTTTAGCGGCTTCTTTGGCTTTCTCTACTGCGTCTTTTGCTTTTGTTTTGACGTCTTCTGGTAAGTCAGAGTTGTCGATGGCTTCTTTGGCTTTCTCTGCTGCAGTATCAATGTCTTGTTTAGCGTTTGATTTGATTGCGCCATTTACTTCAGCGTTTACTTTTGGTAGACCCTCTGTTTTTGCCGTATTGACTCCCTCAACATTTGTTGCGGCATCGATGGCTTCTTTTGCCGTATCTGCTGCTTGTTTAGCGGCTTTTTTCGCATCGTCTCTTTCTGTTTCTGTTAATTCTTTGTTGTTGAATTTCTCGTCGATTGCGGTATCTTTAGCGGCTTTGGCGTCATCAATGGCTTTTTTCGCATCTTCTTTGGCTTTTGGTAAGTCTATCGCTTGTTTACCAGCTTCTTTTTCAGTGTTGACGTCAGCGTCCGTTGTGGCGTTATCGATCGCTTGTTTAGCGGCTTCTTTGGCTTTCTCTACTGCGTCTTTTGCTTTTGTTTGACGTCTTCTGGTAAGTCAGAGTTGTCGATGGCTTCTTTGGCTTTCTTGCTGCAGTATCATGTCTTGTTTAGCGTTTGATTTGATTGCGCCATTTACTTCAGCGTTTACTTTTGGTAGACCCTCTGTTTTTGCCGTATTGACTCCCTCAACATTTGTTGCGGCATCGATGGCTTCTTTTGCCGTATCTGCTGCTTGTTTAGCGGCTTTTTTCGCATCGTCTCTTTCTGTTTCTGTTAATTCTTTGTTGTTGAATTTCTCGTCGATTGCGGTATCTTTAGCGGCTTTGGCGTCATCAATGGCTTTTTCGCATCTTCTTTGGCTTTTGGTAAGTCTATCGCTTGTTTACCAGCTTCTTTTTCAGTGTTGACGTCAGCGTCCGTTGTGGCGTTATCGATCGCTTGTTTAGCGGCTTCTTTGGCTTTCTCTACTGCGTCTTTTGCTTTTGTTTTGACGTCTTCTGGTAAGTCAGAGTTGTCGATGGCTTCTTTGGCTTTCTCTGCTGCAGTATCAATGTCTTGTTTAGCGTTTGATTTGATTGCGCCATTTACTTCAGCGTTTACTTTTGGTAGACCCTCTGTTTTGCCGTATTGACTCCCTCAACATTTGTTGCGGCATCGATGGCTTCTTTTGCCGTATCTGCTGCTTGTTTAGCGGCTTTTTTCGCATCGTCTCTTTCTGTTTCTGTTAATTCTTTGTTGTTGAATTTCTCGTCGATTGCGGTATCTTTAGCGGCTTTGGCGTCATCAATGGCTTTTTTCGCATCTTCTTTGGCTTTTGGTAAGTCTATCGCTTGTTTACCAGCTTCTTTTTCAGTGTTGACGTCAGCGTCCGTTGTGGCGTTATCGATCGCTTGTTTAGCGGCTTCTTTGGCTTTCTCTACTGCGTCTTTTGCTTTTGTTTTGACGTCTTCTGGTAAGTCAGAGTTGTCGATGGCTTCTTTGGCTTTCTCTGCTGCAGTATCAATGTCTTGTTTAGCGTTTGATTTGATTGCGCCATTTACTTCAGCGTTTACTTTTGGTAGACCCTCTGTTTTTGCCGTATTGACTCCCTCAACATTTGTTGCGGCATCGATGGCTTCTTTTGCCGTATCTGCTGCTTGTTTAGCGGCTTTTTTCGCATCGTCTCTTTCTGTTTCTGTTAATTCTTTGTTGTTGAATTTCTCGTCGATTGCGGTATCTTTAGCGGCTTTGGCGTCATCAATGGCTTTTTTCGCATCTTCTTTGGCTTTTGGTAAGTCTATCGCTTGTTTACCAGCTTCTTTTTCAGTGTTGACGTCAGCGTCCGTTGTGGCGTTATCGATCGCTTGTTTAGCGGCTTCTTTGGCTTTCTCTACTGCGTCTTTTGCTTTTGTTTTGACGTCTTCTGGTAAGTCAGAGTTGTCGATGGCTTCTTTGGCTTTCTCTGCTGCAGTATCAATGTCTTGTTTAGCGTTTGATTTGATTGCGCCATTTACTTCAGCGTTTACTTTTGGTAGACCCTCTGTTTTGCCGTATTGACTCCCTCAACATTTGTTGCGGCATCGATGGCTTCTTTTGCCGTATCTGCTGCTTGTTTAGCGGCTTTTTTCGCATCGTCTCTTTCTGTTTCTGTTAATTCTTTGTTGTTGAATTTCTCGTCGATTGCGGTATCTTTAGCGGCTTTGGCGTCATCAATGGCTTTTTTCGCATCTTCTTTGGCTTTTGGTAAGTCTATCGCTTGTTTACCAGCTTCTTTTTCAGTGTTGACGTCAGCGTCCGTTGTGGCGTTATCGATCGCTTGTTTAGCGGCTTCTTTGGCTTTCTCTACTGCGTCTTTTGCTTTTGTTTTGACGTCTTCTGGTAAGTCAGAGTTGTCGATGGCTTCTTTGCTTTCTCTGCTGCAGTATCAATGTCTTGTTTAGCGTTTGATTGATTGCGCCATTTACTTCAGCGTTTACTTTTGGTAGACCCTCTGTTTTTGCCGTATTGACTCCCTCAACATTTGTTGCGGCATCGATGGCTTCTTTTGCCGTATCTGCTGCTTGTTTAGCGGCTTTTTTCGCATCGTCTCTTTCTGTTTCTGTTAATTCTTTGTTGTGAATTTCTCGTCGATTGCGGTATCTTTAGCGGCTTTGGCGTCATCAATGGCTTTTTTCGCATCTTCTTTGGCTTTGGTAAGTCTATCGCTTGTTTACCAGCTTCTTTTTCAGTGTTGACGTCAGCGTCCGTTGTGGCGTTATCGATCGCTTGTTTAGCGGCTTCTTTGGCTTTCTCTACTGCGTCTTTTGCTTTTGTTTTGACGTCTTCTGGTAAGTCAGAGTTGTCGATGGCTTCTTTGGCTTTCTCTGCTGCAGTATCAATGTCTTGTTTAGCGTTTGATTTGATTGCGCCATTTACTTCAGCGTTTACTTTTGGTAGACCCTCTGTTTTTGCCGTATTGACTCCCTCAACATTTGTTGCGGCATCGATGGCTTCTTTTGCCGTATCTGCTGCTTGTTTAGCGGCTTTTTTCGCATCGTCTCTTTCTGTTTCTGTTAATTTTTGTTGTTGAATTTCTCGTCGATTGCGGTATCTTTAGCGGCTTTGGCGTCATCAATGGCTTTTTTCGCATCTTCTTTGGCTTTTGGTAAGTCTATCGCTTGTTTACCAGCTTCTTTTCAGTGTTGACGTCAGCGTCCGTTGTGGCGTTATCGATCGCTTGTTTAGCGGCTTCTTTGGCTTTCTCTACTGCGTCTTTTGCTTTTGTTTTGACGTCTTCTGGTAAGTCAGAGTTGTCGATGGCTTCTTTGGCTTTCTCTGCTGCAGTATCAATGTCTTGTTTAGCGTTTGATTTGATTGCGCCATTTACTTCAGCGTTTACTTTGGTAGACCCTCTGTTTTTGCCGTATTGACTCCCTCAACATTTGTTGCGGCATCGATGGTTCTTTTGCCGTATCTGCTGCTTGTTTAGCGGCTTTTTTCGCATCGTCTCTTTCTGTTTCTGTTAATTCTTTGTTGTTGAATTTCTCGTCGATTGCGGTATCTTTAGCGGCTTTGGCGTCATCAATGGCTTTTTTCGCATCTTCTTTGGCTTTTGGTAAGTCTATCGCGCTGTTTACCAGCTTCTTTCAGTGTTGACGTCAGCGTCCGTTGTGGCGTTATCGATCGCTTGTTTAGCGGCTTCTTTGGCTTTCTCTACTGCGTCTTTTGCTTTGTTTGACGTCTTCTGGTAAGTCAGAGTTGTCGATGGCTTCTTTGGCTTTCTCTGCTGCAGTATCAATGTCTTGTTTAGCGTTTGATTTGATTGCGCCATTTACTTCAGCGTTTACTTTTGGTAGACCCTCTGTTTTTGCCGTATTGACTCCCTCAACATTTGTTGCGGCATCGATGGCTTCTTTTGCCGTATCTGCTGCTTGTTTAGCGGCTTTTTTCGCATCGTCTCTTTCTGTTTCTGTTAATTCTTTGTTGTTGAATTTCTCGTCGATTGCGGTATCTTTAGCGGCTTGGCGTCATCAATGGCTTTTTCGCATCTTCTTTGGCTTTTGGTAAGTCTATCGCTTGTTTACCAGCTTCTTTTCAGTGTTGACGTCAGCGTCCGTTGTGGCGTTATCGATCGCTTGTTTAGCGGCTTCTTTGGCTTTCTCTACTGCGTCTTTTGCTTTTGTTTTGACGTCTTCTGGTAAGTCAGAGTTGTCGATGGCTTCTTTGGCTTTCTCTGCTGCAGTATCAATGTCTTGTTTAGCGTTTGATTTGATTGCGCCATTTACTTCAGCGTTTACTTTTGGTAGACCTCTGTTTTTGCCGTATTGACTCCTCAACATTTGTTGCGGCATCGATGGCTTCTTTGCCGTATCTGCTGCTTGTTTAGCGGCTTTTTTCGCATCGTCTCTTTCTGTTTCTGTTAATTTTTGTTGTTGAATTTCTCGTCGATTGCGGTATCTTTAGCGGCTTTGGCGTCATCAATGGCTTTTTTCGCATCTTCTTTGGCTTTGGTAAGTCTATCGCTTGTTTACCAGCTTTTTCAGTGTTGACGTCAGCGTCCGTTGTGGCGTTATCGATCGCTTGTTTAGCGGCTTCTTTGGCTTTCTCTACTGCGTTTTGCTTTTGTTTTGACGTCTTCTGGTAAGTCAGAGTTGTCGATGGCTTCTTTGGCTTTCTCTGCTGCAGTATCAATGTCTTGTTTAGCGTTTGATTTGATTGCGCCATTTACTTCAGCGTTTACTTTTGGTAGACCCTCGTTTTTGCCGTATTGACTCCCTCAACATTTGTTGCGGCATCGATGGCTTTTTTGCCGTATCTGCTTGTTTAGCGGCTTTTTTCGCATCGTCTCTTCTGTTTCTGTTAATTCTTTGTGTTGAATTTCTCGTCGATTGCGGTATCTTTAGCGGCTTGGCGTCATCAATGGCTTTTTTCGCATCTTCTTTGCTTTTGGTAAGTCTATCGCTTGTTGTACCAGCTTTTTCAGTGTTGACGTCAGCGTCCGTTGTGGCGTTATCGATCGCTTGTTTAGCGGCTTCTTTGGCTTTCTCTACTGCGTCTTTTGCTTTGTTTGACGTCTCTGGTAAGTCAGAGTTGTCGATGGCTTCTTTGGCTTTCTCTGCTGCAGTATCAATGTCTTGTTTAGCGTTTGATTTGATTGCGCCATTTACTTCAGCGTTTACTTTTGGTAGACCCTCTGTTTTTGCCGTATTGACTCCCTCAACATTTGTTGCGGCATCGAGGCTTCTTTTGCCGTATCTGCTGCTTGTTTAGCGGCTTTTTTCGCATCGTCTCTTTCTGTTTCTGTTAATTCTTTGTTGTTGAATTTCTCGTCGATTGCGGTATCTTTAGCGGCTTTGGCGTCATCAATGGCTTTTTCGCATCTTCTTTGGCTTTTGGTAAGTCTATCGCTTGTTTACCAGCTTCTTTTTCAGTGTGACGTCAGCGTCCGTTGTGGCGTTATCGATCGCTTGTTTAGCGGCTTCTTTGGCTTTCTCTACTGCGTCTTTTGCTTTTGTTTTGACGTCTTCTGGTAAGTCAAGTTGTCGATGGCTTCTTTGGCTTTCTCTGCTGCAGTATCAATGTTTGTTTAGCGTTTGATTTGATTGCGCCATTTACTTCAGCGTTACTTTTGGTAGACCCTCTGTTTTTGCCGTATTGACTCCCTCAACATTTGTTGCGGCATCGATGGCTTCTTTTGCCGTATCTGCTGCTTGTTTAGCGGCTTTTTTCGCATCGTCTTTCTGTTTCTGTTAATTCTTTGTTGTTGAATTTCTCGTCGATTGCGGTATCTTTAGCGCTTTGGCGTCATCAATGGCTTTTTTCGCATCTTCTTTGGCTTTTGGTAAGTCTATCGCTTGTTACCAGCTTTTTTCAGTGTTGACGTCAGCGTCCGTTGTGGCGTTATCGATCGCTTGTTTAGCGGCTTCTTTGGCTTTCTCTACTGCGTCTTTTGCTTTTGTTTTGACGTCTTCTGGTAAGTCAGAGTTGTCGATGGCTTCTTTGGCTTTCTCTGCTGCAGTATCAATGTCTTGTTTAGCGTTTGATTTGATTGCGCCATTACTTCAGCGTTTACTTTGGTAGACCCTCTGTTTTTGCCGTATTGACTCCTCAACATTTGTTGCGGCATCGATGGCTTCTTTTGCCGTATCTGCTGCTTGTTTAGCGGCTTTTTTCGCATCGTCTCTTTCTGTTTCTGTTAATTCTTGTTGTTGAATTCTCGTCGATTGCGGTATCTTTAGCGGCTTTGGCGTCATCAATGGCTTTTTTCGCATCTTCTTTGGCTTTTGGTAAGTCTATCGCTTGTTTACCAGCTTCTTTTTCAGTGTTGACGTCAGCGTCCGTTGTGGCGTTATCGATCGCTTGTTAGCGGCTTCTTTGGCTTCTCTACTGCGTCTTTTGCTTTTGTTTTGACGTCTTCTGGTAAGTCAGAGTTGTCGATGGCTTCTTTTGGCTTTCTCGCTGCAGTATCAATGTCTTGTTTAGCGTTTGATTTGATTGCGCCATTTACTTCAGCGTTTACTTTTGGTAGACCCTCTGTTTTTGCCGTATTGACTCCCTCAACATTTGTTGCGCATCGATGGCTTCTTTTGCCGTATCTGCTGCTTGTTTAGCGGCTTTTTTCGCATCGTCTCTTTCTGTTTCTGTTAATTCTTTGTTGTTGAATTTCTCGTCGATTGCGGTATCTTTAGCGGCTTTGGCGATCAATGGCTTTTTTCGCATCTTCTTTGGCTTTGGTAAGTCTATCGCTTGTTACCAGCTTCTTTTTCAGTGTTGACGTCAGCGTCCGTTGTGGCGTTATCGATCGCTTGTTTAGCGGCTTTTTGGCTTTCTCTACTGCGTCTTTTGCTTTTGTTTTGACGTCTTCTGGTAAGTCAGAGTTGTCGATGGCTTCTTTGGCTTTCTCTGCTGCAGTATCAATGTCTTGTTTAGCGTTTGATTTGATTGCGCCATTTACTTCAGCGTTTACTTTTGGTAGACCTCTGTTTTGCCGTATTGACTCCCTCAACATTTGTTGCGGCATCGATGGCTTCTTTTGCCGTATCTGCTGCTTGTTTAGGCTTTTTCGCATCGTCTCTTCTGTTTCTGTTAATTCTTTGTTGTTGAATTTCTCGTCGATTGCGGTATCTTTAGCGGCTTTGGCGTCATCAATGGCTTTTTTCGCATCTTCTTTGGCTTTTGGTAAGTCTATCGCTTGTTTACCAGCTTCTTTTTCAGTGTTGACGTCAGCGTCCGTTGTGGCGTTATCGATCGCTTGTTTAGCGGCTCTTTGGCTTTCTCTACTGCGTCTTTTGCTTTTGTTTTGACGTCTTCTGGTAAGTCAGAGTTGTCGATGGCTTCTTGGCTTTCTCTGCTGCAGTATCAATGTCTGTTTAGCGTTTGATTGATTGCGCCATTTACTTCAGCGTTTACTTTTGGTAGACCTCTGTTTTTGCCGTATTGACTCCCTCAACATTTGTTGCGGCATCGATGGCTTCTTTTGCCGTATCTGCTGCTTGTTTAGCGGCTTTTTCGCATCGTCTCTTTCTGTTTCTGTTAATTCTTGTTGTTGAATTCTCGTCGATTGCGGTATCTTTAGCGGCTTTGGCGTCATCAATGGCTTTTTTCGCATCTTCTTTGGCTTTTGGTAAGTCTATCGCTGTTTACCAGCTTCTTTTTCAGTGTTGACGTCAGCGTCCGTTGGCGTTATCGATCGCTTGTTTAGCGGCTTCTTTGGCTTTCTCTACTGCGTCTTTTGCTTTGTTTTGACGTCTTCTGGTAAGTCAGAGTTGTCGATGGCTCTTTGGCTTTCTCTGCTGCAGTATCAATGTCTTGTTTAGCGTTTGATTTGATTGCGCCATTTACTTCAGCGTTTACTTTTGGTAGACCCTCTGTTTTTGCCGTATTGACTCCCTCAACATTTGTTGCGGCATCGATGGCTTCTTTTGCCGTATCTGCTGCTTGTTTAGCGGCTTTTTCGCATCGTCTCTTTCTGTTTCTGTTAATTCTTTGTGTTGAATTTCTCGTCGATTGCGGTATCTTTAGCGGCTTTGGCGTCATCAATGGCTTTTTTCGCATCTTCTTTGGCTTTTGGTAAGTCTATCGCTTGTTTACCAGCTTTTTCAGTGTTGACGTCAGCGTCCGTGTGGCGTTATCGATCGCTTGTTTAGCGGCTTCTTTGGCTTTCTCTACTGCGTCTTTGCTTTGTTTTGACGTCTTCTGGTAAGTCAGAGTTGTCGATGGCTTCTTTGGCTTTCTCTGCTGCAGTATCAATGTCTTGTTTAGCGTTTGATTTGATTGCGCCATTTACTTCAGCGTTTACTTTTGGTAGACCCTCTGTTTTTGCCGTATTGACTCCTCAACATTGTTGTCGGCATCGATGGCTTCTTTTGCCGTATCTGCTGCTTGTTTAGCGGCTTTTTTCGCATCGTCTCTTTCTGTTCTGTTAATTCTTTGTTGTTGAATTTCTCGTCGATTGCGGTATCTTTAGCGGCTTTGGCGTCATCAATGGCTTTTTCGCATCTCTTTGCTTTGGTAAGTCTATCGCTTGTTTACCAGCTTCTTTTTCAGTGTTGACGTCAGCGTCGTTGTGGCGTTATCGATCGCTTGTTTAGCGGCTTCTTTGGCTTTCTCTACTGCGTCTTTTGCTTTTTGTTTTGACGTCTTCTGGTAAGTCAGAGTTGTCGATGGCTTCTTTGGCTTTCTCTGCTGCAGTATCAATGTCTTGTTTAGCGTTTGATTTGATTGCGCCATTTACTTCAGCGTTTACTTTTGGTAGACCCTCTGTTTTTGCCGTATTGACTCCCTCAACATTTGTTGCGGCATCGATGGCTTCTTTTGCCGTATCTGCTGCTTGTTTAGCGGCTTTTTTCGCATCGTCTCTTTCTGTTTCTGTTAATTCTTTGTTGTTGAATTTCTCGTCGATTGCGGTATCTTTAGCGGCTTTGGCTCTTTCGATGACTCCTACAGCTTCTGCTCTTTCTTTTTCTAATTCAATTGCTTTTAACCCAGCGCTTTTTGCAGCATTTATTCTATTTTCATCGGTTGCAGCTTCTATTGCTTTTATTGCTGTATCTATCGCTACTCTTACTTTTTCTTTTGCTTTTTCTTTTTCCTCTAATGACAAGTTTGCATTAGCATCAATCTCTGTATTTACTTCTTGTTGTTTTTCTGCTAAGGCTTGTACTGCCGTTTCTTTATCTAGGTAATTTAGAGTTACTATAACCTCTTTTTCTAAACCACTTGGTGTTATTGCTTTAAATCTGATAGTATTTCCTTTTCCTTTAAATAATCCAATATTATCAACAGAAGCATCAGTTCCTTGATATTCCTCAGCTATAAACTTATATTTTTGTAAAAGTTCTTTGTTTTCTTCAGTTCCAAGAGATCTTCTATTAGGATTTCCATTAGAATCTTTCCCAACTGTTTTAATCGTAAAATTAGGGAACTTTATTTTTTTCATAACTTCAGCTATAACTAAATCATCATTATCCTCATTCCCCGAAGAATATGGTCTATTAAGTGTTATTGCCTCTGGTAGATAAGCACCATAAAATTTAAAGTCATCACCAGTTATAAAAAGTCCATAGCTATGTATAGAATCGTTTTTAGGATCAGGTACTTTTACATATTTAGTCCATACTAAAGTGTCTGTTCTAGGATCAAGTAACTTAGTTCCTTGTTTCACAACAAATTTCTTTTCATCGTTCACCCCCCAATTAAGAACGATACCAGAAGTAGTAAGATTCCATGATGTTCTATATCCCGGATCTGCTACGTATATATCAGAGAACTCTCCCGTAGTAGTTGCAATTTCAACATCTTTAGAAAATGAGGTATTTGACCAAAAGTATACATCTTTAGGTTCACCAACATAGATTGTTGCAACTTTCAATGATTCTATGCCATTTTGTTTTGCTGTGTCAACTGCTGAATCTGTTATTGCATTGTTTATTGCATTTATTGCGTTTGTTGATGCGGTCGTTATTTTTCTTTTTGCTACATTTTTTTCTTCTTCGGTTAGACTAGAAGCATTAATTTCTGCTTCTTTTTCTGCTTTTACTCTGTTAATTTCCTCAACTGCACTTGGTTTTTTGGTTGGTGTACCTTGTGCAGCAATTTCTGATATCCCCGTTTGTTTTGGAGTGTCTATTTCACTTTGATTTTTAGCTTTTTCTATTGCATCTTTTGCTTTATTTGCTGCTTTTTCTGTTTCTGCTTTTGCCGTTGTTTTTTCTTCATCTGTTAGTTGTGTATTCGCATCTATTTGTTCATCTTTTGCTTTTTTAGCATCATCTATTTCTTTTTTTGCTTTTTCTTTATCTATTAAATTTAAAGTTACATATACATATTTAGATACACCAGATACAAAGCGATTATTTTCTTCATCGCTTTCTATCGTCAATAAATATTTAAGTAAAATTCCATTACCTCTTAAATTTTTAATTTGAGGATTATCAATTTTCTCACCATTTTTATTATATACTTCTTCCAATGATGCACTAATATTGTTTCCAGAGACATAGGCATTTCTAGGAAAAGTAATATGTTTAACAATATCATCCGAAACTTCAAATTTTTCGACTTTCTCTTTATCATACTCAAGAGTCATGTTATCTGGTGCATAAACACCCGAAATAACAAATGGATTACTAACACCAAGCCCGTCACCCTCACTAATTGGTATATTAGACGCTTTAACAACCTTAGTATACATAGGTGTATTAACTTTATCAGTTTTAAAAAGACTACCTGCCTTTAGAACAAAATATCCATCATCATTAATTCCTGTATCAACAATAGCATCTGCTGGAAATCCTGCTTGCAGATGTTTTCTTTCATTTTCAGCCAAGTATATTTTAGGTATATTCCCTGTCGGGCGTGCGATTACAATATCACTATCTGTTGATGTATTTGTCCACACAACTATATTATCAGCCTTTCCAACATTGACTGGTTGCGAGCTTGGAGTTGACGGAGAAGGTGTTGGACTTGGATTTGATGATGGTACATAAGGTTTTAAAAAAGCACGAGCATAGTTTTGATTTGACGTTGCTGGTACTTGGTTAGACTTAAGTCCGGCTGCAATAGCAAGGTCATTAACACTATTTACAGTAAAGCCTGGTTTAACTCTAGCGCTATAATTAAGATAATACTCTTTGCTATCTTGTTCTGTTTCAAATGAAAGGATTCCATAAGTTCTATCTCTAATGTTTCTCCAAATATTTCTTTCATTCTGCGTTGTATTTCTACTATTATCAATATGCCAACCAATTAAATCTATCCAACGTTCATTAAAGTTTCTATCTGTTCTATTACCTATGTTACTAGCATTACCACCATTTCCATTTCTTGAATAAACCCTAGTATTTCGTTTTTCATTGCCAACATGATCTGAACGATTTTCTGCCCAGTCTGTTTCTGAACTATAATTATACAAATTACCATCTTTGGAACCAAAGTCAATATTAGTAACTTCCAGTCCTTTAGGAATTGTTACATAATAGAAAGGTGTTTTCCAATTGTCATGAGAACCATTAAATTTTACACGTACATTTACTAAACCATTTACTATTTCAAGTCTCTCAATTGTAGCTCCACCCATTGCCACATTAACGTCATTACCTTCTCTAGATGTCCAACCATAGCTCCCATTTAATGTATTTAATCCTGATATCGTTGCCCCATCACGAAAGCTGAACCCTTCAGGAAGTGATAGATCCTTACGATTGAAACTTTGAAATGTTTTAGAAGTCGTTAAAGCTTTTTGTCGCTCAGGTGATAAACTTGCTATGTCTTCATCCGTGAGTTTTAAGACTTCAAAATCTTCAACAGTTAATGCCTTAATATCTTCTAGTGTCATTTTTTTGAAATCTTCAAAAGTGATTGTTTTTGTTACTTGTACAGCATCTGGTAGTTTCACTATGTCTTTATCAGACTCCGAATCAACACTCGTACTTGAAAACTCTGCTAATCGTTCTACATACTCACCTTTATGCGCAAAAACTTGCGGACTCGCTAAAAGGAAAGAGCCTAAAAACACCGACCCTACTCCTATCTTGAATTTACGTATTGAAAATCGATCTTTTCTTTTATAAAACATTATTTTTCTCCTTTTATAAATCTTTCATATTCAAATCTATTTCTTTTCTTCTTTTCGTCGCCTATCTGCATGTCTCCAATAACGCCTTCTACAAACCGGACTACAAAACACCGTTCTACGATCTAACACACCTTGGATTGTAATCACTTCCTTTCCACATCTTTTACAAGTAAATGTCCTACTTTCATATGTTAAATTAGTTTCTTGTTCTTTCATTTTTCATTATGCTTCTTTCTTCGTTTTATCAACCTCAATTATTGAATTTTTTCTTAACGTTCCAAAAGTATATCTTATGTTTGATATATTGATTTGACATACTACATGAACACTATTTTTCATCTTCCTTCTTTATTTATTCCAACAATACTAGACATCGCTCAAACAACATCTACAACAATCAAAATATCTATATAGACTATTTCTATAAACACTTGATAAAATACCTAAAACAACGAAAAAATCATCCTTTAATTTTTTATGTATCAAGAATAATTATCATTCATACATTAAGAGATCAAATACTACATATCACGTCTCCTTTCTTACTATATCATCTGTTTTTGATACTTACTTAACTAAACCTTTTTGTACCTAATACCCTAAAAACCAAATCTATCTAACAAAATAGATTTTATTTCCTGATTACAAATCGACCAACTTTCTTTTTCGAAACTATTATTTCACTCCTTCCTAGTCTATAGCAATAATAATATTATAAATCCCCCCCCCCCCGAAAAATCAAGCCTTTTATCACAATTTTTCATTATATATTTCTATTTTTTACATTTTTGTCATGCCTGTATTATCTACTAACAATAATCTGTTTAAAATAATAGATTTGATACTCAAAAAGCTTGGAATCAACTCAGTTAAAGTGTTGATTCCAAACTTTTTTACTATTCAGTCTGAATTATCGAACGGTTATACCCGGTTTGTTGAAAACACATAAAGCACTTGATAAATAGTATCATGTTTAGTTAATTGCTCGTTGAGTTCTTTCAAAAACTTTTTGACATAAGCGTATTTATTTGACAATTCAAGATTTCCTATTTTATACGATATATTTAAATCATACAGTACCATTCTCAAAGGTAAAAAATGAGAAAAAGGCAGTAAATGGCTAATGCCATTCACCACCAATATACTCACTATTTCTCTCCACCAACACAATTTGACGAAGACTCATAATTTAACACAGATCAGAAAAATATAAAATAATATTATTCCGTTTCTTCCAATCGTTTTCTTAATATAGCAATCATAAAACCTAACCCTAGAGTGGTAGTTCCATATAATAATGGATTTTGATCTAATTCACCTGTGTCGGGTTATTTTTTATCAGAAATTACTTTTGTTTTACCACTATCTTTTCCTGTATCATTTAGGTTCTCATCTCCACTCCGTTGAGTATTACCTGGTTTTGCTTCGAGAATAAGTTTATCTGTCGGAAATTCACCAACGACTTTTCCTGTTTTATCTACTGTGACTGTTGTGTTTGGATTTAATTTCTCCAATTCTTCTTTAATTTTTTCTTTTGCCGAGTTGTAAAATAAAGTGCAAAAGCAAAATAGTGTTATAAAAACAAAAAAGACAGATAATTAACTTACTAAAATCCACTACAACATTAGGAAGGTCATTATCATGTCTGAAATAAATTATAACACAAAAAAACAATATAAACAGCTATCATTGGTTGAACGCACAAAAATTGAAACGTTATTAAACGAAAAAAAGCCAATACGATATATCGCTGAACGACTCGGAAGAAATGTATCCACAATCTATAGAGAAATCAAACGAGGAAGCGTTAATCAAATAGTTCATCGAAATGGTATTTCAACGTGACGAACTAAAATATTACGTTGAAACAAGCCATCATATTTATAAAGCTAAAACAACAAAATAAATATCATACTGATTTAACTGAAAAATTTAGTCAACAATTTTTCAAAGACTTACAACAAGCAGTTACCGAAACATACAGAATACACAGTATTGATACCTTTGTACATTGGTATCGTCTAAATAACCCTAATGAAAAAGTCCCTTGTACGAAAACGGTTTATACGTTTGTCCATTAAGACATTATCCCTATCAAACCAATTGCTTTACCCAAAATGGTAAGCATTAGAAAGCGACCGAAAAAAGAGAACACCAAAACATACAAGAAAAACATGGGAACCTCTATCGAAAATCAACCAGACGTAGCGAATAATCGTACAGAATTTAGACATTGGGAAATTGATTTGGTCTTATTTAAGAAAACGAAAAATGAAACACTATTATTAACGTTAGTAGAACGACAAACACGTTATACAATTATACGTAAAATGAATGGTAAAACAGCACAATGTGTCTTACGGACATTAAAGAATATTTTTAAACAATATGTGAAGTTAATCTTCAAGAGTATAACATCTGATAATGGTTCAGAATTCGCATCGTTATCTGAATTAGAATCGACATATTTAAGCATTTACTACGCACACCCTTATTCATCTTATGAGCGTGGTACTAACGAAAATCATAACGGACAGATACGGGAGTTTTTACCTAAGGGTAAATCTATCAACACCGTTAAAAAGTCAACTATTCGTAAAATAGAATCCTGCTTGAATCATAAAATACGGCGTAAATTAGGTTATCGTGCACCTGCAGAGTTATTTTTATTGCGGGTAGATCGTTTAATAAAAACAGGTTTCCCGTCAAGGCACACTTTGTTTTTCGACTTGACTAGAAAACCTTGGTTTTTATTATTTGGTTATTAACCCCGCAAAAGAAAAAGTGATTATCGGTTTTTTGCACTTTACTTTACAATTGGAGTAAATTTTAAATCGTTTCATTTATTATCTATATTGAATAAACTTATCAACTCTTTTTTGTACATAAAAATTTTTAAATTTTACTTTCTTACACAAAAGTTAGAAATAAAAACAATCTTCCTTTTATACAAAACACTTATTTGATTCATTTGAAATTTAATTAAAGCAAAATATCCCATATCCTTATTTTTATACTATTCAAAAACAAAATTATTTTTCTATTTTAAAATAACATAACCAAAATATAATTTATTATCTATATCTTTATGTTTAAACAAAACTATGCAGAACTTTTCTTAAATCTATATCTCCAATATTTCCATGAACATTGCTGACTACAAAAAACTATTCGTCGATCTAGTTCTTCCTCTTTTATAACACCCACCATTCCACATCTTTTACAAGTAAATGTCCTACTCTTGTAAAAGATAGATTCTATAGCTTTTTTCTCATCTTTCTCCTACCTTTACCTTATATAATTATAAACAATTACAAATACTCTAAATCTCTCATACTATAATAGCTTCCTTCCTCTATTTCTCAATATATCTTTAAATCACTCTCCTCGTAGGTAAAAACTTTAAAACAAATTATATCACACCCCACCCCCGACTTTGTCAACCTTTTTTAGTAATTTATGTCAATCTTGTGTTAATCAAATGAGAAAATATCCCAATATAATAAAATATATTTAAATCAACAAACAAATCTATGTTAAAACATTCCAATTATGTCGATTGTTAAAACGAAAAAATGATACTATTTATATTTATGAGTCTATCAATATCTGAAATAAAGAGAACAAACAAGTACGTCCACAATACATATTCATAGGAAAATTAAATAAAAAACCTAGAGAAAACATTGATATTGATATTAAATTTTCCCATATAGCGTGCTGACTTTTCCTCAAATCATAGTAATAGATTTATACAGTAGAAAAAGAATATTAAAGTTAATAAAAGAACATAGCATGTATGAAACGGTACAATTTTTAGTGGATTTAGAAGAAAGAATGGAATTTAAGACAAAGATGGTACAGACAGATAATGGAAAAAAGGCTGTAATGAAGAAGTCATAGACTAAATAATGAGTTGTTTTATCAAAAGAACCTCTTTAGTAGCGCAGAAGAAATGCACACGTTATTCTATAAATATGAAAAAAAGATACAATAACATAGCTAAAAGAACGTTGAGGTTTAAGACACCACATTAGCTGGGAAAAGATTACCTTAAAAAGGCTTATTTGGAATATTCATTAAGGCTTTTTATGAGATGATGTATCACAAATGTTTGATAACTATACAATATTTATTTGTGCGAATTATGAAAAGTATTTAACAATTTTCTTCTTTAATAGTATGATAGATATAATAAAACTTAGGAGGAAGAACATGTCGTCACTGCAACAATTACAAAATGGTTCAGATATTCGTGGTATCGCCATTTCAACAACAGATTATGAAGCAAATTTAACAGAAAAAGAAATTCCTAGTATCGTATCTGGAATTATACATTGGGCAAGACAAACTCAAGAAAATAAGTATCAAAACGGAACACTAACAATCGGTATTGGAAGAGATAGTCGTATTAGTGGAGAAACATTGGTCAATGCCTTTATTCAATCTGCACGTGAACAAGGCGTCAATCTTATTGATTTTGGACTTGCCACAACACCTGCCATGTTTATGAGTACACAATTTGAAATGTTTAAATGTGATATTGGTATTATGATTACCGCAAGTCATTTACCTTATTATTTTAATGGTATTAAAATTTTCAGTGCAGTAAGTGGTGCAGAACACGATGATATTGACTATATTTTATCACACACAACTCCTAACACAAATGGTCGTATAGGAACAATCAAAACAGATGATATTTTAACACCTTATGCACAAGATTTAGTACAAAAAATCAAAAACGGGATGCAAACAACTGATGAAACTCCTCTTAAAAATATGCACATTATTGTTGATGCAGGAAATGGTGCAGGAGGCTTTTTCGTCGATAAAGTGCTAAGTGCTTTAGGGGCTAATACAGCTGGATCCCAATTTTTAGAACCCGACGGCACATTCCCAAATCATATTCCAAATCCCGATAACAAAGAAGCAATGGAAAGTATTAAAGAAGCAGTTATCCGTCACCAAGCAGATTTGGGTATTATTTTTGATACAGATGTGGATCGTTCGGCTATCGTAACAAAAAGTGGACATCTTTTAAATCGTAATAATTTAATTGCTGTTTTAAGTCAAATCGTGTTACGAGAGCATCCTCATTCAACCATTGTAACCAATTCACCAACAAGTTCACATTTAAAAGTATTTATTGAGCATTTAGGTGGGAAGCAATGTCGTTATATTTCTGGATATAGAAATGTCATTAACAAAGCTATTCAACTGAATAAAGACGGTGTGAATTGCCCACTAGCTATTGAAACGAGTGGACATGCGGCATTTAAAGAAAACTATTTTTTAGACGATGGAGCATACGTTATTGCCAAATGTTTAATGCTTTTACCAACGTTAATTCAACAAGGGAAAACTTTTGATGATTTAATTAGTACATTAAAACAACCCGTTGAGACATTAGAAGTACGTTTTAAATTATCGGGACAACACTTTAAAGAGCAAGGTCAACGTGTTATTCAAGATCTAGAAAACACCAAAATCGACGGTTTCCAAATAGATTATGAAAATGAAGAAGGCGTACGCTTTAATATAACATCACCATACGGTAATGGATGGTTCTTATTACGCTTAAGTTTGCATGAACCTTTACTCGTCTTACAAATCGAAAACGATGAAATGGGCTTCATGCCAAGTGTCCTAAAAACACTCCACCACTTTTTCAATCAATTTGATTTTGTAAATCAAGAAAAATTACGCGTACATTTAAATGAAGAAAATAAATAATGCCAATATACCAAAAGTGGAGAACCAACGCTTAAAACGTTGGTTCTCCACTTTTGAAATAGAGCAATTTTCAATCAGTATTTTACTTATTTTAATGTACTCAAAAAATTCAATGCCATACTCACTAAGTAAGAATTATTTTGAATAGTAAAAATCGAAATCGCTTTTTGTGCTGCATCTAATGCTTCATTCTCAAAATTTTTCTCTTTTAATAACTGTGCACGCATCAAATATGAATCACCTAATAAGTACATGGATTGGTGTAAAACAGCTAAATCAATGCCAAATGACACATACTTAAGAGCTAAATCAAAATTATCAGTTAAAAAATATGCTTGGGCTAAATTGTAATACAATCTAACGCCCTCTTCCCATTCTGTTAATTGTGCAATTTTTGGTAAAATATCTTCAAAAATACTAATAGCTTTAGTATATTTTTTATCATTACTATAAATATTACCAATCATCATTTGTGCTTTCACATGAACAGGGTTGTCGCTTTCTGTTCTTTCAAGTAAGTTATTCAAAATAAACATTGCTTCTTTTTTATTGTGTTTATAATGATACAAAACAACTGCCTTAATCCAATCATAGTATAAACGCTCTACTGGAGATAATTGAACATCATTTGTTTTGCTCACGATAAAATTTAACGCACTGTAATTATTCGCTTTTAATAAATCTTTCACTTCGGACGAATAAAAAGTTGTGTTATCATCAAAATTGAATAAATCATCAATAAATGATTTTGGAATTTTTAACTTATGAACGACTTTAATAATAATCTCAATGGACGGTAATAATTCGTTTTTCTCAATTTTACTAATAATCCCCTGTGCACATACACCTTCAGCAAGTTCTTTTTGAGAAAAACCTAATTGTTTTCTTCTTTGTTTAAATGTTATGGCTATTTTTTGTCTCAATTCGTCTTTTGTTCGCATAGTTACCTCATTCCATTCTATTTATGATAATTTTTTATTTATTATATATTATTATACCATATTTTCACTTCTTGGAATAAAATCAGTAATATTTTTTGAATATTTAATCAAATTTCTGCACAAACTCGATTTTTATTGATGAAAAGATAGTTTCATATATTATCGCATCTGATTGTACATAATTATTTCTTGACCATATAATAAGATATTGTTGTAAAAGTCAGTATGTAATGAAAATAGATACCCATATCATGATTGTTTAGTTAACAGAAAAAAATGGTACTCTAACATTTTAAGTGTTAGAGTACCACTTCCTTTGAGTCATCATTTTATTTTATGATGAGAACTCTTTTTCTTAATTTTCTTGTTTCGCTTGTTCTTCAACTTGTTCGTAAAATTCTTTCCACATAGACAATACATTGTCTTTTGCATAAAAAATATTTCCTTTGGCAGATGCTTGTTGTGCTTGTTCATAATAAGATTCATCTTGCTTTAGACGGTTTAGTACAGACACAAATGTATCAATAGAATTTGCCTTTTCATAAAAATCGAAAAGAATATCTTCATATATTTCTAAATCTCTTAGTAGAATTGGGGTATTGACACACATTGCCTCTAAAATGGTCATTGGAAATAGTTCTTCAAAAGAAGCAAGTAACATCACATCTGCTAAATTATAGACTTCATTCATATATTCTCTATCAACAATACCTAAAAATTTAACATTGTGTGGTGGATTATCGACAACTTTTTCAATTTCTTTGTAGCCGTCACTTATTTTCCCAAACGAGAAACCACCTGCCCATACAAACTGAATATCGGGAAGTTGTTCTGCCATTTTCAATACATCAAAGATACCTTTTCTGGTTTGTAATTGCCCTGCAGATAAAACAACAAAGGCGTCTTTATCTATTCCGTACTTTTCTCTTAAACGCTCTTTTTCATCTTTTGATACTTTGTAAAAATCATCACCTGATACATAATTAGGAATATATGTAACTTTATTACGGTCAATACCATATTTTTCGAGTTCACCAATAAAATATGGGTTAACAGTTACTAAGTAATCCATGCTTTTATAAAATTTAATCATATACCAAAAAAAGATTTTTTTAATTGGTTTGGGTAAATTCAAACTATTTTCAACTGTTTCTGGTAGCATGTGTACATAACCAACTGATTTACCATTTTTTGTCATAAACCATTTTGAAATGGCAAATTTAAAATCAATAGTATGGTAGTGTGTAATTTCACTACATTTTAAAGCGTTCTCGAATATATCAAACTCATCTGCTAAGCCATCTTTGACTAAATTGACTTGTTCAATATAAGCAGAACCAACACCTTGCCCTTTCACACTTGTTGCACTAGAAAGCATATTGATTTGACTTTTTTTCAAAGATTTCACTTCTTTCTATTTTATACGATTTATTATGAAAAGAAATTCGTTAACCATGGCCAAATATGATGAATAAAGAAGAAAATCATTTCTTGCATCATCACGGTAAAGACATAGGTCGAAACAGCTTTTGTTGGGATAAAAATCCATACAAATTTTTTGAATGACATTGTGGTTAAACCTGCAATCATACATAAAATATCATCTGGAGCAGCAGGTAAAAAGAACAAAATACCTAAAATCCATGAGAAACGTTTTTCATTTCTTGTCCAACCCATATATTTATCATATGTTTCATCTGATACAAAACATTTTACAAAAAACTCTCCATACTGTCTTGCTAAATGAAAGGCAATCATAGAGCCTATAAAAATACCTATGTAATTATAAACGAATCCCCATTCATAGCCCCAAACGACCGTTCCACTAACAGAAACCGCTCCTCCGGGAATAATAGGTAAGACAACTTGAATAATTTGTATCAAAATGAATAAAATCGGTCCAAATACACCCAATTGTTTTAAGTGTGTTTCAAACATACCACCTTGGTCAGTCGGTTTAAAATAGGTACCTGTTGCAACCCATATCGCAATCAACACTGTTAAAACTAGACCAACCGTGGCACCAATTTGGACAATTTTACGATATTTTTCTGATATTTCTTTTTTCTTTTCATCTTCTAATTGTTTCATAAATTGTTCCTGCATGTACATACATCCTTCGTTTTTTGATAATTTTTATCATACTACACTTTATCATTTTTTGACATCAGTCTAAAGTATTAAGTCAATAGAAAAACATCCATAAGACGATAAATAATCAGTACCGCCCAAACAAATATGGATACATATCCAATGACGACACTATACTTTTTAAAAAATTGCATTGTCGTAAAAAAGCGGTCTGCTTTATAATTATAAAATAATAAAAAAAATCCTACTAAAACATAGCCAAAAAAGACGTATGGCAAAATAGAATAGCGAAAAATCACTTCTCCTATTTCTTCTATACCAATGAGTACAAATGGGAAAAGAATGATTGAAAACCCTATTTTATACAATATTTTTCTAAATATTAAATAGACGAATGCAACAACCAAGGGTATCAAATACCATATTAACTCTGTTATTGTCATCATGAATACACATTTTTCCTTTCATATCATTAAGCCTGTAACATTCTAAGTTTATACCAGCACTACAAAAAGGTCAAACAAAAGTATTATAAGCCGAAATAAAACCGGATAGTACAATACATTTAAAATAGCTTAATCCTAAGAAAAAATATATGTATATGTTCATATAAACGTAAACGAATAAAATTAGATTTGATATATTATCAAAAAACGATGCATTGACACCTTAATATACACTCTTTTTTCATTATGTTCCATATCATATACATCATTCTCATTAGTGAAATATTATCGAATGCTATTCACTATCAGTATACTGACACCAATACAATTTGATAAAGAACCATAATTTGATAAAGAACCATAATTTTAAAGGTGTTGGTAGCTTCCTTTTGGAAGATACCAACACCAAATATTATAGAACCTCTTTTGCTGAGGTTCTCCTATATCTTATACAAAACGCCTTTAAAACTATCTACTATAAACAAAAAAGGCTCTATAATAAATCGTGTTGGTGGGAATAATCCACCAACACGATTTTGTATATAAAAGTGGACAAAAAAAGAGAAATACCTGTATGATTAAATCACCACAATTAAACAAGGAGGTATTTCTCATGGATTATTATACAAAAAAATTATTGACATTAACAGATAAATCTTTCATAGCTGATGAACATTGGTTAGAAGAAAAAACAATAAATGGTATTCCACACCACTTTATTAAAGGTACTTGGACAAAGCCTTGCCACACCTGTCCACATTGTCATGCTAAAACACTCATCAAACATGGGACATATCAAACGAAAACATTATTACCAAAGTTTAGACAAATCAAAACTGTTTTACTTCTTAAAAGAACCCGTTATCGCTGTAAAACGTGTCTAAAAACCTGTTCTTCTTCGTGTTCTTTAGTCGATAAACATTGTTGTATTTCTAAAGAATTAAAACAACTTATTGCACTTGATTTAACGAAAAATATTTCAAGAAAACATATCTGCCAAGACCACTTTGTATCTGATGTGACCGTACAACGTGTCTTAGATAAATATACAAAACAAGTTAAACCGTCTTTTCATTATCTACCTAAGGTACTATGTATCGACGAATTTAAGTATGTGACATCTCATTTAGGGAAGATGAGTTTTATCTGTGTAGACGGATTGACGCACCGTATTATTGATGTGTTACCTAGTCGCCAATTAGACCATTTAATCACTTATTTTAAACAATTTTCTAAAAAAGCAAGACATAGCGTTCGCTATCTTGTTATGGATATGAATGCCAATTATGGCAAACTTATTCAGAAGGTTTTTCCTAATGCCGTTATTGTCACAGATAGATTTCATATCATACAACATATACATCGGAATTTAAATACACTACGTATAAAAGAAATGAACACCTTTAAAAAAGAAGAAAAGGCTTATAAACACTTAAAGAAATACTGGAAATTATTATTAAAAGATGCCTTTGATGTAAATGATACAGACTATCACTATCACCAATCCTTTAAAACATATCTGACACACGCACAAATCCTGGATAGATTATTAGACTATAGTCCTGTTTTAAAACAAGCATATGAGTTTGTACAAGAGTTGAGATATGCTTATAGACAGCGAGATTTTGAGTCATTTATGGAGGTTATTCATCATATTGACCCGTCATTACCAGAGTGGTTTAGAAAGAAATTTGATATTTTTAAAACCTATCAGAATGGTATTTATCAAGCTTTTACCACACCTTATTCAAACGGTATCACAGAAGCTATCAACAATCATATTAAAGTCATCAAACGGATTGCCTATGGCTACAGACGTTTTTCTTATTTTAGATTGCGTATTTTAATCATACAACACCATTCTCAGTGGCAGAAAAAGAATGTGAAAAAGGTAGTGAATGGTTAATGCCATTCACTACCAACATACTCACTATTTCTCTCCACCAACACAATTTGACGAAGAGCCACAAAAAACAGCCTTTATACAAAGACTGTTTCATTATAATTAGCCAACTGATACAACTTCTTTACCGTCGTATTTACCACAAGATGGGCAAACGTGATGACTTTTTTTCAATTCGCCACAATCTGCACATGCTGTCATACCTGGTACTTCTAATTTAAAGTGTGTACGACGTTTTGCTTTTCTAGCTTTTGATGTTCTTCTTTTAGGTACTGCCATGTTCTACACCTCCTGATTACTGTCTATCTTATATTGGTATTCACCAAAGTTGTTACAGACTTTGATCTTCGTCTTCCTCATTTAAAAGGAGAGTTTTTAACCCTGCAAGTCTAGGATCAATATTGTCTTCTGCTTCTTTTTGTTTCTGCATATTGTATGCATCTTCAGTCAAAAGAACCCATCCATTACCACTTGGTAAATTGTCGTCCTCTTGTTCTGTTTGAGATAAAACTTTTAGTGGTAAACTTAACAAAATACTATCAATAATCGTTTCTGTTAAATCAACATAATTTTCCTCAATAACAGTAACAACTTCCTCTTTAGCTACTTCTACATACTGAGATAAGTAGCCTTGTTCAACATATCTTTCAGATACATCAATCATTAAAGGAACTTGGACTGGCTCCAATGTTCGTGAAGAAGGTAGAGTAACAGTAACTTCTACAACAAACGTCGCAATAACGCTATGATTGTCATACAAAAGTGACCCATTCAACTTCACAGGTGATACATCTATAATGTCAGATTCACGCTTTATCAGTGATTGTTTCAAATCCACTTCTTGCAAAAATTTTAACGGTTCAACACCATGTTCTTCAATTTGTTTCATTGACCATTTCATCTTATCACTCCTAAAGCAACATACCGAATTATACAAGGAATATATCGGTTTGTCAAATTTATCTTTTCTTATTATGGCTTAAATCGAGTTAATTATCAACCTATATTTTCTTTTTTGATATTTTGTTTACATAGCATCTAACATTAACTTACTTCTTATTCACGTAAAGTAAGTGCTCTTTTAGCGAGTATGTCAGGCATTTTATTTTCTTTATCTGAAAACCACTCAACATAATAGTGATGTAGCTGATTTAATAAAGGTAAAATTTTGTCTAAATACGGCTGCTGCCAACTATTTTTAGCACTTTTTCGGTTCAATGCCGTCACAACAACTTTACTATCCGAATATATCAATACAATATCATGATGAAGTTCTTTTTCAATTAAATAACACAAACTTTGATAAATCGCTTCATATTCTGCTTCATGATTATTCAAGGCTTTATTTAAAGGTATAGATAATTGTTGTTGCTGTTTATCCTTATATATGACAATGCCTATACCGATTCTTTGAGGTGGTATAGAGCATGCTGCATCTATATACATTTTTATCATCGTAACCTCCTATAGAACAGGAGAAAACAATCTTGAAAAAAGTTGTTTTAGTTTTCGCCATAAAGATTGTTGACTGAAATACTCTGGAGTTGCTTGTTCACAAAATTCAATATCACGCTTGAATTGTTCTTCTAATGTTTTAGCAATATAAGCATCATACATAAATGCACACACTTCAAAATTCAATTCAAAACTGCGAATATCAAAATTAGCTGTACCAACACTTGCCATTCTCCCATCAATCGACAAAACTTTAGAATGCATAAATCCCTTTTGGTACACATAAATATTTGCACCTAAACTCCCACAAATTTTTGCATAATATTCTGTTGCACGGTAAACAAGAGGATGATCCGGTTTACACGGTATCATAATATTCACTTCAATCCCCGACATAATAGCAATACGTAACGCATCCATAACACTTTCATCGGGAATAAAATAAGGTGTTTGTATCCAAATACTTTTTTTCGCAAGAGAAATCATTTTGACATAGCCCAATTTAATTTGATCCCAATCAGACTCTGGGCCACTGCACACAATTTGCATTGCTGTATGCCCTATTTCTTCAAATGGTGGAAAATATTCTTCTTTATATCCTTTTTCATCTTCTAGTTTGGCAACAGCATTCCAATCAACGAAAAAGCGTGTTTGTAGCGAATGTACAGCTTCTCCAGAAATGCGTAAATGCGTATCTCTCCAATACCCTAGTTTACCTTTTCCTAAATATTCATCGCCAATATTAAACCCACCAACATAACCAATTTTCCCGTCAATAACAACAATTTTTCTATGATTGCGATAATTAAACCGTAAGTTAACAATCGGAATAGACGACCCAAAGAAAGACAGAGCTTTTCCTCCTGCTTTTGTTAACCGTCTAAAAAATTGAGGGTTTAATGTTCGACTACCTAAAGCATCATACAACACTAACACTTCAACGCCCTGTGACGCTTTTTTATACAATGCTCTCATGATTTTTTTCCCTAAATCATCATTATTAAAAATGTAATATTGCAAATGGATATGATGTGTTGCATTGTTTATATCTTCTAATAGCTGTTCGAACTTAACATTGCCATTATCTATAATGTCAACAACATTCCCTTTTGTATACAAAGCCTCCTCCGTATTCAAAAAAAGAGAAATCATTTCTTTTTCAGCACGAGAATGCCTTTGTGCTAGTTGTCTTTTTTCCAACAATTCTTTTTGCTCACTCGCAGACACACGTAATCCTAAGCGTTCTTGTTTTTGTAAATCAAAAATATTTTCTTTAGAAATTTTCTTTCCAATAAATAAATATAAAATAAACCCAATAATAGGTAATAACACTAACACCAATAACCATGTCCACGTCGAAGAAATCCCCCTACTTTCTCTAAAAACAGTAATTAAGGCTGCTAATGTATTCAAAAAGATAATGATTAAAATTATTGTAAACATTCTCTACCTCTATTATGTCATAAAATCATACGGTGTTATACCGTCCATGCCAATCATGGCATCAATCTCATATAGTGTTTCTTCTGTTAAAATAAGTGATTTTGTCTGTATCGTTTCGTTTTGTTCAACCGATATCTCTTTTACCGCCAAACCTTCTCCTTGCAATTTTTCCACAAGCAATGTTTGTCGATACGTTACTTCCTGTTCTGTAGCGTATATAAAAGCATCTAACTCGCCGCATAACACTAAACTTTTTTTACTTCGTGTCAAAGCTGTATAAAAAATATCTCTACGTAACATACGTCCATATTGTTTTACCATTGGTAATATCACTAAAGGAAACTCACTTCCTTGAGCTTTATGTACTGAACAACAATATGCTAATGTTAATTGATGCCATTCATTTCTTTGATAGCTAACTTCATTCCCATCAAAAGAAACAACCAATTCATCTATTTTACTTTCTGTTTCTTCTGCATAAAAAATAGAAATAATTTCACCTATATCACCATTAAACACATTTTGCTCTGGCTGATTGACTAATTGTAATACTTTATCGCCAACACGAAATACTCTATCAAAATGTTCGACTTGTCGATTTGTTGATTTAGCTGGATTTAAAATATTTTGAATTAACTGATTTAACTGATTGATACCTGCTGCACCTTTATACATTGGTGCTAATACTTGGATATCTGACATTGTATAACCTTTTAAAGCTGCTTTTTCAACAATTTTTTCAACAACGAGTGCCACCTGATTGGCAGAACAAGAAAAATAAGATCTATCTTTAAAATTTTGAGAAAAATTATCTGGTAAAATACCGTCTTTAACAGAATGTGCCAATTCCACAATCGTCGATTGCTCATCTTGTCGGTACACATCAGTCAATTCTGTATAGGGAATACTTTTCGACATCAATAAATCATGTAAAATTTGCCCAGGTCCAACCGAAGGTAGCTGGTGTCTATCACCAACTAAAATAACTTGCATACCCATAGGAATAGCTTTTAACACCCAGTTCATTAACCATGTATCCACCATGGACATTTCATCAATAATTAACAAGCGTCCCTCCAATGTTTTAGTATCGAGTATATCGTCTTCAATCAACTGACCAGTTAATCCAATACCTAACAAACGATGTAATGTAGAAGCAGGTAATCCTGTCAATTCTTTCATCCGTTTTGCCGCACGCCCTGTCGGTGCCGCTAACAAAATAGGAAAATCATCAACATAAGTATGACTATATAAATCAATATCATTAAGTTTCGCAAATAATGTAACAATGCCATTGATAACCGTGGTTTTCCCTGTACCTGGGCCTCCAGTTAAAATAGAAACTGGACATTCTAGTGCTTTTTTAATAGCTATTTTTTGCGTAAGACTATATGTAATATGTAGACGTTTTTCAATGTTCTGTATTTCTTTATCAATATCAACTTGTAAATAAGAGATTTTTTCTTGATGCGTCAATCCTTTTAACGACAATACAATCCCATTTTCAGCATAATAAATACTAGGAATTGAAAATCGTCCATTATCTTCAATAATTGTCCCCACTTGCCCCATGGCAATTAGTTCATTTGCCAATGTTTCTTCATCAATTAAAACTGCTCGACTTTTTTCAAGTAGCTGTAAACTATGCACGAGTACATCTTCAGCTTTTTCATACGTATTCCCCGTTGTGTAACATCTTTCTTTTAGTGTAAAAAACAGAGCACCTCTTAATCTTTCCACTGCATTTGCTGGAAAGCCTAAACTTTCAGCAATTTGATCTGCTTTTGAAAAACCGATACCGTCTATTTTTTCAATCAATAAATATGGATTGGTTTCAATAACCTCCAAAGATTTTTCTTTAAAGGTTTGAAAAATACGATACGCTAATGTGTCATTAAATCCATATTTTAACAAGGATAATACGATGTGATTTTCTCCTTGTATACTCAACAAGGTATCATGTAATACTTCTCTTTTTTGTGTGGTTAATCCTGGGATTGTTTTTAAATTGGGGTGATGATTCAAAATCATTTCAATCGACTCTACACCAAACATATCGACAATACGTGTTGCTAACACTGTGCCAATCCCTGGAAACTTATCACTTGATAGATACTGAATAAGCCCTTTTTCAGAGAGGGTAGACGATTGCTGATAGGTTGTTACTTGGAATTGCAGACCGTATTTGGCATGCTCCACTAAATCACCATAAAAAATATATTGGATATCTAAATGAATATCACCAAATGTCCCCGTTACCACAATCGTCGTATCATCATAAGAAGTATTTGTATCTTCTACGGAAACGAGCATGACTTTATAAAAATTGGATGCATTTTGAAAATAAATCGTTTCAACGGTACCTTTAATAAATAATTGCGTCATGATTCCCTCCTATGATGATAGTTATGGGTATTATATCACAGTCAATTTCATTATTTCATCTAAAAGCAATATTCCAATTTATATTTTATAAAAGCCTTGCTTTTTCATTGCAACAAATACGTCGCATTAGTATAATAAAGCGTACATTATTTATGGAGGAACACTATGACCATTATTCAAGAAATACCTGTTTTAATCACTATCTTTGGTGGAACGGGTGATTTGGCAAAACGCAAACTATATCCAGCCTTGTTCCGCCTTTTTAAAAAAGGACATTTAAAAAACTCGTTTGCCGTTATAGGAACAGCACGTCGTGAATGGAGTAATGATTACTATCAAGAAGTTGTTTTAGAATCCATTCAACAATTATCGAATGATGATGCAGAAAAAAAAGCATTTGCAAGCCATTTCTACTATTTATCACATAACGTCGAACATACACAACATTATGATCAACTAAAACATTTGGCAGATACACTAGATGCGACATATCACACATTGGGTAATCGTGTGTTCTATTTATCTGTTGCTCCAAACTTTTTTGGTACGATTGCTCAACATATTAAAACGCAACATTTGTTAACATCAAATGGGTTTAATCGTTTAATTATTGAAAAACCATTTGGACATAATTTACAAACGGCTATTGAGTTAAACAATCAACTCACTCAAACATTTGATGAAAATCAAATATTCCGTATCGACCATTATCTCGGCAAAGAAATGGTACAAAACATTACCGCTTTACGCTGCCATAATGCACTATTAAAAGCTTGTTGGCATGCTGAATACATCGACAATATTCAAATTACCTTAGCTGAATCCGTTGGCTTTGAAGACCGTGCTGGCTATTACGATAAAAGTGGTGCTTTACGAGATATGGTACAAAATCATATTTTCCAAATTTTATCGTTATTAAGCATGGAACTACCCGAAACATTAAATGGGGAAAATATTCGAGAAGAAAAAGCTTCTGTTTTGCGTCATCTTCGTATGTATGATGAAAATGCCATTAAAGAACATTTTGTTCGTGCACAATACATTGGCAATGATGATATTATCGGATACAAAGAAGAACCAGATATTGATGCATACACACGTACGGAAACATTCGTAGCAGGAAAAATTTTCATTGATAACGCACGTTGGAAAAACATTCCTTTTTACATTCGTACTGGGAAACGTCTGTCACATAAAGACACGAGTGTACATATCCAATTTAAACCAACAAGCCCAGAAGTTGCAGGTAATCTATTAAGTATTCATATACAACCCGAAGAACAAATACGTCTATTTATCAATACAAAAGAACAAGGATTATCACATCATATCCAAATGATTGACTTAACAAAAACCTATACGCAACAAAATGCTCCCGAAGCGTATGAACGTTTGATTTTAGAATGCTTACATGGTGATATGACAAACTTTGCACACCGTGAAGAAATTGAATTATCGTGGGCTTTTATTGACCGCATTCGTCACGCATGGGACAATGACACACAATCAAACATACCAACATATACCGCTGGTAGCATGGGACCTATTGAAAGCATCCAACTACTAGAAAAAGACGGATTTCATTGGATAAATCAATAACGAAAAAGACGACAGCATGATGATACTGTCGTCTTTTTATTATCGTTTTAATATTATTCTGAATAATATGTATGTACTTGTTTCATAAAACGTTTGGTTTGAATCCATGTGATAATCCATAAAATAACGATAATCATAAGATAAGGTATTCCGACATTCCATACAAATTCTAACATCATTTTAACAGTCCACCACACTACTGGACCGGCAGTCAAAAATAATACTAATCCAAATGTAATGATACTAGATAAAAGAATGCTTAAACACATCGGTAAAAAACATATCATTTCATGGCTATCTATACTGACTACCTCTTTCATCAGACAAATAAATTAAGCGAAAGACTTTATATCAAAAGTATAGTTTCTTTTTAAAATTATTAACTTTTTTACATATCAAAAAATCTAAAAATAATATTATATCCTCAAAATCCTTTGGATTCAACAACCTCCCTCTATATGCAAAAAGAGTTTTTTGAATAAAAAAGAACGAACCACTATCTATGGGTTCGCTCTTTTTCGATTACTCTACCTTATCATTCGCTAATTGTTTTAACACAGCAAATGGACTTTCAACAGTTTCTTGTTTAGCATTGATTTTTTGTAACAATCTTTTTTCTTCGTGTTTGCTTAATTTTTGTTGACGTTGTGATTTGCTTTCTAGTTTTTCTGTAATGGAACAGAATTTACATTTGAAAAATGCTCCATTTTTACCGTCAATGATTTCCATTTTTTTATGGCATTGCGGGCAACGATGATTCGATACTTTAGGGTCTTTACGTCGTTGGTATGAACATTCAGCATTCGTACATACATAACGCTTGCCATCTTTTCCATTACGTTCACGCAATAAAGATTGGCATTCTGGGCATTTTTTGGACGTAATCGTGAAGTCTTTGTAAGCAACCTCACTCCCCTTAATTTCCTCTACTAGATGTCGTGTACTTTTTTCAATATCTTTTAAAAAGCTGTCTGAACGCTCTTTGCCATGGGCAATTTTTTCAAGAGATTTTTCCCACTGCTCTGTTAAAGTCGGTGTCACAAGAGAAGGATTAACAAGTTGTAACAACTGTTTTCCTTTAGGTGTTACTCTCAATGTCACGGCTTGTCTTTCCATTAAGTCAGATTTAATCAATTTTTCAATAATTTCTGCTCGTGTTGCTGGTGTACCTAAACTGTGTTTTTCCATGGCACCCAATAATGTTCCCTCTGACAAAGCACTCGGAGGGGTAGTGACTTTTTTCTCGCAGCTCGTTTGAACATATAGTATATCGCCTTGTTTTACGTCCACAGACACACGACTGACTTCTTGCTGTTTCCAACCTTGAACAAGGACACTGTTTTCTTTAAAGATACATTCTTGTTTGTCATTAAATTGGACTTTAATAGACACACTTTTCACTTGATGATGTGGTGCAAATAAACCTAAAAAACGCTCAACAATAAAGCGATAAATTTTGTTTTCATCAGATGATAATTTAGACAAGTTTGGCATTTGTTCTGTTGGAATAAGTGCATGATGATCACTAACTTTGTCGTTTTGGAATACAGCGGTTTGTATCACTTTCCCGCCCAAGTTGATATACTCTTTTGCTCGTTCGTCATACTTGGCAATAGCTTGAAGTCTTTCTTTCATGGTTGCTTGCATATCTGTTGTCAAATACTTACTGTCCGTTCTAGGATACGTCACAATTTTATGTGTTTCATATAAACTTTGTACAATTGACAATGTTTTTTTAGCCGAGAATTGATACCGTTGATTCGCTTCCTTTTGCAATTCTGTCAAGTCGTACGGTAACGGTGCTTTTTCCACATGTGTTTTTTCTTTTACCTCTAAAACAACACCTTTTTTCACTGTTTCCATAAAGCGTTCTGCTTCCTCTCTAGTGTCGAATTGCTTTTGAAACATTGCTTTTAACTGTTTATATTGAACATTCACAACAAAATACGTCTTAGGTACAAACGTTTCTATTTTTTTCTCTTGTTCACGTACCAATGCTAATGTTGGTGTTTGCACACGTCCGGCAGAAAGATTATCTTCATATTTCACCGTCAATGCACGTGTTACATTCAACCCTACCAACCAATCAGCTTTTGCTCGAGCGATGGCTGATTGGTATAAAGCATCATACTCGTTTGCCGGTTTTAATGCCGCAAATCCTTGCTTAATTGCCTTATCTGTTTGAGATGAAATCCACAGACGATACATCGGCTTTTGACACTTAGCAAATGCTAGTATCCACCTTGCGACTAACTCTCCTTCACGTCCGGCATCGGTCGCAATCACAATATCTTTCACATCTTTTCGTTGTACCAATTCTTTAATGGCTTTTAATTGATGTGTTGTTTTAGGCAATGGTTTTATACCAATTTCTTTAGGAATCATAGGTAATGTTGCCATATCCCATTTTTGCCAATCTTTGTCAATATCTTCGGGTAATTTCAATGTCATCAAATGCCCCAAAGCCCATGTGACAATATAATTTTTTCCTTCAAAATAGGCTTTTTGTTTTTGTGTTGCTCCTAAAACACGTGCTAAGTCTTTTGCAACACTCGGCTTTTCTGCCAATACTAATGTCTTACTCATAGATACTCCTTTATATTGCTAAAACAATCAGTAGTCATCACATATTATGACTACCGATTGCCTTTTACTGTTAAATTTTTCAACCATCGTTTCTTAAAGAAAAAGCGTAATCCAACACACATTTGAATAAATTCACAAACTTGTGTACACATAAAAATAGCAATAGCTGAAAACTGTGTGAAATAGGCTAATATTGCCATAACAGGAATGGTAACTCCCCATTTAAACCCACCGTCCATTAATAATGTAGATTTCATATCGCCACCGGCACGCATAATAAAATAATTTTGTGCACCTGTTAAATAAATCCAAAAAAACATACCGGTTAGTTGTATCATTTGTACCGCTAAATCATGTGATGCTTTGGATACTTGATACAAGTTCGGTACAATATGACTCATACCAAACATTATCAATCCTAAACATGCTGCAACAAATCCAATAGTTTTTAACAACATTTTTCCATTCTGATAAGCCTCATCTAATTTACCAGCACCCAAACGCTGTGACACCAATACTGGTGTCGCCGCTGAAATACCTTGTGTAATAGAATAAAAAATAGAAGTAGTCGTATCCGAAATAGATAAGGCTGCAATAACATTACTTCCTCTTACTCCATATAATTTCAAAATAGTCGCTTGTCCAAATGCCCAAATAATTTCATTGACAGCTAGTGGAACAGCTTTGTAACAAACGTCTTTAAATAACGCTCTATCTACTTTAAAAATATCTTTAAACTTCGTATTAAAATCAAAACCTGTTGTATAGACAACATAATAAATAATACCAAATTCCAATAGTCTTGCAAAAACTGTTGCGATAGCCGCACCTTCTACGCCCATTGCCGAAAAACCAAAATTCCCAAAAATAAGAACATAGTTCAAACATGTATTCAAGACAACACCGCTTAAACTGGCAACAAGCGGTAAGCGTACTTGTCCAACTACTTTTAGCGCTGTTCCATAATTGATTGTTAATAAATAGGGTACAAATCCTAAAATCATAATGCGAATATACGCTACGGCGAGGCGTTCAATTTCAATATCTTGTACAAAAAAATGCACAACTGTTTCAGGTATCAATAATAAAACAAGAAAAGATACGAACACTAATCCCGATGATAAAATAAGCGATGTTCTAAAGGCTTCTTTTTGCATTTCTTTATCTCGTGCACCATAAAACTGTGCAATAAACACACTAGACGCTGCCGCAATGCCAAATAAGGTAAACAGGACTATTCCTAAAATTCGGTTACTCATGGCAACTGCTGCAATAGCTAAATCTCCTAGTTGCCCAACCATTAAATTATCCACCATAGCCACCAATGTCGTGACCAAACCTTGAAACATCAACGGAATGACAATTTTAATATATTCTCTATAAAATTCTTTTGTCGTCATCTTTCCTCCAATATGCGTTTTTAGCAATTATGTGCTATGATGTATTGTATCATAGTTCAATATAGGAGGCTACTTATGAAAGTCAATTATGCAGATATTGTCATTAGTGCTGTATCTCAAAAACAATATCCAACAACACAATATCCTGAGGTTGCTTTGGCAGGACGTTCCAATGTTGGTAAATCATCTTTTATCAATAAATTAGTCAATCGTAAAAATTTAGCAAGAACATCTAGCAAACCAGGAAAAACACAAACACTTAACTTTTATGATATTGAACATTCTTTTTATTTTGTAGATGTTCCCGGATACGGTTATGCTCGTGTATCAAAAACCGAACGTGAAAAATGGGGACATATGTTAGAAGAATATTTCACACAACGAAACACATTAAAAAAAGTCTATTTACTCATGGATTTTAGACATGACCCAACAGCTGAAGATGTTCAAATGAAAGAATTTGTCGACTATTACAATATCCCTTTCCAAATTATTGCGACAAAAATTGATAAAGTTCCTCGTGGAAAATGGAACAAACACGAGTCCACTTTTAGAAAAAAATTACAGCTTTCTCATGATGATAAGATTATTTTATTTTCTGCTGAAACTGGCGAAGGAAAAGATGCTGCTTGGGAAAGTATTACACAAGCCATTCAAGAAGAACATAACGCCTAAAGACGTTTCAGAATCTTTTAAGGTTTACACGCTATTTTATAGACATACAAAACAATATGCTTATTTTAGGAGGTAAACACATGAGTGAATATAACGAACAAACAGTAGAAGAACAACTAATAGAAAATGAAGAACAACCTATACTCGTTGAAAAACCACACAAAAAGACCGCTTCTCCTATTAAAATAGGGCTGATTTCTGGTATAGCTGGTAGTTTATTAGGGGCATCTCTTATCATGGGTGGATTATATATACAGCAAGCCACAACTCGCCCTACACAGCAACCAGCAAATATTACATCTGTTACAAAAACCGTATCATCTCCAAAGGCAGAAACATCTATAACAAGTGCCATTGAAAAAGTACAAGGTGCTATTGTTTCTATCGCAAAATATCAGTCTAATACCGAAAATAATTTATTTGGTCTATCTGGTGCTTCAAATGGTTTACAAAAAGCCGGTGAAGGAAGTGGTGTTATTTATAAAGTATCTGGCGATACAGCTTATATTGTTACGAATAACCACGTTATTGAAAACGCACAAGAATTAGAAGTATTATTAAAAAACGGAAAAACGGTACAAGCTGAACTTGTTGGTACGGATAAACTAACAGATTTAGCTGTATTAAAAATTCAAAGTAGCGATGTGTCTACAACAGCTAGTTTTGCCAATTCTGATGAACTAAAAGTTGGAGAAACAGCCCTTGCGATTGGCTCTCCTCTAGGTTCTAAATTAGCATCTACTGTCACAAAAGGAATTATATCTGCTGTCAATCGCAGCGTAGATATTGATACAAATGGCGATAAACAACCTGACTGGACAATGGAAACCATTCAAACAGATGCAGCTATCAATCCGGGGAATTCTGGTGGTGCTTTAGTGGATGAAAATGGGAATGTCATCGGTATTAACTCCATGAAAATCTCCGACACATCCGTAGAAGGTATCGGGTTTGCCATTCCAAGTAATCAAGTTGTGAAAATTATTGAAGAACTTGAAAACAAAGGAAAAATTTCAAGACCTTATTTAGGTGTTGGTTTAGTTGATATGACTGATGTTTCTACAACACAACGCAAACGTTTATTATCATTACCAGAAAACGTAACAGAAGGTGTCGTAATTAGCCAAGTCCAAGAAAATTCTTCTGCTGATAATGCAGGTCTAAAACAATACGATGTCATCATAAAATGGAATGGCGAAGACATTAAAAATGCTGTATCACTTAGAAAACATTTATATAGTCACGCAATTGGCGAAAAAGTCACACTAGATGTTTACAGAAATGGAAAACTCGAAAAAGTCACTGTCACACTGACAACAAACCAAAACATGAATTAAACCTAAAATCCCACATGAATCGTTCGCATATCATGTGGGATTTAACGTTTTCATGATAAAAAATGAAAATAAGTTGAAATTATAAGACGAACGTGGTAAAGTATGGGCGTAAGCATTCGATATGTATTTATTTATATGCAATGTTTTATTCATCCAAATAATATAAAATTGGTAAAATAGTTACAAAAACATTGTATAAAAATAGATACTTCATGACTTATATAGGCAAAAACAAAGGACAGCAAGATTTGGATGCTGTCCTTTGTTTTTTGCTCTATAATCAATCGTGTTGGTGGAAATAATCCACCAACACAATTTGACGAAGAGCCATTATATTCAAAAAGCCCAACATAATAGTCAGGCTTATCTTTTTTGTTCTAACATTATATTAAAAACTTTTTATTTAGTAACGACTGTTTGTGGTAACCAAATACGAAAGACAGTTTCCGAGGGTGTTGAATAAACATCAATATGTCCTTGATGATGTAAAATGATACTTTCTACAATTGCTAGCCCTAAACCCGAACCACTAATTTGACTTGAACGTGATTGATCCCCTCGATAAAAACGAACAAAAAGTTTATTCATCACATCTGAGTCAATCATTTGTCCGTCATTTTTAACTTCTAAAATAACACCATTATTTTCTTGTCTTGCCGTGAGCTGTAATCGTTTGGCTTGACTATATTTTAATGCATTAGAAATGAGATTATCGTACACTCTTACCATTTGTTCTCCATTCATTTGAACGAGTAAATTGGACGGTGTCACATCAATATCAATCGTCATATCTTTTTCCAATGCTTCTAATTCATTCTCCACAACAATTTGTGTCAAAAAATTTTTTATAGGAATATGTTGATATTGCCATTCTTCTTTGTAGTCTTGCATTTTTATATAATCAAATAAATTATCTGCCAAACGCTTCATTTGCAAAGATTTCATATAAGCAACATGCACGTATTGTTTCAATTCTTCTTCATCAATCTCATCCGATTCTTCAATCAAACTTAAATACCCAATAATAGATGTGAGAGGTGTTCTAATATCATGACTCACATTCGTTATGAGTTCATTTTTTGTTTGTTCAATATGTCGTTCTTCTTCCATTGCCGATACGGTACTATCGACGAGTTTATTGATACTAATTGCTACTTTTCTCATACGTCCCAATAAGTCTTCTGATATACGATGATGATAATTACCCGAAGCAATATAATCTAACTCTTCTAAAATATGACTTAATTCATATTGTCTATATCGTCTACTCAATCGCCAGTATGTAAACCAAATAGCACCTAAAATCATAACCACTGTAAAAATCTGACGATATACCCCAATCATTTGATGTGTAATACCAAATACTTGTCGAAGATGTAACGCATAAAACGGTTCATTAGGTAGTGGAAATAATAATTTATTAAATAAAAATAAGCATCCAAAATAAATAAAAAGAATCGCTGTTAATGTGATTAAACCCTCTACAACTAAATGATTTAATTGCTTTTTATCAAGTGCCTTTAGTCGTTTCCATTTATGTTTAATTTTTTGATATTTTGTATCCAACACCCCAAACGGTTTCAACAATTTTTTCACCACCTGTTGCTTCCTCTAATTTATCCCTTAAATGACTAACGTGTACCATGACCGTTTTTGCAGAAACAATACTTTCTTGCTTCCACACTTTTTCAAAAATTTCTTCAGCACTAAACACTTTATTAGGATAACTTGCCAATAAGTGTAAAATACCAAATTCTAGTGCTGTTAATGGAATATTTTCTCCTGAAAATAACACTTCGTGAGATTCTTTTTTTATAATCAACGGCCCAACCTGTATATCATCTTCTTGCGTTGGTAATTGTGTATCATATCGACGTAACAATAATTTTACACGTGCCATAATTTCAAGAGGATGGAACGGTTTTGACACATAGTCATCAGCACCAAGATTGAAACCTTTAATTTTATCCATGTCGCTTCCTTTAGCACTCAATAATAATACAGGCACATGATTATTCGCTTCTCGAAGCGCTCTTAAAACAGAAATCCCATCTTTTTTAGGCATCATAATATCTAAAATAATCAATTTAATATCGGCATGTTCTTCAAGTTTTTTTAAAGCACTCATACCGTCATAAGCTTTTGACACTTGATAATTTTCTTTTCGCAAATAAATGGTTAATAAATCAACAATTTCTCTTTCATCATCTACAACTAAAATACGCATCGTGTCACTCCTTATTAAAAAACTACTTATATCATAACATGAAATAAGTAGTTTTTTATTTATCTTTATCTTTTTTTAAGGTTTATGTAATACCATGATATTTGCCAAGGTAGCAAATTGTTCAATGCTTAATGCTTCGGCACGTACACTCGGTTCTATATTGGCTTGACTCAAACTCGTCATAAGCCATTCTTTAATCGTTTCCGTTTTACCAAATCTGTGCTGTAAATTATTCCACAATGTTTTACGACGTTGTACAAATGCTGATTTAATTAAATCAAAGAAAAATGCCTCATCAGTAACATTGACCAATGGTTGTTGTCGTCTTGTTAATTTAAGAATAGCCGAATCGACATTTGGTTGTGGAGAAAATACTGTTTTAGGAACAATGAACGCAATTTCAGACATCATACAATATTGAATAGCAATCGTTAATGAGCCATATGCTTTTGTTCCAACTTTAGCTGTCATACGTTCAGCCACTTCTTTTTGCATCATCATAACAAATGTATCAATTTGTAAATCAGCCTCTAAAAAACGCATAATAATCGGTGTTGTAATGTAATAAGGCAAATTAGCAACAACACTTAATTTTTTAGACATATTTAAATGCTCTATAACAGAGGTATTTAAATCGGCTTTTAAAATATCTTGATGTAAGACAGTCACATTATGATACTCACTTAATGTGTCTGATAAAATAGGAATGAGTCTATCATCTATTTCAAAAGCCAGTACATGATTGGCTACTCGTGCCAAACGTTCTGTTAACGCACCAATTCCCGGACCTACTTCAATGACATTTGTGTCCTCATCAATCTCTGCTACATCAACAATACGCGTTAAAATATTTGGTTCAATCAAAAAATTCTGACCTAAACTCTTTTTCATAAACAAACCATATTTTTTTAAAATATCGGCTGTTCTAGTCGGTGTCGCTATATCTTTCTTTTTATCCATTTTTGATATTCTCTTCCTCTACTATCTTCGTTAAAACATTTAATACATCTTCTTTTGATATACCAAACATATTCAATCTTTTTTCTAACTGTTTACCATTAACATGCCCAATCCCTAATTGCTTACTTAACGCTTGTCGTAAATAAGCCGATTGCTCACTCCCAATCAGTGAACATCTCATTAAAAAGGATTTTGTAATATTATCATGTGAAAAATCATCAACAATTACTTTCACGTCATGTAATGCTCTTTTTAAAGCTACATCACTAGCATGCTCAACACCAAGACTACCTTTTCCTTTTGGCAACGCCTCTTGTACATGAAGAAAAGCATGTTTAACGTTTGGCACTCTTTGAGTGATGATTTTCCGAATTTTTTCACCCGGAAAATCGGGATCAGTTAATACAATGACCCCACGTAGCTGATGCGCCTTTTCAATTAACAATAATGTTTCTTCATCAATAGCGGAACCATTCGTTTCAATGGTATCTATTTTCCCAAAAACTTCGGTCAATCGTCTTGTATCATCTCTACCTTCAACAACAATTATCTCTTTCATCTTAATTCAAATAATTCCTTTGCATTTTTCATCGTTGCCTCTGCAATTTCTTGTATGCTACACTCTCGTAACTCAGCAATTTTTTCTGCCACAAAACGTACATAACTTGGTTCATTTCTTTTCCCACGAAATGGAACAGGTGCTAAATAGGGAGCATCTGTTTCAATCAACAATCTATCTAAAGGTACTTTTTTTGCAACGTCATGTAAATCAACCGCTTTTTTAAATGTCACAACACCACTTAGTGAAATATGCATTCCCAAATCTAAAAAACGGTACATATCCTCAACCGTCCCACTAAAACTGTGCATAATACCACCATAAAACATTTCGCTCTTCAAAATACGATACGTATCCTCCATTGCCTCTCTTGTATGAATACTAATCGGTAAACGATGCTCTCTAGATATAGCAATTTGGCGTCTAAATACTTTCTCTTGGACATCTTTTGGACTTGTCATCCAATGATAATCTAATCCAATTTCTCCTAAAGCCACAACTTTTTTATCAATTAACTGTTGTTGCAGCTTTTCCTCAATGGCTTTTGTGTAAACACCCGCCTCTGTTGGATGCCAGCCAATAATGCTATATATATTATCATGTAAAGCACTCAATTCTAAAGATTTTTGAATAGTTGGCGTATCAAACCCAACAACAGCAAAGTGCGTAACGCCATTTTCGTTCGCTCTTTGCAGTGTTTCTTCTAAATCTAACTCAAATGCCTCTACATTCACATGTGTATGTGTATCAAAAAACATATTGTCACCTCATTTATTCTTGTCTTTCATTATACATAAATTATGTCTAAAACACTACCAATTTAAAATCCGTACATTTTTTATCACTTTTTCATTTTTGTATTGATTTTTTGTCATTTTTATTGTACACTTTATTCATAAAGTTAAAAAACAAATAAAAACACGAACATTAAACAGGAGAATTATTGTTTTCTCGCTGTTTATTCGTTTTTTAAAATAAAAAAGGAGTTATTATGGAAAAATTTTTCAAATTATCGCAACATAACACGACGGTTGCAACAGAAATTATTGCAGGGTTTACAACATTTTTTGCTATGTCTTATATTTTATTCGTTAATCCAGCTATTTTATCATTAACAGGTATGCCCTCTCAAGCCGTCTTCTTATCAACAATTATTGCTTCAGCAATCAGTACGCTGATTATGGGACTTTTTGCCAACGTTCCTTACGCTTTAGCTCCTGGAATGGGATTAAATGCATTCTTCACATTTACGGTTGTCTTTAGTTTAGGCTTTTCTTGGCAGCAAGCATTAGCTATGGTCTTTTTATGTGGTATGTTTAATATTTTGATTACAGTGACAAAAATTCGTAAACTGATGATTAAATCTATTCCTGAAAGTTTACAACATGCTATCGGAGCAGGAATTGGGGTATTCGTTGCTTATATTGGTGTTAAAAATGCAAACTTTTTAGCCTTTTTATCAGACAGTGGCTCTATCTTGTCTGTCAACAACGCACCTTATCAAGCAACAGCAACAGTAAATGGGGTTCAATCTGTTGTATCCGGCGGTGGCATTGTTCCCGAATTAGTAAAATTCACCAATCCAACATCATTATTAGCCCTATTTGGTCTTATTTTTACAATTATTTTAATGGTAAAACAAGTACGTGGTGCTATTTTAGTAAGTATTATTACAACAACCATTATCGGTATTTTAACAGGTATTGTTACTGTTGGTCACATTGATTTTGCTGCAGGTATCGGTACAGCCTTTTCTGAATTAGGTACAACCTTTGGTGCGGCTTTTGGTTCAGAAGGATTGTTATCATTGTTCTCAGATACATCAAAATTACCAACTGTTCTACTAACCATTTTCGCCTTTAGTTTATCTGATGTCTTTGACACAATCGGTACATTTATCGGGACAGGTCGTCGTACTGGTATCTTCTCTGAAGAAGATGAACGTGCTTTAGAAAATAGTTCTGGTTTCAGTTCTAAAATGGATAAAGCTTTGTTCGCTGATGCCATTGGAACATCTATCGGTGCTGTTTTTGGTACATCAAATACAACGACTTATGTTGAATCTGCAGCAGGTATTGGTGCAGGGGGTCGTACAGGTTTGACAAGTGTTGTCACAGCATTATTATTTGTTGTATCCACACTTGCTGCTCCGCTTGTAAGTATCGTCCCAGCAGCTGCAACAGCACCCGCGTTAATTATCGTTGGTATTTTAATGATGTCCTCTTTTGCAGATATTAACTGGACAAACTTTGAAGAAGCCGTTCCCGCATTCTTCGCATCTGTTTTCATGGGATTTGCATATAGCATTTCTTATGGTATCGCAGCTGGGTTTATCTTCTATGTTATTGTGAAATGTGTCAGTGGTAAAATCAAAGAGATACACCCTATCGTTTGGTTATCTACCGCATTATTCATTGCCAACTTTATCATTTTAGCTTTAATTGCTTAAAAAAGAGAACCGACCTCATGAGGTTGGTTCTCTTTTTTATGTATTTGATTGACACCACTAGGTTTTATCTACTAAAATACAAACATATCGTTATCATATCAAAGGAGCAATTATGGACGAACTTTTCAATGCGAAAAACTTTATCAACGCCAAACATAAAAATTGTAATATCAATTACGACCGCATTTTACAAAATATGGTAAAGTCATGGCAAGAACATGGTTTTAGACCTAAAATCATGATACATAGTTGTTGTGCACCATGTAGTACAGTTGTGTTAGAGTATTTAGCCGATGTGGCAGATGTCACTATTTATTTTTCAAATTCCAATATTCATCCTAAATCAGAATATGACTACCGTAAACAAGTGCAAGAAGATTTTATTATCCAATTCAATCAAAGAACCAATCATACCGTTCAATTTTTAGCGGATGAATATAATCCAAAACGTTTTTTAGAAATGGCAAAAGGTATGGAAGATGAAGTAGAAGGTGGCAAAAGATGTCATGCCTGCTATGACATGCGCTTAAGCCGTGCTGCTGAAAAAGCAAAAGAATTAGATTTTGACTATTTCGCAAGTGCTTTAACATTATCACCACATAAAAATAGCCAAATCATCAATGACGTTGGCTTTAATATTGAAACATTTTTAACCGTTCATTATTTACCATCTGATTTCAAAAAAAATAATGGTTATCGCCGTTCTGTTGACATGTGTAAAGAATATGACATTTATCGTCAATGTTATTGCGGTTGTGTCTTTGCTGCTAAACAACAAGGGGTTGATTTAAAAGCAGTAAATCAACACGCAAGAGAACAACTTGAAAAACATAGACAAAACATTCCTTTTTATTTTATTAAACAAAATGATAATGATTAACTCTGATTTGGCTTTTTATACAAACAAACAGGAACGACCCCCAGTCGTTCCTGTTTGTTATTCTTTACCTTCTTTGACAATAGCTGATAAAACTGGATAACCTGCATCTTTTAAAACAGTAGATACTTTATCTGCATTTTGACTTGCTAAGTGTAAGACAACTTGCACTTTTTCGCCACCGTGATAAACAGCAATTTGGTTAATATTAACATTTTCTTGACGTAGTAAAGCTAATACTTTTTCAAACTCACCCACTCTATCATCTAACGCAATCGTCAAACGTGTGCCTTTTTTATAATATCCTAATAAATCAACAAAGGCTTCTAACACATCAGAATGTGTGATAATACCTACTAAAGCATCATTTTCAACAACTGGTAAGACACTAATTTGATGCTGACGCATTGTTTCAGCTGCTTCTTCTAATAAAGCATCTGGATGAATGGTAATCACATGTTTTTCCATAATATCTTGAACAGTTGTTTTTGTTAACAAATAGTTGATTTCATGCATACTTAAACTTGTTGCCGTTGACGGTGTACTTTTCGCAATCAATTTTTCTGTTAATAGACCCACTACATGTTTGCCTTGCACAATGGGCAAACGTGTCACATTATGCTTTTTCATTAAATCTAGTGCCTCTAAAATACGTACATCTCCAGTAGCTGTCACAACTTTATCGGTCATATAGGTTCTAACATCCATTTTTATTAACCTCCTAAATACGCTTTTTGTACTTCTTCACTTGCCAATAATTCTTGCCCTGTACCTGATAATACCACTTTTCCACTTTCAAGTACATAGCCTCTATCAGAAATGGACAAAGCGACATTTGCATTTTGTTCAATCAATAAGACAGTTGTACCTAAGCGCTGAATATCTTGAATAATATTGAAAATTTCACGAATGAAAATAGGAGCAAGTCCCATTGACGGTTCATCTAATAACAACAATTTTGGACGAGTCATTAACGCACGTCCCATGGCTAGCATTTGTTGTTCACCACCTGATAAAGTTGATGCATCTTGATTTTTACGTTGCTCTAAAATTGGAAAACGCTCAAAAACCATTTTTAAATCTTTTTGAATACCGTCTTTATCTTTTCTTAAAAAGGCACCTAAATCCAAATTCTCTTGAACACTCATTCCTTTAAAGACATGACGTCCCTCTGGCACATGAGCAATACCCTTTTCAACAATTTTTTTAGCAGAAATCGTATGAATTGGTTCACTTAAATATGTAATTTGTCCACTAGAAGCACGTTCTAACCCTGAAATAGTACGTAAAGTGGTCGATTTTCCTGCACCATTTGCTCCGATTAAACTGACAATCTCGCCTTCATTCACTTCAAAAGACACATTATTTATCGCTTGAATCATTCCGTAATGGACGCTTAAATTTTCTACTTTTAACATACTATTCACCTCCTAAATACGCACGAATAACATCAGGATTTTGTTTGATTTCCTCTGGCGTTCCATGCGCAATTAAACGCCCATATTCTAAAACATAAATACGCTGACAAATCGACATTACTAAAGACATATCGTGTTCAATTAAAACAACCGTAATATTAAAATCTCTTTGAATTTGATAAATCAACTCTGTCAACTCTGCCGTTTCTTGAGGATTCATTCCCGCAGCAGGTTCATCTAAAAACAAAATTCTCGGGTTTGTTGCTAAAGCACGTACAATCTCTAATCGACGTTGCTCCCCATAAGATAAATTTTTAGCAACGACGTTGCTTTTTTCATCTAAATGAAAAATACTCAATAAAGACAGTGCTTTTTCTTGCATATCGGTTTCATTTTTATAAAATTTAGGTGTTCTAAAAAAGCTATCAAATAACCCTACACCTTTTTTACTATGCATGGCTATTTCAACATTTTCTAATACAGTCAAATCACTAAACAAGCGAATGTTTTGGAATGTTCTTGTCAATCCCAAATCACTGATTTCATAAGGTTTTTTACCATTTAATAGTACAACACCTTTATCTGTTTTTAACGTGATTGTTCCTTCTGTTGGTACATATACACCCGTTAATAAATTGAATAAAGTTGTTTTACCTGCTCCATTTGGACCGATTAAGCCAATCAATTCATTTTGCTCAAATGTCATATCAACTAATGATACAGCAGATAAACCACCAAAATTTTTTGTTAATTGTTTTACTTCTAACAAACTCATTTTTGACTAGCTCCTTTCTGACGATTTAAAAACGGAGAAATCATCAATTCTCTACGTCCTAGTAGACCACTCGGTCTAAAAATCATCACTAAAATAAGGGCAATCGCATAAATAATCGTACGCCATTCTCCTACTGGTTGTAATAGCGTATTTAATATACCTAATGAAATAGCCGCAATAATAGACCCTGTAACACTACCGATACCACCAAATACAACAATAATTAACACATCAATTGATTTTTGGAATGTAAAATCTTTTGGTGCAACAACACCTAAATAACTTGCATATAAAGTACCAGCAACACTTGCTGTCATAGCACCTATAACAAAAGCTGTAACTTTATATTTAAGTGAGTGAACGCCCATAGCTTCAGCAGCAATTTCATTTTCACGAATAGCCAATGTCGCACGCCCTGCACTACTACGAATATAATTTAAAACAAGAACAGTTGTTATAATGACAAACACATAAACAATAGACCATGTTGCTGTATCTGGAATACCGCTGATACCAATAGCACCATTCGTAATATTATCTGATGTTAAAATAATAATACGTATAATTTCTGATGCACCAAGTGTAGCAATAGCTAAATAATCTCCTGTTAAACGAAGTGTTGGAATACCGATTATCACAGCAACACCACCTGCAAGTATAGCCCCAACGAGCATACCTAAAAGCAATCCTAAAATACCGTCTACTTGCATCATTAAAATAGCACCTGCATAAGCACCAATCGCCATAAATCCTGCATGCCCTAAAGAAAACTGTCCTGCGATACCAATCACTAAATTTAATCCTACAGCTAAAATAATATTGATAAAAATCGTTACCAATGTTCGTTCATATACTTGTGTAATAATACCTTGTGCAATGAGAAAATCAATTAAAAGGGCAACTAGCACAATCAAAGCAATCCAAATAATATGTAATTTTAAATGTTTCTTCATGCGCATTCACCTACACTTTCTCTTTTACATTTTTACCAAGTAAACCTGCCGGTCTAACAATTAAAATCACAACTAAAATAGCATATACAAAAGCATCTTTATATAATGAGAAGCCTAAAGCATTCACAATAGTTTCCAAAAGACCAATTAAATAGCCACCTAACATCGCTCCTGGCACACTACCAATACCACCTAAAACAGCAGCAATAAATGCTTTTAATCCTGGCGTAACACCCATTAAAGGTGTCATTGCTCCATAGTAGACACCTACCAACACACCTGCTGCTCCAGCTAATGCTGACCCTAATAAGAATGTAAATGTAATCACATTATCTACATTTATTCCCATCAACTGTGCTGCTTCTTCGTCTGTACTAACTGCACGCATCGCCTTCCCCATTTTTGTACGTTGAATAACCAATGTCAATACAACCATTAAGGAAATCGTAATTAGAAAAATAAGTACTTGTTTCAATGTAATATCTACACCAAATAATTGAAATGATTGTTTTCCTAATACATCTGGAAACACTTTTGTTTCTGCTCCAACTTGTACAATCATGATATTCTCAATAAAGTAAGATACTCCTATGGCTGTAATTAATGCTGCAATTTTAGCTGATTTACGTAATGGTTTATACGCAATCCTTTCAATAACAGCACCAATAATTGCACATGCTAACATGGATAAAATTAGAGCACTGAAAAAATCAAGTTTCAAAATAGAAATTAATGCAAAACCAATATACGCTCCTAACATTAAAATATCGCCATGTGCAAAATTGATTAAACGAATGATACCATATACCATGGTATATCCTAATGCAACGAGCGCATAAATACTACCTAACGAAATAGCATTTACTAATTGTTCCATAAAATCCTCCTCTTATAGTATTTTCTTCATATCTTTATGCATAATACCTGCATCATCATATTCATCACTATCAATGACATAACCTAATTTTTCATAAAATGGAATGGCATGTACTTGTGCACCAAGTGTTAATGTACGAAAACCTAATATTTTTGCATAGCGTTCTACTTCAAGCATTAGCTTTTCTCCTAGATGTGCACCTCTTGCCGTTTTAACAACCGCAACACGTTGAACTTTTGCCAATACATCCGTTTTTGGAAGTAAACGTGCCGTTGCAACTGGTTGATCATCTTTATACAAAACAACGTAGTGACAAAGTGATTCATATTCATCAATCTCTAATTCTTCGGGTACTTGTTGTTCTTTAATAAACACATCTTGTCGAATCGTTAAGCCATGTTGGTATATCAGGCTATTTATATCTTGTGTCCAATAAAACATACTATCTCCTCCAATAATCAAGCATAGGATAGTACCTAGCGATACTATCCTATACACCTTTACATTATTTAGGTTCTACAACTGTATAACCTTTCTCTTGACCGTTTTCTAATTCAATGACATACGTTGATTTTACTGTATTATGTTTATCATCAATACTAAATTTACCAGTAACACCTTCATAGTCTTTTGTTTGACCTAATGCTTCTGTTACTTTGGCACGATCTGTTGAGCCTGCTTTTTCAATAGCTTTTAATAAAACACCTGCTGCATCATACGCTAACGCTGCAAACGCATCTGCTTCTTTACCATATTTTTCTTTATATGCTTTTAAGAATTTTTGAACTTTTTCGTCTGTTGATAATGTTGTGAAATGGTTTGTATAGTATACTTTATTAACATTTTCTTTTCCTGCTAATTCTGTTAATTTACTACTTGCAAATCCATCTCCACCTAAGATTGTCGCTGTAATACCCATTTCACGAGCTTGTTTAATAATTAAACCAGCTTCTTCATAATATCCAGCAATAACTAAAGTATCTAATCCTGTATCTTTTATTTTTGTTAAAACAGCGTTAAAGTCTGTTTCTTTTGAGGCAAAACTTTCTGTTGCAACTACTTCTCCTGTGTATGCAGATTGGAATGATTCTGACAAACCTTTTGCATAGTCAGAAGATGAGTCTTTTAATAAGACAACTTTTTTAGAGTTTAATGTGTCATTTGCAAATTGTGCCAATGCTTTTCCTTGGAATGAATCACTATAAGCAACACGATAAACGTAATCTAATACTTTTCCTGAGTGATCTACTGTTACATTATCTCCTGTTGCTGCCGGTAATACAACTGGTGTTTTTGCTTTTGTAATAACTGGCGTTTGTGCATTCGCATCTCCAGTTGTTGCAGGTCCTACAATTCCTACAACTTGTTCTTCCGTCGCTAATTTTGTTGCGACACTTGCAGATTCTGTTGAATCTGATTTATTGTCTAATTTAACGACTTCAATTTTTTTACCTAAAACACCACCACTTGCATTTGTTTCTTCAACAGCTAAGTTCATTGCATCTAACATTGGTGTCCCATAAGCTGCTACTGCTCCAGATAATTCAAAGTTGGCACCTAATTTAACTGTTTCTGTATTTGCTGTATTTGTTGTTGCTTTATTTGAAGCTGTCGAACACGCACCTAATGCTAATGTTGCAACAGTTAACATGCTTAATAATTTCTTATTCATAAATTTCTCCTTTAATAAAAATAGTTATTATAGGTAGAGATTATAGAATATTCTGACAATTCTGTCAATACTTTTTGTTAAAAAAGAACAAGTTTTTCTCATATTCTTTTCATCTGGTTGATTTATACATTTAAATCATATATAGTAAACATAAATTTGTTTGATTATAAGGGAGTTTTTCAGACTATGCATCATTTTAAAATCGGATTAAGAACACTTAAAACGGCTATTTCAGTAGCACTTTGTGTCATTATTTGTTGGCTTGTCAAAAGAGATAACCCTGTTCTTGCTTGTCTTGCAGCAGTATATTGTTTACGTACAGACCCAACATCTAGCCTACATTTTAGCAAACATCGTCTATTTGGTACTTTTGTGGGCGTTATCGTTTCGATGCTTTCTATTGTTATCCAACAAATATTTATACGTTCTGTATTCGTTGATGCTTTTGTTGCTTTTTCAGGAGCTATTTTAGTCATTGTTATTTGTAATCTAGCAAAACACCCCGAAGGTATTATTACAGCCATGTCTACATTCTTAATCATTTGTTTTAACACACCTTATACAGAAAGTATTGGTTATGCGATGTTTCGATTATTAGACGTCACAATGGGGGCAACCGTCGCTGTTGTGATTGACTGGCTACTTCCTTCAAAAAAAGTATATACCTCTCATACAAAATGATATATAAACAAATTTGTCACTAACATTTTCCAATATTAGTGACAAATTTTTATTATTTAAAACATTGGCTTTATACGCCTTTTCTCTTTTACGTTTATATAAAAATTGTGTTGGTAGAAAAATCTACCAACACAATTTATTATAGAGATTTTTCACTCTTTACAATACTTTATTTAAAAAATCTTTTGTACGATTATGTTGAGGATTACCAAATACTTCTTCTGGCGTTCCCTCTTCAACAATATAGCCACCATCCATAAATATTACTCTATCCGACACTTCACGTGCAAATCCCATTTCATGTGTCACAATAATCATCGTCATACCATCTTTGGCTAATTGTTTCATCGCTTCTAGAACATCTCCAACCATTTCTGGATCAAGTGCCGATGTCGGTTCATCAAACAATAAAATTTCTGGTTTCATCGCTAAAGCTCGAGCAATGGCAACACGTTGTTTTTGTCCGCCCGATAATGATTTTGGATATACATTTGCTTTGTCTGCTAGTCCAACCATATCTAGTAATTTAATAGCTTCTTTTTCTGCCGTTTCTTTATCCTCTTTTTTCAACTCAACTGGTGCCATAGTAATATTTTCCATAACAGTTAAATGTGGAAATAAATTAAAATGTTGGAACACCATACCAATATTTTCACGAACTTTATTGATATTTACTTTAGGGTCAACTAAATCTTGATTATTCACAATAACATGTCCATCTGTAATATCTTCTAATTTATTTAAACAACGTAAAAATGTACTTTTTCCAGAACCAGATGGACCAATGATACATACAACTTCCCCTTCAGTAACCGTCATATTTACATCTTTTAATACTTCTAATTTCCCATAATTCTTTTTTAAATTTTGAACAGAAACTTTTACTAAATCACTTCTTTTTGTCATCATTTTTAACATCCTCCGGTAAGTTTTTACTAGAAATCTAGTATCACTGTTTCTATTATACTTGATTTATCGGATAACTCAAAAAGAACATCTCTTTACATGTTATAAAATATAACACGCAAATCGCTACTCAGTGATTTGCGTGTTTAAGTTTAATATTTTTACAATGAGTGACGTCGCTTTTTCCATACTTTCTAATGTAATAAATTCATAACGTCCATGGAAATTTTCACCACCAACAAATAGATTTGGTGTTGGTAATCCTAAATAAGAAATTTTTGAACCGTCTGTTCCACCTCTAAATGGTTCAATAATCGGTTCAATGCCTAAGTCTAACATTGCTTGTTTTGCTAACTCAACAATCGACATATCTTTTTCAATAATGTCTTTCATGTTGTAATATTGATCAAAAACTTCTATGAACACACGTTCTTGGTCATAAGACGCATTGACTTCTTTCACAATATCAATGATGTTTTGTTTACGTTGCTCAAACAATTCTTTATCATGATCTCGAATGATATACACCATTTCTGCTTCGTCAATCGTCCCTGTCATATTGTGCAGTAAATAAAATCCCTCATAGCCACTTGTTTTCTCAGGCACTTCTTTTTGTGGTAATTTTCCATCAATCTCCATTGCTACTTTCATAGCATTTACCATTCTATCTTTTGCTGTTCCAGGATGTACACTAGTTCCTTTAATGCGAATAGTTGCTTGTGCCGCATTAAACGTTTCATATTCCATACGCCCAACTGTGCCACTATCCATTGTGTAAGCAAAGTCCGCATGGAATTGCTCCACATCAAATAAGTCGGCCCCTCTACCAATTTCTTCATCAGGACCAAAAGCAATGCGCACATCCCCATGTTGAATATGTGGATTTTTTTGTAAAAATTCGATTGCTGATAAAATTTCAACGATACCTGCTTTATCATCTGCACCAAGAAGTGTATCCCCACTTGTCGTAATCAATGTTTCACCAATATAATTTTTTAAGTTTGGAAATTCTTCCACAGATAAAATATATTGACCTTCTTCATCTAATACAATATCTGAACCTGTATAATGTTCATGAATACGTGGTTGTACATTTTCTGAATTAAAATCCGCTGTATCCACATGGGCAATAAACCCAATCGTTTTAGCATGAGGAACATTCCCTTTATAAGTAGCTGTTAAAAAACCATTTTTTTCATTATAAAAAATATCGTCTAAACCCATATCTTCTAAATCTTTTTTTAATAGCATTAAAAAATCAACTTGCACTTGTGTTGTTGGGACACTCGTACTTTTCGCATCAGAACGTGTGTTTATACGACAATAGCGAATAAAACGCTCTAGTAAATTAGGATACATTTCAATCACCTCTTATTTATTTTAACATTTTCATTTTTTTAAACACATGCCATAAAACAAAACAGAACCCAATAGAAATTAAAATCGTGATGAGCCAACTAAGTGATGAATCTGCTAGAGGTAATGTTTTTGTATTCATACCATAAAACCCAAAAACAATTTCTGGTACGGTTAGTAAAACCGTCCAAATCGTCAATGCTTTCATTGTTGTATTCATATTATTGTCGATAATGGTTGAATAAGATTGTTTTTCTTTTTCTACTAAAATAATATTAATTTCAGACACTTCAATCGCCTGCATAATCTCAACGAGAACATCCTCTAATTTTTCAGATTCTCTATCTGAAAATTGAACAGGACCATAGCCCCATCGACGACGCAATGTGTTTAAAGCAATTTTATTTGCTTTTAAAGAGGTTGATAAATACACAAGTCCTTTTTCGACATTTAGCAAGCGGTAGATTTCACTATTACTTGCATTTTTTCTAAATGATTTTTCAATATTGTCCCATTCTTTATGTAAAATACGTAATTTTTCATGGTATAGAAGTGAAAAATTATACACAACCGAAAAAATCATATGGTATAAACTGTCGTATTCCACTAACTCAAACGAACGTTTTAACAAATGATTGATTTGTGAATAATCTTTATCTTCATTCATGAACGTATACACTTTATTGTCTTTCATAATAAAAATAAGTGGTCTTGTTGTATAGCTTTTAGAATCAGAATCAAAAAATGGCACGTCAAAACTTAACAGTCGAGCATGGTTTTCATCGTCTTCCTCCACACGAGCACTTTCATCAATATCGGTTGCATACTCTAAAAACTCATTCGATAAATCGTCCTGCTCGTTTAAAATTTGCTTATCTTCAATAGATAAACTTTTTATGTTAATCCATTCAACTGTTTCTGCTTTTGTCTCCAATAATGTTCTAGTAATCACATGATTCACTCCTACATAGCTCGTTTTTCATAAATATATTTTGGTTCATCTAATCTATCATCATAATCGACAATAAAATCATAGCCATCAAAGAACCATTCATCTCCAGATTCAATAAAATATGGAATATCATTTAAAATAGTGACAGCATAAGGCCTACTTGGTTCATTCACTTCAAGTGCCAAAGAAAAACTTTCATGTATTGGACTACATCCATATACTTGTCCAAAAAAACGAACGCCTCTCCCTTTTGAAATGCCCATTTCACGTTCATACCACTGTTGAGCTTTTGGTTTTACAATAATATTCATCACTATTTTACCAATCCTTTCTTAAACGCATAAATGGTTGCTTGTGTTCTATCTTCTACTTCCAATTTTGATAAAACATTAGACACATGTGTTTTTACCGTTTTTAATGTAATAAATAATTTCTCTGCAATCTCTTGATTTGAATAACCTTGAGCAATCAACAATAACACTTCGTTTTCTCTTAATGTTAAATCTTCATGTAATTCTTTTTCATGCGGTGCTTGTTGTTGAATTTTCTCAATAATTTGTTTTCCTAAAACTTGTTCACCGGCATATACTTTGTAAATCGCATCAGAAATATCTTGTGCCATTGATGTTTTCAATAAATAGCCTCTAGCTCCTGATTTTAAAGCTGGAAATACTTTTTCATCATCCAAAAAACTTGTGACGATAATAATTTTAGCTTCTGGCCACTGTGATAAAATACACTGAGTAGCTTCAATGCCATCCATTTCTTCCATCACCAAATCCATTAAAATCACGTCCGGTTTTAGTGCCAATGCTTTTTCTACGCCCTCTTTTCCATTACTTGCTTGACCAATAACAGAAATATCCTCCTGTATAGACAAATATGCCGACACACCTAATCGAACCATTTCATGATCGTCTACTAATAATACGCTAATCATCGAAACACCCCTCATCTTATAAAATTTATCATACACTGATTACTCTATTTTATCAATTATATTTTTATATCAATAACCGTCCCTTGATTTTTCACACTTACAATTTTAACCGTTCCACCCAAGCCTGCAATACGCTCTTTAATATTCGATAAACCATAGCTACTCATTTTCAATGTATTCGTATCAAACCCCACACCATTATCAACAACACGCAAATGTATATGCTGTTTGTTTTCGTATAAATACACTTCCAAAGTTGTTGCTTTGGCATGTCTTAATACATTCGATAATAATTCTTGAACAATACGAAACAGGTGATCCTCGACTAAAGTAGACACGTGAACAGATTGAATATCTGAGACAATAGTAATATTCATTTTTGAATCTAATTCTTCTAATAAATACATAACCCCTTGTGAAAGTGACTTATCTCCTAATTTCACTGGCCGTAGATGTAATAAAAGTGCACGCATTTCTTTTTGTGCCTCATTTATGGTATATTCAATCATATTTAATTGATTTTTCAAAGCATCTGATTGATCCTTTGTTAATTGGTTAACAGCAGATAGCATCATCATCGCTGCAAATAGTTGCTGACTTACTGAATCGTGTAATTCTCTTGCAATACGATGTCTTTCTTCTTCTAATATTGTTGAACGTTCTTCTTCACTAATAGGTGTATGTGTATCTGTCCAAATTTTCATATTTTCAGATAACATTTGCATTTTATGTGCCAATGTATTTATTTGTTCATCTAACACATTCGAATACGTCGCAATCATCCCTCTTTTTTGATGACTTTCTGAAAAAATAGCGTGGTGATAGTTACCTACCACTAGCCAATGTAATTTTTGAACCAATCCTCTTTGACTATATTTTAATCCATAGTATAAAAAACTTGCTAAAATCATACTCAAAAAAAGTAAAATACCACCTAAATAAATATAAAAAGGTACTTTATACACACGATATGTCAATAGCTCTAAAAAACGAACATATTGTTTTAAAGCAAAAATGGTTAATGCACATGTTAATGTCATAATACTTAAAATAATGAGGAAAATATTTAACCATCGGAACTGTTTCATCATACACGAATCACCTCAAGATTTCCTAAATAAACAGTTGTCACAATTTTAACTGTTCTTAAAGCAGAGGTATAATTTTCAGAATACACCGTTAATTGCTCATTTGTTAAATAATACTCTTCATTCTCAAACAATACATTTCCTTTTAAGGTACTATGATTCAAAACAACCCCTATCTCAACAGGAACAACAATACAAACATCACCCGCTCCTTTATGAATGACAATAATATTTGCATTATTTTCTAATAAATAGGTGTTACCCAAATCAATCATCGTATCTCCAAACCATGTCACCAAATGTATATCATCCCATTCATACGTTTGTGTTAAACGATTTTCGTTTGTCCACCAATTTCGTTTTTGGACACGTCCATATTTTTGAATGTCTTTATCTTTTACGTGCAATACCATTTTTCTATCGAATTGATGAAATCTTGTCACAATAATATCAACAATGCCTTTCCACACAAAAAAGGAAATAGCCACAATGAGTATTAAAATAGCAAAAAATATCGGATTCAATAAAAAAAACACAAAAAACAATGCTAATGAAACACCTAGTGTCAATTTGCCAATAATGTATTTAAAAAAAGCAATACCTAAACCTGTTGTAATTAAAATCAATGTCACTGTCAGAATATCGACTGTTTTTACAATCGTAAATAGGAGCATCACACTCAAAACGATAACTACAAATAATAGAATACCTGCTATGATTAAAGATTGTTTTGCTGTTTTGTGCTTCATATTATGTTTCACACTCCATCAATTTTTAAATTTCACAATCGTCGCACCATTTCCACCTTGGTTAATCGGCGCAAATTCAAAACTTAAAACGCCTCTATGCTGTTTCAAATGTTTTGTCACGCCTTCTCGAATGGCTCCTGTTCCTCTACCATGAATAATTGTCACTTGTGGATATCCAGATAATATTGCTGCGTCTAAATATCTGTCTAATTCAACAAGCGCATTGTCATAACGTTGTCCTCTCAAATCAAGTTGACTCGTTACTTTAGTTGCACGCCCACCTTTCAAGGTTGGAATATATTTTTTCTGTTTTGGATTTTCTGAATCAATCAAGCGAATATCATGAACAGGTACTTTCATTTTAAGCATACCCATTTGAACGACCCATTCTGTTTCATTGACTTTTTGGTTCAAGATACCTCTTTGTCCATAAGACATTACTTCTACGGAATCGCCAACTTTCAAGTTTTTTTGTCGTTTTGCTTTTTGTAAAACTTTATTTTTCTTCAAACTCTCTTCATGCTTCAGTTGTGATAAAGCCGTTTTCTTAGCAATAAATTCATGTTCTTTAATAACCGCTTTCCCTTGTTCGAGTTGCATACGACGAATATCTGAAATGATACTTTCTGCTTCTTGAGATGCTGATTCAACAATCGCATTTGCTTCTTTTTTCGCACGTTCTTCTAAAGTATCTTTTTCTTCTTCGAATTGACGTTTTTGTTCTTCTACTTCTGCTAGCATTGCTTTTGCTTGTTTCAAGTCTTTTTCAACTTGCTCTTTTTCTTTAGCAATATCTTGTCGCATCGTTTCTAAAGCACTAATCATTTCATTTAAGGATTGTGTTTCTTCATCAATCAACCCTCGTGCTTCTTGTATAATATGTTCATTTAGCCCTAGACGTTTTGAAATATCAAATGCATTACTACGTCCCGGAATACCTAATAGAAATTTATATGTTGGTGCTAATGTTTCCGTATCAAATTCCATACTAGCATTGATGGTCCCCGAACGATTGTATCCATACATTTTCAACTCTGGATAATGTGTTGTTGCAATAACATAAGAACCAACTGTACCAATATGATCCAATATAGCAATGGCTAAACTTGCCCCTTCTTGAGGGTCTGTCCCCGCACCTAATTCATCAAATAGTACCAAACTTTTATGAGTAATTCCTTGTAAAATAGAAATAATATTTGTCATATGAGATGAAAATGTACTCAAGCTTTGTTCGATAGACTGCTCATCACCAATATCGGCAAAAACATTTTCAAAAACAGCAATTTGACTACCTTCATCCACTGGGATGTGTAATCCAGATTGTGCCATTACTTGTAATAAACCCACCGTTTTTAACAAAATTGTTTTACCGCCCGTATTTGGTCCAGTAATCACAATACATTGATACTCTCCACCAAGTAAAACATCATTTTTAACCACCAATTTTGCATCAATTAATGGATGTCTTGCCCCATACAATGCAACTTCATTTTCATCACTAACATCTACATTCATAGCACGAAGTTGTTTCGCATATAAGGCTTTTGCGTTAATAAAATCTAATTCTGCTAAAATTTGATGATTGATATAAATATCCGAAATATGTGGGACTAATAAAGAAACAATTTCCCATAAAATTCTTTCAATTTCTTGTCTTTCTTCTACTTGTAGAGCATGTCTTTTATTATTTAAATCTTGTACTTGTGTTGGCTCAATAAATACTGTTTGCCCCGATGCACTTTGATCTTGAATCGACCCACCAAATGTATGTTTAAATTCTTGTTTTACGGGTAAAACATACCGGTCGTTACGTATAGTAATAACAGCATCTGTTAATTGGCTTTGTTTTTGTCTTAAAATATTTTCAAGAGCTTCCTTCACTTGTTGTTCTGCTCGTTTTTGTGATGTACGAATACGTCTTAGTTCTGGGCTTGCAGTATCCAATACTTCTCCGTCATCTGAAACAGCTTCTTTAATACGAGAAACAACATGAGGTAAGACTACTAATTCTTTTGCTAAATGATGTACTCTTTTTAAAACGATGTCTGCTTCTTCTACTTGAACAAAAAATCGTTCGACTTCTTTTGCTGTTGTTAAAACACGTCCAATGTCTGCTATTTCTTTGGCATTTAATGTAGCACCTATTTCCAATCGTTTCACATGTGGCGTAATATCTTTTAAGATTGGAGAAGGAATACCTCCTTTTAAGCGCAATAATAACACAGCATCATCAGTATCTTCTAAATGTTTCATAACTTGCTCTCTATTTGAAAAGGGGTGTAGAGCAAATACTTTTTGTTTCCCTAATTCACTTGATGTAAAACTAGCTAATTGTTGTAATACTTTATCAAATTCTAGCTTTTTTAATGTTTTTGTATCCATTTTATCTATCTCACCTACTTTTACAATAAAAAAATATCAAGAGTATTTTATCATAAATCCTATATTTACTCAAAAAGGAGGTTATAAAAACCTCCTTATACATACGCTAACCACGTTTTCATAATAATATCTGAAATGATTGGTGTGTGTTGTACAATAAATGTCGCAAATGATGTTCCGCTAAAGACATCTTGAATGCTTTGAATCGGCACAACAGATAATAAAGTAAACAGAAAATATAAACCTATCCAGTTACATACAAAACCTAGAATGGCACCGCCTAAAGTATTCAACTGTTTAATCACAATAATTCGACTTAATTTATTTAAAGTAGCAGCAACAATACGTGTAATAACCCACCCTATAAATAAAATAACAACATAAGCTAGTGCATTATAAAATGTTTTGTCAAATTGAACATTTTTCAATAAATTATATAATGAAAATGCACTTGCTGTAGTATCTGAAGGGTATGGTACAATCATTTCTAATGTTTTCGACAAACTACTATAAAATGTACTTGCAATGAGCAATGTGACAACATATCCTGCCATATGAACAGCTTGTAAAATAAGTCCCCGTCTTGCTCCTGAATAAACACCAATTGCCAATACTAGTAAAATTACAATATTTACCATATCATTCCTCATTTCTTTCTAATTGCTGGAACATAGTCATCATCAGAAAAAAGTGACTGTTCCACTAACATATGCTCTTTTTTTTCAACAGATACATTCACATCTTGGTCGAATGTGTGTACCCCTCTGATAAGCAGCTGTTCTGGATCTTCTAATGTTTTAATTTTTGATTCTAATTGAGCAATTTTTCGTTGTAAACGAATAATCTCTTGTTCTTGAGATAATTGCTTCGATACAGTATTCAGTGCTAATAAAACAGCACAATCCACTTTAGATAATTTAGGGGATTTTTGTTTTAATAAGGTTAGCTGTTCATCTACAAGCTGTGTGGCTACTTTTAAATGCTCATCAGATTTATTTCCAACAATAATGTATGTTTCACCATTTATCACAGCTTTATAACGTCTTTTGCCTGTGTCCATTTTTTCGCCACCTTCCATAACGTCTGTTATTTATAATCTTTTTGTTTATAACCGTAATCATTCAAATAACTTTGTTTGTCACGCCAGTCTTTTTGTACTTTTACCCATAATTCTAAGTAAATTTTATCATTTAGTAAAGCTTCAATATCTCGTCTTGCTCGTGTTCCAATTTCTTTTAATAATCGTCCGCCTTTTCCAATAATAATTCCTTTTTGACTAGAGCGTTCTACAATGATAGTTGCATAAACATGAATTTTACCTTGTTCATTCCGTTGCATTTGATCTACCACAACAGCAACAGAATGTGGTATTTCTTCTTTTGTTAATTGTAACACTTTTTCTCGAATAAATTCAGCAACTACAAAATATTCTGGGTGATCCGTTACTTGATCAGCTGGATAATATTGCGGTCCCTCTGGCAAGTGATTTTTCAAAATCTCTATCATTTCAGGCACGTTATTACCTTGCAATGCAGAAATTGGAATAATTTGTGCAAAATCCATTTCCGATTTATAGGTATCAATAATATCAAGTAAAGCGTCTGGATGTACTAAATCAATTTTATTGATTAACAAATAAACAGGTGCTTTTACTTGTTTTAGACGCTCAATAATATATTTATCACCTCGTCCAATGGGTTCACTTGCATTAACTAAAAAAAGAACAACTTCAACTTCTTTTAAAGCACTATATGCAGCATCAATCATAAATTCACCTAAAGCATGTTTAGGTTTATGAATACCCGGCGTATCCATAAAAATAATTTGACTTTCTTTATCTGTATAAACACCTTGAATTTTATTTCGTGTTGTTTGTGCTTTATCACTCATAATGGCAATTTTTTGACCAATAATACGATTTAATAGTGTCGATTTCCCGACATTTGGTCTACCAACAATCGCCACAAATCCTGATTTAAACTGCTTTTCTTTCATATACTCTCCTATGTTAATAATTTAGGTAAAAAAATCATAATACCTACAATTGCCGCATAAACAGATGCAATAAGCACTGCTCCTGCCGCAACATCTTTTACTTTTTTTGCCCATTCATAATACTTACCTTCTGTTAAAACATCTACTAATGTTTCAGCTACTGTATTTAAAAGTTCTAAAATCAATACGAGTACAATACAATGTATTAACCATAACCACTCTGATATATTACATTGTAATAAAAATCCTAAAGTAATAACAAAGCACGCTGTAATGACGTGCTTTTGCATATTTTTTTCTTCTTTAAACGCCGTTTTAACACCGTGTAAAGCATGATATAATGACTGTAAAAAATGTTTATTTTTTGTCGTTTGCTTATGCACGCCCATCACGACCTAATCCGTACGTTTTCAAAATTTCCTTTTGTAAACTGAACATTTCAACTTCTTCTTCTGGTGTCATGTGATCATAACCATTCAAGTGTAAAAAGCCGTGTAATGCCAAAAAGCCTAATTCTCTTTCAAAGGAATGTCCTAATTCTTGCGCTTGTTCTCTAGCTCTATCAATGGAAATAATAATATCTCCAATGTGATGTGGAAACATACTATCAATTTTTTCTAAATCAATGGCTACTTCTCCATCTACCTCATCATCTAACGCAAAGCTAATGACATCCGTAGGCATGTCTTTACCTCTATACTCTTTATTTATTTCTTGAATACGTTTATTATCCACAAATGTCACTGAGCATTCTACTTGTTCAGGTAAAGATAAATACTCACTTGTAAAAACGATAATCTCCTCAACTAAATCTGCATGCTCCGAAGAAACCTGATTGGTTTCATCAATCAAATCAATGTTCATTATATTATCCTCTCTATTTTTTTAATTTTGGGTATTCAACTCTTGTATGATAGCTGCTTGATAACCCAGTAATAAGTGAATCTTCTACAATTTTTAATTCTTTCATTGTAATTGGGCAATCATCAAATTGTCCATCTGTTATTCTTGATTGTATCGTTCCTTTGACCAAATCACGAATTGCTTCAAAGCTAGGATTTTTCATTGATCTTGCCGCTGCTTCAACTGTATCAGCAATACTAATCACCGCAGCTTCTTTTGTTGTCGGTCTTGGCCCTGGATAACGAAAATCTTTTTCATCAACAGTATCATCATCTTCTTTAGCAGTCACATAAAAATATTTCATGATTGTTGTACCATGATGTTGTGCACAAATATCAATGATACTTTGTGGCATACCAGCTTCTTTCAACATCTCTACACCGGCTGTAACATGTTCAAAAATAATATCACGGCTTTCTTGAGGTGTTAATAATTTATGCGGATTTTCCATACCACTTGGCAAGTTTTCCACGAAAAACATTGGCTTTTTCAATTTACCAACATCATGATAATAACATGCCACCCTTGTAAATAAGGAATCTCCACCAATCAACTCAACAGCATTGGCACTTAAGTTCGCCACCATAATACTATGATGATATGTTCCCGGTGCTTTAGCAATCAATTCTTTTAACATCGGCTGATTCGGATTGGATAATTCCAACATGCGTAACACAGCTTTATCTTCAAATAAAATATCAAAATACGGCTGCCCAATACGCAAAATACCAATTGTTAAAATCGCATTTAAAATACTGTATAGCATCATTTGAATGAATGTATTTGATGTAATCGCAATATCATGGAAGAATGCTAATGCAATAATAAAACCAACATTCAAAATAAGTAACACAATAAAGTGTTGTAATAATGGTTTTTTACGTTTGCCAGAAACGACAACCGTTGAAAACATTGCAATGAGTGCATAAAATTTCCAAACAAGCTGTGTTTGAATGGTATTGCCTCCATCTCCTAAGAAGAAACACAGTGTCACTAGGAAGCTTACACACAAAATTGCCAAACGACGTTTTGCCTTAGGAATTAAAAACAATGGAATCACACCAATTGGAACAATAAGTGAAAAATATTCTAATCCAGATTTTTGCACTAAATTGGCTACTAGCACAAGTCCAGTTAGCATTACCATAAGTGTCGCGTACATATTCACATATAGATGTCTTTTCGTATTTGTTTTTGCTTGTTTACAAATGAAGTACCACACTAAAGAAAACTGCATCACTAATACAATCGAACAACCAATCAATAATTGATTGTTATAAGTATTATTTGTCATGCCCAATAGTGTTAGTTTTCGATAAGCTGTTGCTCCAATGGCTTCGCCTTCACGTACAATTACTTCACCTTGTGTAATCATAACAGGTAAAACCCCTGCTTTAGCACGTTCACCTTCTAAAATTGTTGCTTCCTTATTCACAACCATTGTTGCGACAATCGCTGGTCTTACTAATTCTGTCACTGTTTCACGTACATCGTCAAAATACGTTAATGTCAATATTTGCGCATTTGCTTGAGATTGTGATTTGGCAATATCCGTCGGATAAATATCTTCTTTTAAAATCTGTTCAACGACTTTTTTTGTCAATGTTTCATACGTTTTATAATCTGTTTCTGAAGCTACTAATAATTTTTTGATTAGTGCCTCTGAAAAACCGTATGCGTAATTATGAATGATTTTGTTTTCATCATTTAAACTTGTAAAAAATCGCGAAATAATATCTGCTGTTTTTTGTGCAATCGGAATGGTTGCATCTGCTGATTGTGCTAATTCTTTTCTGAAATTTGTAATAATTTCAAAAAACTTAGTCACTTCTCCTAATTTTTTAACAGCAATCGTTTCATCATTTTCATAAATATCTTGCACATTTTTCGCAACGGCTGCTTTTGCTTTATCAGTTGCTTCTATATCTTCAATGGTTTTGTTTGCCCGAATAGTTTGTGTCGCAACCGAATTTAATGTAATGGCTGTTTCTGTAGGTTTAACGATTGGATAACTCATCAAAAGCAAAATAGCTGTCGTCACTAATAACACAAAGGGCACATAAAAACTACCTAATTTTTCATCAAATTGTCGAATAAATTTTTTGAACACCGAATTATCCCTCCTCATACACTACTCTTCTTTCTTTTGATTTTGAGTGCCATACGCTTGAATAATACTTGCTACTAAAGGATGACGCACCACATCATGTTGATCAAATGTCACAAAGCGTATATCTTTCACACTCGCTAATTTTTCTTGTGCATCAATCAATCCACTTTTAACACCTTTGCCCAAATCTATTTGGCTAATATCTCCATTTACAATCATTTTTGATCCAAAACCTAAACGAGTTAAGAACATCTTCATTTGCGCAATCGTTGTATTTTGCGCTTCATCTAAAATAACAAATGAATCTTCTAGTGTTCGTCCTCTCATATAAGCCAAAGGCGCTATTTCAATTACACCTCTATCCATTAAACGTGTGGTTTGCTCCATACCTAACACTTGATATAACGCATCATACACAGGTCTTAAATAAGGATCAACTTTCTCTTTCAAATCTCCAGGTAGAAATCCCAGATTTTCTCCAGCTTCTACGGCAGGTCTTGTTAAAATAATTTTTTTCACATCTCCATTTTTTAAAGCGTTAATTGCCAAAACAACTGCTAAAAATGTTTTACCAGTTCCTGCTGGTCCAATCCCAAAAACAATATCGTATTTTTTAATCGAACGAACATATTGTCTTTGCCCAAAATTTTTAGCACGAATAATATCTCCCTTTGTTGTTTTTCCGACTTCATCGCTATACAACTGTTCAAATGCGTCTAATCTTTGTCTATCTAATAATTTTAATCCTGTCACAACATCTGCTTCAGATAAATGCATTCCTTTTCTAATCAGCCATAATAATTTTTCAAGTAATGAAATTACTTGTTCAACAGATTGTTGTTCTCCTGAAACATGAATAGCTTCGCCTCTAGTAGAAATATCCACACCACAATGCTTTTCAATCATTTCCACAAACTTATGTTCAACACCAAATAAGGCTATTTGCTCATTCATATCTGACACTGTCAGTGTTTCACGAATATGTTCCAATAAGATACCTTCTTTCAAGAATACTTCTCTTTATTTTAACATAAATCATTTAAAATATGAATAAAAACAGCCGTAAACAAGATGTTTACCGCTGTTTTATCATTATTGCAATAACTCTTTCACTAATTTGTTGACAATATTCCCATCAGCTTGACCTTTTAATGTTGCCATTGCTTTTCCCATGACTTTTCCAAAATCACTTGCAGATGTTGCACCAACTTCTTGAATGATTGCCTTTAACACTTCTTTTACTTCATCTTCTGATAACTGTTCTGGCATATATTGTTCCACAACGCCAACTTCAAATTGTGTTTTTTCTGCCAAGTCTGTTCGACCCGCTTTTTCAAATTCACGAATAGAATCTTTTCTTTGTTTTAATTCACGAGATAATATCGTTAAAGCCTCATCATCTGTTAAATCTCTACCTACTTCAATCTGTTCTTTTTGTACAGATGCTTTCAACATGCGAATGACAGATAAACGTTCTTTATCTTTGGCTTTCATTGCTTCTTTCATATCTGTATTTAATTGTTCCATTAGTGTCATATACACACTCCCTTTCTTTTATTTACAAAACAGGCTGAGCGATGCTCAGCCTGTTTTCACTATTATTAGAACTTACGTTTACGTGCTGCTTCAGATTTTTTCTTACGTCTTACACTTGGTTTTTCATAGAATTCACGTTTGCGAACTTCTTGTAGAGTACCAGTTTTTGACACATTACGTTTAAAGCGACGAAGAGCATCATCAAGCGTTTCGTTTTTACGAACAACTGTTTTTGACATAATAGCTTCCCTCCCTCCGAACACTGTGTGTAACGATTCTTTAAATATAAAGTTATCTAATATGTAAAGAAATTGTTCCCATATATTATACTAAACATTCCTAAAAAACGTCAAGTTTTATTTTATAGAAATTCTAATTTTTTTGTTCAATAAGCCATAATAGACTGCTTTTATGAATATATTTCCACCACAAAAACATCGAGTATCTTATCAGAATTTATCAATATTTACATACTCATTTCTATATGCTCTATAACCGACATATTCGTATTCTAATACGCATATTATCTCATTGTAACAAATTCTTCAGAACCTGTAGGATGAATAGCAATGGTATTATCAAAATCTTTTTTGGTTGCTCCCATTTTCATCGCTACGGCAAACCCTTGTATCATTTCATCGACACCATATCCAATACCATGTAACCCTACTACTTTTTCATGTTCACCTTGTGTGATAAGTTTCATTTTTACAACTTGTCTATGGTCGGTCACAGCCGTGTACATAGAAGCAAATTCTGCCGTATATACTTTAATTTCTTCTTTTCCAAATTCATCAATAGCTTGCTTTTCTGTTAAACCAACCGATCCAATGGCAGGATGTGAAAAAATAACAGTTGGAATTAAATGGTAATCTAATTTTTCATTTGTTTTACCATTAAACAATCGTTCTGATAAACGTCTACCTGCAGCAATCGCAACTGGCGTTAAAGCCGGTCTACCTGTCACATCTCCTACCGAATACACACCAGAAACAGTTGTGTTTTGATAATCATCTGTTTTAATAAACCCTAACTCATCTACAACAATATCTGTATTTTCAAGTCCTAATTTATGCGTATTTGGCGTTCTTCCAGTTGCCCAAATCACACGTTCTACATCAATCGCTTGCCCTGTTCTTGTTGTTAGTGTTAATAAACCGTCAAGACGTCTATGTAGAGATTTTGTAATGGCATGTTTATGAAGTACGACACCACTTTTTTCCATTTCAGATACTAAAGTATCCGATAACATATCATCAAAATAACGTAATGGTTTATCTCCTCGAACTAATAAATCAACTTTAACCCCTAAACTATTTAACACACCTGCTAGTTCGACCGCAATATACCCCGCACCCACAACAGCAACCGACTTAGGCAATGTCGTCCAACCAAAGAAATCATCCGATGTTTCTCCTAACTCCACACCTTCTACATCAGGCACACTTGGTTTACCTCCCGTTGCAATCAAAATATGTGGTGCTGTATAAAACTCGCCATTCACTTCTAATGTGTGATTGTCAATAAAACTTGCTAATCCATCAATAACTTGGACCCCATTTTTGTCAAAAGTGCGTGTATAAGATGCTCTGGATCTTTCAATGTAGGCATCTCTGTTTTTTAATAAAGTTTCAAAACGAAATGTGTTATCAACTGTAAAGCCATATCCTTTAGCATACAAATTTAATGTGTCCGCTACTTGAGCACCGTACCACATAATTTTTTTAGGTACACATCCAAGATTCACACATGTTCCACCTAAATGACTTTGCTCTATCACAACAACTTTTGCACCATACATAGCAGCACGGTTTGCAGAAGCGATACCTCCACTACCTCCACCAATAACAATATAATCTACTTTATGCATAAACATGTATCTCCTTTGTTTATTCTTCTTCCTTAATTATCCATAAAAACAATAAATTGCCTACTACTTTGCTCAAAAACATAAGACAAATTGTTATACAACACAAATCTCTTTTGTTTTATAACACACGAAAACGTTGATTTATTAACGTTTATCTGTTTCTTTTATATTGACTTCTGTTATATAAGATGATACTATTTCCCCAACAAATCAAAAGGAGATATAACTATGAAGAAAAAATTGATGCTATTATTTAGCTTTCTATTTATCTTTACATTAACTGCTTGCTCTCAAAAAACAAATGAAAAAGCAACAGAAACAACTAACAAAGAAAGTGTTTGGGAACGCGTCCAAAAAGCCGGTGTATTAAAAGTGGCTACACCCGGAACACTCTTTCCAACCTCTTACTATAATGACAATAAAGAACTTGTCGGTTATGAAATTGACATGCTAAAAGAAATTGGAAAACGTTTAAACATCAATATTGAATTTGTTGAAATCGGTGTTGCCGAAGCTTTCACATCTGTTGATAGTCAAAAAGTGGATATTGCTGTCAATAATTTTGACACAACGCCTGAACGTTTAAAAAAATATCATTTTTCAATCCCTTATAAATATTCTGTTGGTGGCATGATTGTTAGAGAAGACGGCTCATCAAATATCGGAAAAGCTGATTTAACAGACTGGACTGGAAAAAAAGCCGGTGGTGGTGCAGGAACACAATATATGAAAATCGCCGAAAAACTAGGAGCAGAACCTGTTATTTACGACAATGTAACAAATGATGTTTACTTACGTGATGTGTCTACCGGACGTACCGACTTTATTCCAAATGACTATTACACACAAGTAATCGCTGTAGCTTGGGTAAAACAAAAATTCCCAGATATTAAAGTTAAAATGGGCGATGCAAAATATAATCCAACAGAGCAAGGTATCGTTATGTCAAAAGAAGATACTTCTTTAAAAACAAAACTAGACGAAGTAATTGAAGCCATGAAAAAAGACGGTTCTTTAAAAGCTATTTCCGAAAAATATTATGCAGGTCAAGATTTAACACATCAAGCAGAAGATGTAAAATCACTTCCCGTAGTAGACGTTTCAAAATAAACATATCCCCACTTTTTAAGTGGGGATACTTATTCAGGAGGAATTTCATTGATAAACTGGCAAGCATTTTTTAATGTAGAACTCGCACAAAAAGCTCTCCCTATCATTTTAGAAGGGCTACCCTACACTTTATCTCTATCGCTTATTAGTTTTTTACTAGCAAATATTTTTGGTTTTATAATCGCCTTAATGAAAATGTCCACCTTTACACCTTTACGTTGGATCGCAAACATACATATTTCATTGATGCGAGGCACACCATTGATGGTATTACTTTTTCTCATTTACTTTGGCTTGCCATTCATGAAAATCCAATTTGATGCCATTACAGCTTCTATCATTGCTTTTACAATGATGTCGAGTGCCTACACATCTGAAATTATCCGTGCGGCACTATTGTCGATTGATAAAGGACAATGGGATGCTTCTTATTCATTAGGATTAAATACATGGCAAATCTTTAAAAAAGTCATTGTCCCACAAGCAATACGTATTTGCGTGCCGTCTTTGAGTAATGTTTTATTAGATATGGTAAAAGGTACGTCATTAACAGCGATGATTACTGTACCCGATATTTTTAATAAAGCAAAAATTGTTGGAGGAGCTAATTCCGACTATATGACAGCATATATCGTTGTAGCACTAGTTTATTGGGTAATTTGTACTAGTTACGCCATAGGACAAAATTATTTAGAAAAAAGATTTTCCATTTACTAAAAACGAGTTGAAACGATGCTTTAAAGGCTCTTCGTCAAATTGTGTTGGTGGAGAGAAATAGTGAGTATGTTGGTAGTGAATGGCATTAACCATTCACTACCTTTTTCACATTCTTTTTCTGCCACTGAGAATGGTGTTGTATGATTAAAATACGCAATCTAAAATAAGAAAAACGTCTGTAGCCATAGGCAATCCGTTTGATGACTTTAATATGATTGTTGATAGCTTCTGTGATACCGTTTGAATAAGGTGTGGTAAAAGCTTGATAAATACCATTCTGATAGGTTTTAAAAATATCAAATTTCTTTCTAAACCACTCTGGTAATGACGGGTCAATATGATGAATAACCTCCATAAATGACTCAAAATCTCGCTGTCTATAAGCATATCTCAACTCTTGTACAAACTCATATGCTTGTTTTAAAACAGGACTATAGTCTAATAATCTATCCAGGATTTGTGCGTGTGTCAGATATGTTTTAAAGGATTGGTGATAGTGATAGTCTGTATCATTTACATCAAAGGCATCTTTTAATAATAATTTCCAGTATTTCTTTAAGTGTTTATAAGCCTTTTCTTCTTTTTTAAAGGTGTTCATTTCTTTTATACGTAGTGTATTTAAATTCCGATGTATATGTTGTATGATATGAAATCTATCTGTGACAATAACGGCATTAGGAAAAACCTTCTGAATAAGTTTGCCATAATTGGCATTCATATCCATAACAAGATAGCGAACGCTATGTCTTGCTTTTTTAGAAAATTGTTTAAAATAAGTGATTAAATGGTCTAATTGGCGACTAGGTAACACATCAATAATACGGTGCGTCAATCCGTCTACACAGATAAAACTCATCTTCCCTAAATGAGATGTCACAGACTTAAATTCGTCGATACATAGTACCTTAGGTAGATAATGAAAAGACGGTTTAACTTGTTTTGTATATTTATCTAAGACACGTTGTACGGTCACATCAGATACAAAGTGGTCTTGGCAGATATGTTTTCTTGAAATATTTTTCGTTAAATCAAGTGCAATAAGTTGTTTTAATTCTTTAGAAATACAACAATGTTTATCGACTAAAGAACACGAAGAAGAACAGGTTTTTAGACACGTTTTACAGCGATAACGGGTTCTTTTAAGAAGTAAAACAGTTTTGATTTGTCTAAACTTTGGTAATAATGTTTTCGTTTGATATGTCCCATGTTTGATGAGTGTTTTAGCATGACAATGTGGACAGGTGTGGCAAGGCTTTGTCCAAGTACCTTTAATAAAGTGGTGTGGAATACCATTTATTGTTTTTTCTTCTAACCAATGTTCATCAGCTATGAAAGATTTATCTGTTAATGTTAATAATTTTTTTGTATAATAATCCATGAGAAATACCTCCTTGTTTAATTGTGGTGATTTAATCATACAGGTATTTCTCTTTTTTTGTCCACTTTTATATACAAAATCGTGTTGGTGGATTATTCCCACCAACACGATTTATTATAGAGCCGCTTTAAAACATCATTTCAACTCGTTTTCTTATTTATCAATACCCTTTAGGATTTTGCGATTGCCAACGCCATGTATCTTGGCACATATCATCAATCGTTTTTTCCGTTTGCCAATGCAATTCTTCCAATGCTAATGTTGGATTAGCATAGCATGTGGCAATATCTCCTGCTCTTCGTTCTGAAATTTTAAACGGAATATGAACACCTGATACTCTTTCAAATGCTCGTAACAATTCTAACACACTTGTTCCTTTTCCTGAGCCTAAATTATAAATACGAACACCTGTTTGTGTCATAATTTTTTCTAGTGCTTTCACATGTCCTTTTGCTAAATCGACAACATGGATATAATCTCTGACACCTGTCCCATCAATCGTATCATAGTCATTACCAAATACTGTTAATTCTTTTAATTTCCCTACTGCTACTTGAGAAATATATGGCATTAGATTATTAGGAATACCATTTGGATTTTCACCAATCATGCCCGATTCATGTGCTCCAATCGGATTAAAATAACGCAACAAAGCAACACTAAAGTCACTATCTGATACAGAAACATCTTTTAAAATTTGTTCACACATCACTTTTGTGTATCCGTAAGGATTGGTTGCACTTGTTGGCATTGTTTCAACAAATGGAAACACATTATCTAAACCATATACCGTAGCACTCGAACTAAACACAATGTTTTTCACGCCGTATTTAGACATCACATCGACTAAAGTTAATGTGGATATTAAATTATTTTGATAATACATGATTGGTTTTTGAACAGATTCTCCAACAGCTTTAAAGCCAGCAAAATGAATAACTGCTTCAATTTGTTCTTGTGCAAAAATATAGCTTAATGCTTGTTTATCTGTAACATCTACTTCATAAAAACGTGGTTGCTTCCCTGTAATTTGTGCAATACGTTCTAAAACAACTGGACTACTATTTGAAAAATTATCCACAATGATAACATCTTTTTCTTGCTCTAATAATTCTACTACGGTATGTGAACCGATGTATCCTGCTCCACCTGTGACTAGAATACTCATATTATTTTCTCCTTATTATTCTGGTTGTTGTGTTAATAATTTTGGACCCTCTTTCATGATCGCCAATGTGTGCTCATACTGACAACTCAATCCGCCATCTTTTGTACGTGCTGTCCATCCATTATCATCCATTTTCATTTGCCATGTTCCCGTATTAACCATTGGCTCGATAGTAATGGTCATACCTTCTTTCAAACGCAATCCTTTTCCTTTTTCACCATAGTGCGGTACTGCCGGTCCTTCATGGATGGTTGGTCCAACACCATGTCCAATAAAATCACGTACGACGCCATAACCATGACTTTCTACATACGTTTGAATGGCATGACCAATATCTCCAATACGATTCCCTACTTTAGCTTGTTCGATACCTAAATACATGGCTTGTTTAGTAACTTCCATTAGTTTTTTTATATCCTCTGACACATCACCAACAGCGTAGCACCAACAAGAATCAGAAATCGCTCCATTTAAATCAACACACATATCTACTTTAACAATATCTCCTGATTTTAAAACACGGTGACTAGGTAATCCATGACAAATTTCATCGTTCACACTCGTACACGTCGCAAATTTATACCCTTCATATCCAATTTGAGCAGCAATCCCGCCACCTTTTTCAATGAGTTTATGAACATATTTATCAATGTCTAATGTTGTAATACCCGGCTTAATAAAGTCACGTAGTGCTACGTGAACACTTGCCAATAGAGCACCCGACTTCTCCATTTCTTCAATTTCACGATTTGATTTTAATGTAATCATTTTATTTACCTCTTACTATATAGTGTCCCTTTCATTATATCATGTTATCTTATTCAATCAAATGTTTGTCTATTTTAAAAACAGGTTACTTCACTAATTGGACAAATAAATATTGGCTGACATTTTTATAACGTTGAATAAGCGAATGATTATCAGATAATTCATTTTTAGTTTGATGCACTAAATCTAATTTATCCGTAATAATACCGTCCGTTTGTTCAAATAAATGTCGTCTTATTTCTTTTTTTGTATTAACAGTCCAAACAAACATCTTTTTACTAGAAAAATGTGCTAAATCTTGTACATGATGATTGTAAGAACTTTCTTCTACCACAAGAAAATCAACAGTTGTATCTGGAATGCCACCAAACTGGAATGGAACAATATATCCCACTTTCATATTCGGTGCTTTTTGTTGGAATGTTTCAATTATTTCTTTGTCTAAAGATTGTACAATATAATCTTTTTCAACATCATATCGTTTAAAAATATTTGCGAGTAATGCCAAATAATCTGACTTTTCCTTTCCGTGAGGTTTTATTTCAACTATCAATTTTATACCGAGTTGTTTTGCTTTTTCGATGTATTCTTCTAATGATACTAAAGATGAAACATGTATACCGTCTGTAACGGAAACACCATGTATTTCGTCGAATAAACTGTCCGAAATTTTTTTATTGAGTTTAGATAGACGTTTTATATTATTATCATGACTAACAATAAAGCGATTATCTTTTGTCAATCTTATATCAATTTCAACATAATCAGCAGACTGCTTTGCAGCATTTTCCAATGCTTCAACGGAATTTTCGACTGCATGTACACTATCTCCTCGGTGTGCAATAACAACTGTTTTATCTTCAAATTGATAGAAAAACATATACACGCAAGTTATTCCATAAATAAAACAAATAATACTAGATAATCCAAAATACTTTATCCAATGCATAATAGAATACTGCTTATATTGTTTGTCTAAATAGTATGTATCTGTCACCAACTCTTTTTTAAACAACACATCAACTAATAATACAGAAATGCAAATTTTGAGTGAAAAATGTAAAAAACAAATAATCAATATACTCAAAGCCAGTATAGTACTGCTCATCATCAGTTTTATAAAGGTCATCTCATGTCCAAGCAGTAAAATGCTTTTTTCACTCAAAAAAGCAACACTATGCTGTCCTATTTGAAAAACACCCCATATCCATAAATATGGCACGACCACAAAACTACCTTTTGCTTTCGTTAATGCCCAACTTTTAACAAAAGATTGTTTTATAGTAAAACGACTTAGTACAAGTAAAGGTAAAGCATATATAAGCCGAATATGAATATAAATCGACACAAGAAGAAATACAATATATAACAACATAAAGAAAAAATATTTTTGTAATTCTAATGAAATAAAAGTTGGCACAGAAAGTTTATTTAATAAAAAACTATGATATCCTAGCTGTGTAATTGGAATAGCGGATACAAAGTACAGTAATAGCCATATAAATTGTGGAGAAATATCTTCTTTTAAATTTTTTATTGTATGATGAAAAATAGCTCGCAAAGAAAGACTTTTTTGATGTTTGTACGCCATAATACCTAGCATAATAGTAGACAATTCAAAGTAAATACTTATTGTCGCAATCAGTAGTATCACAATCAACAGTAGCCAAGCCATTGGTGAAAATAAAATATTCGGTATACTATCTAATGTTAAACTTTTTGTACCCACGAATACTAATAACCATTTCAAACAATATTTCATAATCGAAAAACTGCCAAACAAAATCATAAATTGGGTAAATAAAATAATATTTAAAAATTCACATTTATTTTTTGTCATTAAACGATATGTTTCTTTTATGACCATTTTTTACCCCCTATTGTAAATATTTTTTTAATTGTTGTAGTTCATTTGGCGTTAAGGCTCTATATTCTCCCTCTTTTAGTGAAGAATCTAACACTAACTCTGCAAAGGAAATTCTTGTTAAAGAAATAACCTTCTTTCCTACACTTAAAAACATTTTTTTAATTTGATGAAATTTACCCTCATGTATATCGACCAAAGCTATACTTTTTGTATCACTTGCTTGAATAATAGTCAATGATGCTGATTGACAAGTATATCCGTCTAAAAAAGTAATACCGTTTCGAAACGCAATCACATCTTCTTGCGTCAAGCAAGCATTTACAACAACTTCATAGCGTTTGGATACATGATATTTTGGATGTAACATTCTAAATCCTAAAGGACCATTATTTGTGATAAAAACTAAGCCTTTTGTATCTCTATCTAATCGCCCCACTGGATAAAGTCCTATTTTTTTGTCTTTCCCATCAATACAATCAATAACCGTTTGGTGCTTTTCATCAGTCACTGCCGTGACAACACCAATTGGTTTATTTAACATATAGTACGCCTCTTTGGTGTAAATAACACGCTTATTTTGTACATATATATCTTGTATCATTGGACTAACATTTGTATTCCCCAACGTAACAATCTCTTCGTCAACACGAACTTGTCTAGCTGAAAGTATTTTTTTAACGGATCCTCTTGAACCGTAACCTAATTCAAATAATAATTTATCTAATCGCATATCTTTTCCTTATCATCTTTAAACTCATGTGTATCATAACACAATTTCAAGCAAATTTCTTTGTCATTTTTTTATTTTATGGCATACTATTATTATCTAAAATAAAGAGGTGTCTTATGGAACAATTTAAACAAGATATTGCTGTTTTAACAGAAACAACTGTTTCACGTGCAATTGAAGCAATTCAAAATAAAGAAGATGAAACATTTTTCATTGGTCGTGGTACTTGCCCATATTGTCGTAAATTCGCAACAAAATTATCACATGTTGTCAAAGAAACAGGTGCTAAAGTCTACTTCATTAACAGTGAAGAACCAAGTGAGTTGGAAGCATTAAAAGCATTCCGTGACAAATACAATATGCCAACAGTACCTGCATTTTTACATGTACATGGAGAAGATGTATTTGTTAAATGCGATTCTTCAATGAGCGAAGAAGAAATCAAAACATTTATGCACGCATAAAACAAAAATAAAGAGCATGAATAGCTAAAACGATTCATGCTCTTTATTTTATTATTTGTCATATTTATATAGTTGATACGTTTCAATAATAGACACAATTTTTTCTGCATATTGAGGATCTGTCGCATAGCCTCCCTCAACAAGTGCTAACGCTGCTTGTTTATAATTTTTTGCTTCAATCACCGCTTTATATTGTGCTTCATTCCAACTCGTTCCTTTATGTAATAATCGCCCGTGTTGCTCAATAGACTCTTTCCAGCTAGGGTATACTTTAAAATAAGCATGAACCGTATGCCATTGCCCATTATAAAATTCTTTAGTTGGCAATGCAACACCATCGTATTGACTACCTTTTACACCAAATAAATTATAATATTTTGATGCTAATTGACTACGTCCATATTCTGATTCTAACCCTGCTTGTGCCATTGTAATGCTAGATAAAACACCATATTTTTCTTGATTTTCTTGTGCAGATACTGCTATTTTTGAAAAAAAATCTATTTTTTCTTGCTCTGCAATTCCGGTATGATTTGCTTGGTTTTCCTCTTGCTTTGAATGTGATTGCGCCAATATCAATAAAACAACTAAAAAGGACGCTATAATCATCAAACTCATTCCAAAAGCACGTGATACCACTATTTTATATTTTCTTTTCATCAATGTATTATCTCCTATCTTGTAAAGAATACACCTTCGTGTATCTTTTTTCAACACAAACCTTTTAAAACATGTTACACTATACTAATGATTGGAGGTAACTATGATAAAACTAATTGTTTCTGATATGGACGGCACTTTATTAGATAACACATTAAATGTTACAAAAGAAAATAAAGATGCCATTTTATACACAACTAAAAAGGGAATTCCCTTTGTCATCGCAACCGGTCGTCATCTCAATGAAGCATTACCAGCTTTAAAAGCTGCTGATTTACATTGCCCGATTATTTCTGCAAATGGTGCAGCCATTTATAACGAGCATCAAGAATTGATAAAAGTCAACGCCATATCGCCTAATAATGTCTTAGCAGTTCTAGAAATTGCAGAAAAATATGATACATTATTCATCGAATTGATGATGTTATCAGGTATTTTATCAGACCAACCTAAAAAGCGGGAAATGATGATGAAAACATTTATCTCTGGACGTTTACACAATGGCACACCTGAAGAAATTGAATTGGCTGTTAAAGAAAAATTAAAAGAATTTCCCGTATCTTATGTTTCATCATTACAACAATTTATTAAAGAAGAAAAGACAGATAAAGTATTAAAAATTTTTGTTTGTAATACAGTACAAAACGAACAATTAGATGCGTTTAGACAAGACATCTCTCAGCTAAGTGATGTATCTATTACATCATCACATCCTGAAAATGTTGAAATCAATAGTCTTTATGCTCAAAAAGGCATTGCTGTAAAAGATATGGCAAGACAAATGAATATTTCACTTGAAGATGTTTTTGCAATCGGCGATAATATGAATGACTATTCTATGATTTCTGTTGTAGGATATGGTGTTGCTATGGGGAATGCTGTACCAAATTTAAAGAAAGCCGCACGTTATGTCACAGATAAAAATTTTGAAAGTGGTGTTGCAAAAGCCATTTATCATTTTGTAAATGAGGAGAACTTAGCATGACAAAAAAGACATCATTAAGAACATACATTAAACATTTTAATAAAGAAGTCCTTAAATTAAGTTGGATTTATATTTTAGCGATTAGTCTATTACTCATTGTTCTTGTACAACTTTACCGTACGTCAACATCAGCTAGCAGTGTCAATCAACCAACTACAATGCAAAAACTTGAACAAGAAATCCAAACATTAAAACAAACTGTTCAAACACAAGAAATGCAAATTCAACAATTACAAAACGATATTGAACACTTCATCAATAAATAAATATATAACCATACATGAGAAATACCTTTTTATTTTAATCATACAACATCATTCTCATGGCAGAAAAAAGGAACGAAAAAGGTGGTGAATGGCTCCACCTTTTTCATTTTTTCTCCACCAACACAACTTAACGAAGAGCCATTAAAACTCTATAATAAATCGTGTTAGTGGAGGACATTCTCCAACAGATTGGAAGAAGAACCATATAAAAAAACTTGGTACGTGTACCAAGTTTTTTAGCCTATACCTATATAATGTGATGCTACGCAGATAGCTTTCTTTTTTTCTTGATTGCTTTAATAATTTTTAAAGCACGTTCTCTCGTTTTTTTATTTGGACTTTTTAATCTGCGATACGCACTTGAAATATCTTGTTTTTCCATATCCTCGTCTTCTTCCTTCGTTCTTAGTATATTACCAACTTGCTTTTTTCACGCCTACAAGCTGACCTTTTAAAGCTAATTCTCTAAAGTTCACACGTGATAAACCAAATTTTCTCATATAGCCTCTTGGACGTCCGTCTAATAAATCTCTATTTTTATAGCGAATTGGATTAGCATTTTTCGGTAATTTTCTTAAACCTTCTATATCGCCTTTTGCTTTTAATTCTTTTCGAATAGATGCATATTTTTCAATGAGTTCTCTTTGTTTCATCGCTTTTATTATTTTTGATTTTTTAGCCATTTTACCTCCTAATTACCCTAAATAGTAATAATTACGTTTTATTATAAAGTATCGTATTCTAAATTGCAAGTAAAAATATTATTTTAGATACACTAAAAAACACGTTGATAACCAACGTGCTTCTCTTATTTTATTAAATTGTATCAATAAAAATTTTTAATCTATTCATTGCTTCTTGTAATTCTTCAATAGAATACGCATAAGAAATACGGACAAATCCCTCTCCGCCTTCTCCAAAAGCTGATCCTGGTACAATCGCTAATTTATGTTCTCTTAATAATCTTTCACAAAAATCATTTGAACTTAAACCAAATTTTTTGATATTTAAAAAGACATAGAATGCACCCTCTGGTTCAAAGCACTCTAAATTCATTGATTCAAACATACTTAATAAATAACGTCTACGTTGATTATAGGATGTACGCATATATTCTATTTCATCATCACAATCAGATATTGCCACAATACCTGCATACTGTCCTACAGTTGAAGGAGCAATCACAGTGTACTGATGAATTTTTATCATTTCGTTAATGACAATGGCTGGTCCTAAAGCATATCCTAAACGCCAACCTGTCATGGCAAAAGCTTTTGAAAAACCATTTAATACAATAGTTCTTTCTTTCATACCTTCAATATTCGCAATACTATAATGCGGAGTATCTGTATAGGTTAATTCACTGTATATTTCATCACTTAATACAAAAATATCATGCTTTTTAATTACTTCAGCAATTTTTTCTAAATCTTCTTTTTCCATAATCGCCCCAGTTGGATTATTTGGATAAGAAATAATAACCATTTTTGTTTTAGGTGTAATGGCAGCTTCTAATTTTTCAGGAGTTAGACGAAATTTTTCTTTTTCATCTAAAGAAATAAGTACGGGTACTCCTCCTGCTAAAGTAATGGTTGGTATATAAGATACATAAGATGGATCTAATACAATAACTTCATCTCCATTATCTATCATCGTACGGAGCGCTAAATCAATCCCCTCACTACAGCCTACAGTCACAATAATTTCATCTTTCGGATCATAATCTAATTGATATTTTCGTTTGTTAAAATCGGCAATGCCTACTCGTAAATCATACAAGCCTGCATTTGGCGAATAAAAGGTACTCCCTTGTCGCAATTTCGTAATCGCTTCTTCTCTAACATGCCAAGGTGTATCAAAATCAGGCTCCCCAACACCTAAAGAAATGACATCTTCAATCATTGCTGCTATTTCAAAAAAGCGACGAATACCCGAAGATGTTAAAGAGGTTACTTTTTTGTTTAACGGGTTTCTCATTGACTTACCACCATTCGTTGATCTTTTTTGTTTTGGAAAAGAATTTTATTATGGTCTTTGTAACGTACCAATACAATATGTGTTGCCGTACTCACAACATCATCTAACACAGCTAGTTGGTTGACAAACTTCGCAATAGATTTCATTGGTGCTTTTCTTAAAATCACTAAGAAATCATAACTTCCTGACATTAAATACAGTGCTTCTACTTCTGGATAACGGTAAATTTGTTCTGCAATATCATCAAATCCACTACCTTTTTGTGGTGTTACTTTTAATTCAATAACAGCAGATACATCATGATCATTTGTTTTATCCCAATTAACAAGTGCTTGATAGCCACAAATAATACCTTCTTTTTCTAATGCTTTCACAATCTCTTTTACAGTATCGACACTTTCACCTACTAATGCTGCCAATTCTTCGTATGTTAATCTACCATTATTTTCTAATAAAGCTAGAATTTGCTCTTTTATCTTATCCATACGCCATTCTCCTTTAATTGTTCAATATAATTTTGTATTTTTTTCGTCCCAATAGCTTTTTCAATTTGAGATACCGTCTGCGGTGTTATATCAACGCGATAAGCAACATTTGTTTGATTGTCAATAGCAGATACAACCATTAACCCGTCCTCATACATACATTCTACCGAATGACAAAAGGTACGAAAAACATCTAGTAATTCAGAAACACAATAAGCACGTAATCGTTTATAAGAATCCACTATTTCTACGGGAATGTAGTAGCCATCTACTAACTCTAGTGGTTCTGATTTTATAATTGCTTTCTTCTTTTTTGTAGCCATGTTTGTACTTCCTTTATTCCTAGTCCCTTCTATTTTATACTGTTTGTGTCTAAATTGCTACTAGAAAAAAAGGACTTCCTCCCCTATAATAAAAACGGAGGCTAAATTATGTTAAAAAATTATAAAACACTTTTATTTGATATAGATGATACGTTATTAGATTTTAAAAAGGCTGAACATATTGCTTTTAAACAATTATTAGCACATCACAATATCGACTATACGGACACAACATTTCAACTTTATTTATCTATCAATGAACCATTATGGAAAGATTATGAATTAGGCAAACTAGATAGAGCCACTGTTTTATCAAGTCGTTTTGAACAATTTTTTGCACACTATCAACTCTCTGTATCTGGAAAAGAATGCGATATATTATATCGTTCCTATTTAACAATAGGCAATCAACTACTAGACGGGGCTTTAGAGTTAATTGATACCGTATCAAAAACACATCAACTTGCTATTGTTACCAATGGTGTCTATGACACACAAATGGCTCGTTTGAAAAACAATGGATTATTGCCTTACTTTAAACATATTTTTGTATCAGACAAAGTTGGATTTCAAAAACCCGACAAACGTTTCTTTGATACAATATGGCAAGAGATGAACATTACTGATACATCATCCGTTTTAATCATCGGTGATTCATTAGGAGCAGATATAAAAGGTGGACAAAATGCCGGAATTGATACATGTTGGATTAACCCAACACACCAACCTAATACATTGTCACACCCTATTACTTATACAGTTGATGCATTACAAGATTTATACACCTTATTTTAACTACATATATTAAAAGAAGCAGTATCCTAACATTTTTAGATATTAGGATATCGCTTCTTTTCTGTTAATATCATTGTATGTTTTAAATATACTTAATGAATGTAAAAGATGTATAGCCTATTTCTTATTTAAATCTAAATTCTCTACAGACTATCTATATTATCGAATATATACATCAAAATGATTACCTACGGTTCCTCGATCATACACTTTTCCTTTTGCACCAAATGGTGTATCAATTACTGTCCCAATAGGTGCATTATTTGCTAAAACAATATAACCATCTCCGTCAACAACATATCCATTCGCATTGACATGACGCCCTGGGATGCGCAATCCGCCTCCTGGTAAGACTGATTGTGAATAATATGTAAATTTATAACCACTCCAGTTAATAATTCCTAAAAACATAAATTGATTTAATGAATAACTTGCTGGAGTTAAAACGGGATTTTCAATAAATTCTACTTGTTCAATCTCTTTCCCTGTATTTAAATCATATACTTTATTATAATCTTCCCTTTCAATCGTTAATTGTGTTTCGTCTTCATTCAGTGTTAAAACAGTCCCAATTTTTAGTAATTGTCCATCCGACACATCATTCAAACGTAATAATTGGTAAAAAGGAATATTTGTTGCCCATGAAATACCAAATAGTGTATCTCCAAATTGAACGGTATATTGTTGCATTCCTTCGTTTGTTTTTTGGATACTTTGTCTAATGTGTTGAATACTTCTTGGTTCCCATAATTTAACAGTCGATTCTGCATGTACTGTTACTGACTGTGGTATAAACATTGCTGTCATTGTTAGTATCGTCATCGCTACTGCTGTTTTTGATAACATCTTTTTATATAATTTTTTTAAATGCATGATATAATCTCCATTTCTTTTTGAAATCGAAACGTTCTTCGATGTTTTGATTTCATTTTTACTTATTTGCTCTTTTTATCTTTTATTTAGCAAATAACGTTTTGTATTTTAACTATACAAAAATTAGTGATGTTCTAATCACCTTGTCATGCTAGCACAAAAAGTTTTTTGTTTAAAACAAGAAAACGTTTTCTTTTATATATCTTTAATATCTCTGTTACATAAATTTTCCGATGTTACACTTTTGTTATTTTTGTCATGATTTTGTTACAAAAAAAGAAAATTCCCACATGCCATTAAAATTCATCAAAAAAGCAAAATAAAAACCCCATTTCATAAAGTTTTTCACTCTTAAAATGGGATTTCTTTAAATGAATGACGACATTTTGAACAAATGTATTTCGACACATTAAATCGTCGTTGTCGATAAATCACTTGTTGGCAACCGGTACATTGATAAGTATATTTTGGTTGTTTTTGATTGACATTTTTGACGTAGCGACTGCCACCAACTTGTTTTAATAATTGTTTAAAATCTTTGTCTTGATGCTTATATCCTAAACCTTGTAAATGTAGATGATAATGACATAATTCGTGCTTAATAACACCAATCAATTCATCTTTTCCAAATACAACTACTATTTTGGGATTAAAATCTAAATTATGTGTTTTAAGATGATACCTGCCACCCGTTGTTTTTAGTCGAGGGTTAAAAATTGCTTGATGAACAAATGGCTGTTTAAAAAATGTCAAAGAGATACATTCAACAAGTTTTTGTAGTTCCTCATTTGTCATCTAAAGGTACCATACTTAAAGAAATTCTGTTTTTTACTATATCGACGGCATCAATCCATACCGTTACTATATCACCAACAGACACAATATCGCTGGCAGATTTTACAAATTTTTGACTCATTTTAGATAGATGAACAAGCCCATCTTGTTTTACACCAATATCTACAAAAGCACCAAAATCAACAACATTTCGAACTGTACCCTCTAGTGACATGCCGACTTTTAAATCTTCCATTGTCATGACATCACTTCTTAAAATTGGTGCGGGTATATCATCACGCATATCTCTACCCGGCTTTTGTAGTGCTTCTAAAATATCTGTGACGGTTTCTTGTCCTAATCCTGTTAGATGTGTTGCTTTTTCAACATCAATCGTTTTTAAAACATCTGTTGTTTCTTCTTGTCCAAGAGCATCTATTTGAATGTTAAATGCATGCAATAATGCTTTGGTTTCTGTATAAGATTCTGGGTGTATTGGCGTATTATCCAATATCGTTTCTCCACCAACCACTCGTAAAAATCCTGCTGCTTGTTCAAAAGCTTTATCACCTAGTCTAGCGACTTTTTTTAGTTCAAAACGATTTTTAAAGGCACCATGCTCATCACGATAAGCAACAATATTATTCGCAATCGTTTTATTCATACCGGCAACATATTGTAATAAAGAAGCACTCGCTGTATTTAAATTAACACCTACTTGGTTCACAACTGTTTCAACAATAAAATCTAGTTGATTTGTTAGTTGTTTTTGTGAAACATCATGTTGATATTGCCCAACTCCTACAGATTTAGGATCAATTTTTACTAATTCTGCCAATGGATCTTGTAAACGACGTGCAATACTCACGGCACTACGTTCTTCTACTTGATAATCTGGAAACTCCAATCTCGCAATATCACTTGCAGAGTAAACGGATGCACCTGCTTCATTCACAATGACATAGTGTACTGGACGATTTAACTGTTTAATCTGAGTAGCAACAAATTGTTCAGATTCACGACTAGCTGTTCCATTCCCAATCGCAATCATCGTAACATGATACATTTCTAATAAGTCGCAGAAAATTTTTCCAGCTTCTTGTCGTTTATATTCTGGAGCTGGTTTATGAGGATAAATCACGCTTTTTGCCAGTACACGTCCTGTTTCATCAATAATCGCTAATTTGCATCCTGTTCGATAGGCTGGGTCTAATCCTAAAATAACACGTTCTTTCATTGGTGGTTGTAACAATAAATTTTTTAAGTTTTCACCAAATACTTGAATGGCTTGTGTATCTGCTATTTCTGTTAATTCATTACGAATATCTCGTTCAATACTTGGTGCAATAAAACGTTTATAAGCATCTTCGATTGCTTTTCTTATATATTCAGCAGTAACATTATTAGGGTATTTGATAAGCTGTTTTTCCAAATACTCCATAATTTTCTGCGTATCAATAGTAACATCTACTTTTAAAATATCTTCCTTTTCTCCACGATTTAATGCTAAAACACGATGAGGACGTATTTTAGTAACCAATTCTTGAAACTCATAATACATTTCATAAACATGTTTTTCATCTTTACTCTCATCTTTTACAGTAGACACAATAGAACCATATTTAAATGTATATTGTCTAATCCATTCACGATACTTTGCTGTATCGCTAATTGTTTCTGCTATAATTTCATGTGCTCCTATTAAGGCATCTTCTATCGTTTCTACTTCTTCAGATAAAAATTGACACGCTTTTTCATCAATATTAGCATCTTTAGGGCTAGACAATATCCATAAAGCGAATGGCTCTAATCCCTTTTCTTTAGCGATTGTTGCTTTTGTACGTCTTTTTTGTTTAAAAGGTCGATATATATCTTCTAATTGTTGCATTTTTTCTGCTTTTTGAATAGCTTGTTCTAATTCAGGTGTTAGTTTACCTTGTTCTTCAATCAATCGTTGTACTTCTTCTTTACGTTTTAGTAAATTTTCTAAATAATGATGTACGTCTTCGATTTCTCTAATTTGTACTTCGTCTAATGCTCCAGTCATTTCTTTACGATAGCGTGCAATGAACGGAACTGTATTACCTTCTTTTAATAATGATAATACTGTTTGAATTTGATTTGCTTTAAATTGCGGTAATTTTTTAACTGTTAATGAAAATACTTTTTCTTCCATAGCGTTCCTTTCTATTCTTTTCTAGCATATAAAAAGAGAGTTTTCACTCTCTATATTGACAATCATTAAATCATGCCAGTGACACACTACTTTATTCTTATCAACAACACAATTTTTGAAAAAAGGTTATTCCCAACGATGTTTTGGATGAATGATTTGATGATGTTCTTCTACGCCACTTTTAGATATAATCAATCCGTGTAAAGCACCATTGTAGACAGCCCCACCGTCGATACCAAACTTACCTTTATGATACCATAAATGTGTATCAAATAAACGACTGTGTAAAGATTGAACAGGTGTGTGCCCAAAAATAATTGGTTTACCAAGCGTGTTTTCTGTTTGATGGAAAGGCTCACGAATCCAAATAAAATCACGTCTAGATGTTTGATGCCAGTCTTCTAAATCAAAATTAACACCTGCATGCACACAAATACAATAATCTGTTTCGTAATATAAAGGTAATTCCTTAATAAAAGTTATCAACTCAGGGTATCTTGTTTGTATCATAGATGCTGCTTCTTGAGGTGTTTCTTCTTCCAATACACCTTTATAAAGCAATCCCTCAATCGTTGCTTGACCACCATTTCTTAAATACCAGTCCATATTTTCTTGAGGATCCCCTAACCATTTTAATAAAATATCCTCATGGTTCCCACTTATGCAAATCGCACCTTTTCTATCAACCAATTCTTTTACTTTTAAAAAACATTCCTTTGTTTTTGGCCCTCTATCTGCCAAATCGCCTAAAAAAACTAATTGTTGCTCCTCTTCATTCCAATACCGTAATAATTTTTCTAATAAATCATATTCTCCATGTATATCTCCAACAATAAATAGCTTTTCTTTCATTTTCACGCCTCCAAACTCGTCAATTTATTATAACACGTTCCATAAAATAAGAGCAATTCTTATTGTGCAATATCGTATCAATTCCTTTTTAAAAATCATCAACAAAAGTTTTATTCTTTTATATTAAGCATTTCATTTATTCATGGTATATTTATCCTCTTTTATGACTATCCGTATGACTTTTTCATACACCAATGTCTGTTTTTCTTACAAAGACTTCTTCATAAAATAAAAAAGATAGTATATAGGCTAACCCATATACTATCTTATCTATATATGATTTATTCGTCATTGATTTATATTCTAATAATTTAATAATTAAAAACCTAGTTCTGATAAGGGAATATGACGATAATAATTGTCAACAGCTTGTCGATTATAGACCGTTACATCTTCTGGTAATTGTGACATATTTAACCATATCAATTTTTCGTTTTTTTCTGGTTCGTTAATGGAAAAATCGTATTCATCTTGTGCATGTAATATATAACTAAAATAAAAATAATAATACACTTCATCCTCACTTTTATGATGAATGGTCGTCACTAATTTTAGACGTTCTTTATCAATATCAATATTTAATTCTTCTTTGACTTCTCTTTTAGCTGCTTGCGTTAATGTCTCTCCCTCTTCAACATGTCCACTGGCTCCCATATCATAAAAGCCATCCATAAAACCTGTATTTTGTCGTTTTTGGCATAATACTTTATCATCATAAATAAACATCACAAAGACAGCACTTTTTGTTTTATAACGTTCTTTTGTTCGCATATTATTTTCCTTTTGCATCAATAAAATAAGTATTTCCTGCCGCTTTTTCCAAACGATTCATCAAAGCAATACCCATACCTTTTTTTTCATACACTTGTGCGAGTATGACATCTACATTTGATTTATCAAAATAGCGTAACCCGTCATACAGATGTTTTGATGCACTTTCAACATCTTCAATGCCACCTAAACTATATGTTTGAACGACTTGTTCTTGATAACACTCCACTAAATTTTCATCAGCAAGTATACCAATACGATTATTTTCAGATTGAAAATGGCGAATAGCTAAATCCCATAATTCTGGACTTTGAGAATCTACCAAATAAATAGGTTGTCTTGGTGCATAATGTTTATATTTCATTCCCGGAGCCATAGGAATATCCTCTGCTTTTAATATTTTTTCTTCCATATCAAAAACAGGAAATTCATATTTCATTAACTCTTCTTTTGTAATAGCCCCCGGTCTTAAAATAACAATGCCTTTAGGATTTGTTAAATCTACTACTGTTGATTCAATTCCTATTGATGCATTTTCACCATATAAAACCCCTTCAATTTTTCCAAAAAAGTCATCCAAAACATGAGCTGCACGTGTCGGACTTGGCTTCCCTGACGTATTGGCACTTGGTCCTACCAAAGGAAAACCTACTTTATCAATCAATTCTAAAGTCGTAGAATGATTCGGCATACGCAACGCCACCGTTTTTCGACCAGATGAGATAGCAGGTGCAAATACATTTTCTTTAATGTGACAAATGATTGTTAAAGGTCCTGGCCAGAATGTTTCAACTAATCGAGGTAAATATTCTGGAGGATTGACAATATAAGGCGATACATCTTTTGTTGCAACATGAACAATTAAAGGATTATCACTAGGACGTCCCTTTACTTCATAAATACGTTTCACAGCTATTTCATTATTGGCAATCGCTCCCAAACCATACACCGTTTCCGTTGGAAAAGCTACAATATGCCCATTTTGCAACAAACGGACAGCTTCATCTATTTGATCCAATGTAATCAATTCTGTTCTCATATTCTTCTCTCCTCAATGATTAACATTCTATCCAACCCCATATAATCTTTTAATACACTAATGTATTTATCTGGAAAAGATTGTTGAAATAGTTTCTTTAGTTTTTCTGCTTGTTGATACCCGATTTCTAATAATACACAACCATTCTTTGCTAACACAGCAGGTAATTGTTTTGCCAAAACTTCATAAATGGCATAGCCATTATTTTGTGCAAATAATGCAAGGTGTGGCTCATATTGTAAAACACTATCATCCATATCACATACTTCATCATGGCTAATATAAGGGGGATTACTTACAATCACATCATATTGCTCCGTAACCGAAGAACATACATCACTTTCAAAACAATGTACATCGGCATGTAACTGTTTGGCATTATGTGTTGCCACACATAATGCCTCTTTAGAAATATCAACCATATCAACTAGACTATTCGGTCTTTCTAATTTTATAGTAAGACCGATAATACCCGTCCCCGTTCCAATATCCAATACCTTTATCTGTGCGTCTATCGGTATGCGATTTAATACTTGCTCAACAAGTAATTCCGTTTCCGGACGTGGAATAAGTGTATCTTTTGTCACCATAAACTCTCGTCCATAAAACCATTCTTTGCCAACAATATATTGTAAAGGAACACCTTGTTTTAATTTTTCAAAATCCTTGAAAAACTGCTCTTGTATTGTTTTTGGCACATTATCTTGTAAGTGGTATATCAAATCTGATTTTGTCCAATCTAATCGGTCACATAGTAATCGTTCAACTAAATCAGGTCTATGACTATACTCTAATTGTGCCTTTTTTATGAACGTAGCATAATTAGTTTCCATTATTTAACTCTTCTAATTTTTTCGTTTGATCATACAACACTAATGCATCAACAACTTCATCTAATTTTCCAGATAGAATTTGATCTAGTTTTTGAATCGTTAATCCGATACGATGGTCTGTTACACGATTTTGTGGGAAATTGTATGTACGAATACGTTCTGAACGATCTCCTGTTCCGACCGCTGATTTACGATTAGCGTCGTATTCTGATTGTGCTTCTTGTTGTAACTGATCATATACACGAGCACGCAATACTTTCATTGCTTTTTCACGGTTTTTCAACTGAGAACGCTCATCTTGCATAGCAACAACAATACCTGTTGGTAAATGTGTCAAACGAACAGCAGATGCTGTTTTATTCACGTGCTGTCCACCAGCTCCACTCGCATGATAAATATCCACACGAATATCTTTTTCAGCAATATCCACTTCGACTTCTTCTGCTTCTGGCATGACAACAACTGTCGCTGTAGACGTATGAACACGGCCTTGAGATTCTGTTTCAGGAACACGTTGTACACGATGTGCACCACTTTCATATTTTAACTTGGAATAAACTTTATCTCCTGTAATCATCAATGTAATTTCTTTATAGCCACCAATTCCTGTAATATTAGCGTCCATTACTTCTACGCGCCATCCTTGTGCTACAGCATATTTTTGATACATATTGAATAAACTTCCAGCAAATAATGCTGCTTCATCTCCACCAGCAGCACCACGTATTTCCATAATGATATTTTTTTGATCATTTGGATCACTTGGTAACATCATAATTTTAATATCTTCTTCTAATTTTTCTTTTTCTTTTTTCAAATTAGACAATTCTTCTTTCGCTAATTCAGCCATGTCTGCATCTAAATTTTCACCAAGCATTTCTTCTGTATCTGAAATACTTTGTACGACGTCTTTGTAACGTTTATACGTTGCTACTTTTTCACGAAGTCCAGCTTCTTCCTTTGTCAATGCCATAAAACGTTTTGTATCAGCAATAACATCTGGATCACTCATCAATTCAGATAACTCTTCATATCGTATAATTAAACTTTCTAATTGATCAAACATATTTTACTCCTTATTTTCGTTTATTGGTGGGTGATGATAATGTTTACGACAAACTGGATAATAAGATTCATTCCCACCTATTTGTATTTGTTCTCCTGTATAAATGGCTTTTCCGTCCACAACACGCATATTCATAATTGCTTTTTTATGACAAAACCAACAAATAGTTTTCATTTCTTCAATTTTATCTGCTTGTAATAATAAATATTGTGATCCTTCAAATAATTCATTTCTAAAGTCATTTTTTAGACCAAATGCCATAACAGGAATATTCAATTTATCAACAATTTTAGCTAGTTGTAAGACATGTTCTTTTTTCAAAAATTGTGCTTCATCAATCAACACACAGTATGGCACAATCTCTAACATTGCAATATAATCAAAAATATTCGTTTCGTCATAAATGGCTATAGCTTCTCGACGCAAGCCGATACGACTAGAAACATATCCGATCTCATCTCGATTATCTATTGCACTCGTCATAATAACAACAGCTTTATTTTGTTCTTCATAATTATGGGCAACTTTTAAAATTTCAATTGTTTTTCCTGAATTCATTGCACCATATCTAAAAAATAATTGCGCCATATTTATACTCCTTTTCTATATACAACGATTTATTATAGCATAAATCTTTATCGTTTACCGATGTTTTCGTGTAATTTTTGAGAAAATCATAGACCATAGAATAGCTAGAAACGCTCCACTTGAATCTAAAATAACATCTTCTAAAAGTGGTGTACGATTTGGTGTTAAACTTTGATGAAATTCATCAAAACCCGCATAGAATATACATAAAATCAATGCAAGAAAAAAGACAATTTTTCTATCTTTTATATACACTTTCAATCCTTTAAACCAGGCATATCCTAATATAAAAAAACTCATAAAATGAGCAAATTTCCGAATGAAAAATTCAATAAAAGCAATATAGCCATTCGCTTGAATACTTATCTCTTTTCCACCATATAAAAAAGAAATATGACTGAATGTATCTATAAATGGAAAATGAGAAAGTAATTTTTCTAAAGGCGACACTAAACTTTGTTCATGATATGGCTTAGATGACATGTAAAACAAAAATGCCATAATGGTAATGGCAATTCCTATCCATACTTGCCCTTTTCTTTTGTGTGACATATTTCCTCCAAAAAAGACGTTAGGCAATAGCATTGACCTAACGTCACTCTTTTTAATCATTTAACAATTTTGAACGTTCTTTACTCGATAAAAACGGACTACGCTTTGTTAAAATCAGAATTGGATATTGATACGCTGAAAATAAAACAGACAAAAGCATATATACTTCTAAATAGATAATACTTTGAATGCTAATAAGCGCATAGTTCATTGACATAGACACATAGTACAATCCTACAAACGCAAGGCTACTACAAACAGTTGCTGTGACAATATTTAACCACACTGATTTCATACGACGATTATTGACCGTTCGATGAATATTTTTTGTGAAAAATCCACAAGCACATAATATCAATGACGCAGCAACAAACATAAATATATTGATTGTCATATCTTGTTTTAAAATGATGCTCGTTAAAATACCCGCGATAACACCATATAAAATACTCACACCATATAAAGCAGAAAAACCATAACGATATACCGTTGTAATAAATGGTAGCATTGCTACCGGAAGTAGTAGTTCCGGTCTAACATAACAAATAATGACGGTTAAAAGCAAAGTCATCATAAGAGCAATGCTTATTTCTTTGATATTTTTGACTGCCACTTGATTCATAGACTAACCTCTTTCTTCTGGTAATCTGTACCCAGACGCTTCCATAATAATTGGTAAAACGATTGGGCGACGTTTTGTTTTATCAAACAAGAATTTACTTAATTCATCACGTACTTCATTACGCAAACGACTCCACTCAAACTCATCTTGTGCCAGATGATTTTCAACTACTTGTCTAACTAATTCTTTACTTTCTTTCATAATATCCATACTATTTTTAAAGTAAACAAATCCACGAGAAATAATTTG